>NZ_JBEOYI010000020.1:0-157166 GCF_040297005.1 Streptomyces sp. NPDC001904 | reverse complement strand
AGCAAAATAAACCGCCCCCAACACCCACCACAATCCACACACTCACCCCACCAACAAAAAACTGCACACGGCATACCCACCCCACCACCACAACGACCACACAAAAACTACGGAAGATCTTCAGATCAGACTCCCCGGCCTGATCGACCTCACCAGATACAACGCCGACCGACCGCACGAACCGGAGGCCCGGCCACCGCCGGCGACGCCGCACTCTGACGTCACCCGGCCACTGACGACGAGACCCACGCAGCGGGCCCAACTGGCCACCAGAACCAAGCACCCACCCCTGTCCAGCCGGTGCCCGGCCGACTGCTCAGGAGACGCTCGACTTCGACCCACCCGGCGCCAACGGGAGCGGGCAGCCCACCCGTCCGACCCACCAGTCGCCCCGGCTTTTCAGGTGATGCCCTGAACTACCCCAGAGGGCGGAATTCCGTTTCCGGTATTGGCCACGGGAGAGCGCTTCGCGATAGGCGAACGGTGCCCGCGCTGCACCTGGTTCGGCCCGCGCCAAAGAAAAGAGATCAGATCCCGAACGCGGCGGCGTAGCGGACCGTTCCGCTGGGGAGGGGATGCTCGGCGTCGAGGCTGAGTGCCATCAGAGCGTCATCGGGAACGTCGATGGACAAGCCGATGCCGTGGGTCGAGGCGCGGGTGAACCCGAACCGGGGGTAGTACGCCGGGTGTCCGAGAACCACCACGTGGTGCTCTCCCATGGACCGGGCTGCGGCCAAGGCCGCATGGATCGCCGCGGTGCCGGCACCCGCTCGTTGCTGCTCCGGTCGGACGGCGCACGGGGCCAGGCAGAGGGCCGGAGTGGAGTCGATGTGGCAGCGAGTCAGCAGTGCGTGCGCCACCGGGCGGTCACTCTCGTCCGTTGCTACGAGGGAGCACCCCGCGATCCAGGCGGTCGGGTCCGCACGCAGGCTGTCGACGAGGTCGGCCTCGGCAGGGGTCGGGAAGGCTGCGAGGTTGATGTCGCGGATGGCGGTGATGTCGGCGCTGGTTTCGGCGCGCGTGATCCAGGTGTTGCCCATGGCGATGGTGAATCCGTCCCGGGAGGTGTTCGTGCGGTGGCCCCGCGGACCCTGACTCTCAGCAAGGACCGGACGAGACAGTCAGGCTACGGCCCGCGACGCGGAGAAGATCCGGGCACGCCGCGACCTCAGGGCACTGAGCTGCTGTTCCGGGTTCTGCCAGCGCGTGAGGAGGACGATGGACAGCGCCGCCACCATCTCCAGCTGCCCGGCCCCCTATTTCGCCGCGTCCTTGGCCAACTGCACAGCCCCGTAAAGACTCAACGACGGCTGGGCCCGACGGAGAATCTTGATCGCCTGAACCGTGTCGGCGGGCCCTTCGTACCCCGCCGCCGCCAACTGATCGCGCACCCAGCGCCCGCGCACCCCCGCCTCGCTCGCGGCCGCCTGTTCCGCGATGAGGGCGGCGGCCCGCTCCAGGCCCGGCCGTTCGGAGTCGGAGGCATTACGGAGGGCATGGTGGACGGCGTCGGCGATGCGGTCGGCGTCACGCAGGACGAGGACGTTCAGTTCACGCTTGGACTTGATGATCATCACTCCATGATGCGGGATACCCCCCCCGCTGCATGGGCGGTTTGAGCTGTTCCAGAGGTCCGGCGACCGAGGTGCCGCAGCCCGCGCTCCCGGCCACCGCGCGGTGTCAGGGCTCGTCCGGGCCGTCTTCGTCGACCTCGAACCACACCGTCTTGCCCTCCGGCTCGGGGCGGATGTTCCACCGTTGCGCCAGCAGGTCCAGCAGGAGCAGGCCGCGGCCGGAGGAGGAGAGTTCTCCCGGTGCTCGGCGGTGCGGAACATCGTCGCTACGGTCGGTGACCTCCACGCGCAGCCGGCGCGCGCCTCGGGCGCCGCTGATGTCGGCGCGCAGGGTGGCGGCCTGTTCGGTGTGCACGAGGACGTTGCCGAGGAGTTCGGAGACCAGCAGCAGGACGGTGTCGACCTGCTCGGGGCGCGTCCAGTCGTGGAGGAGTCCCTGGAATTCGATGCGGGCGTCGGCGAGACCTTGCGCCTCGTCCTGTTCGAGGGTGAAGCGCAGGTGCCGCCCGGAGCGCACGGCCCGCGCGCCTGAGGGGTCGCGGCGCAGGAGCAGCAAGGCGATGTCGTCCTCGGTGAACGAGGAGCCCGCAGGCCGTTCGCCCGAGGCGGTGGCCGGTGCGTCGACGACGGCGTTCATCAGCCGGTCGGCGATGGCGTCGAGGTCGTCGGGGGTGCCGGGGGCGAGGGCGTCGCGCACACGGAGCCACCCCGAGTACATGTCGTGGCCGCCGGATTCGATGAGGCCGTCGGTGCACAGCATGAGAATCTCGTCGGCGCGCAGGGTGACGACACTGACCGGGTAGTTGTCCTCGCCGAGGTCGAGGCCGAGCGGTAGTCCCCCGCGTACGTGCTTGAGCAAGCTGGTGCCGTCCGGCAGCCGCAGCACGGGGTGCGGGTGTCCGGCGCGGGCGATGCGCAGCGTGCCGGTGGCGGGGTCGGCCTCCAGATAGATACAGGTGGCGAAGCGGCCCTCGCCGAGAGAGTTCAGGAAGTGGGAGGCCCGCACCAGTACGGCGTCGGGGCCGTGCCCCTCGGCCGCGTATGCGTGGATCGCGGTGCGCAGTTGCGACATGAGCCCGGCGGCGTGCACGTCGTGGCCCTGGACGTCGCCGATGACCAGGCCGAGACGGCCGCTGGGCAGGGTGATGCTGTCGAACCAGTCTCCGCCGACCATGAGGCCGCCGCCGGTGGGAACGTAGCGGGCGGCGAGGGTGAGGCCGTCGACGCCGGGACCGATGCGGCTCATGCTGCTGCGCAGGCTCTGCGAGAGGGCACGGTCGGCCTGTCCGTCGTAGGTCTGCTCGATGCTCTGGCCCAGCAGGCGCGCCACGGTCAGCAGGAAGGTGCCGCGTTCGTCGGTGAGCGGGGTGGGGGCGTCGAAGGCGGCCATCCACACGCCGGTGAGCTGCCCGTACGTGGAGAGCGGCAGGAAGGCCCAGGTGCGATGACTGTCGCGGTCGGAGAGCTGCCAGCCGACCGGGAAGCGCTCCTGGAACTCCTCGGGGGAAGCGAGGAAGACCGGGCGGCCGGTGCGGGCCACCTGGGTGGCCGGGTGCACGGAGTCCAGGGGCAGTCGCAGCATGCGATGGGTGTCGTCCTCGTCGTGCAGGCCGACGTTGCCGACGCAGTGCAGCACCTCGCGGTCGGCGCGGAAGACGGCCTGCGCGCCGAGTGGCAAGTGGGGGCCTGCGAGCTGGGCGACGAGGTCGAGGGCTTCCCCCAGTGAGGTGACCTGGGCGAGGGCGTGCCCGGTGACCAGTAGTTCGGCGTCACGGTTGCGGGGGCGCGGAGCGGTGCCGGTGGGGACCTCCCCGGAGGGGCCCGGCATCCGGTTGAGGGCTTGGAGCTGGCGCAGCTCGGCGTCGTCGACGCCCGCGCTGCCGTCTTCGCGCTCTACGCCCACCTGTGCCGCTCCCGTCCCTCCTGGTTCCCGTGCCGCCTTTCCATGGTGCGCCGGGCAGCGACAACGCGCCTGCGCACGGGGTTCACGGGAGGTGTTCGGGGTGCCTTGTCCCGCCTGGTCACCGACTTCGGGATGGCTGACCCATCCGGGGTAACGGCGACGAACGGGGGAGGCACGCCGGGCCGCGTGCCTCATGCCGCGTCCGGATCTCGGTTGAGAACGATGCCCCACCCGGGGACACTCGCGCGATGAGTCACAGCACATCGTCCGAGCCGGACGAGCGCGGGTGGGACGAACCCTGGTATCGGGTCCGCAAGGACGGCTTCCAGGCGTCGTTCCTGCCCAGCGCCGGCGAGGACCTGGACGAGATCTGCAACGTCGATGTTTTCGTGACCCTGAGCGATGGATCTCGTTGGACCGCGACCGTGTTCACCATCGCCGAGGTCGAGCGCCTGATGAGACTCTGGACAGGGACCGACGAGGCCCTCGGGGGCCGGTATTTCTGGGTCTCGGACGGCCTGATCGTCAGGGATCCCGGCATCGAGAGCATGACCGACGTCATCGCCGGACTGATCGAGAACGGCGAGTTCTCCGAGATCTTTCAGCGGGTGACCGGCAACTGATCAGCGCAACAGGAACGGTCCCTTTTCTTCGTACCGGGTGGGTACGTTCACGTGTATGCCGACAAGGGGCTGCTGTCCAGGACGGCTCCGACGGCTGCCCAGTCTCAGCGGAACTCGTGGACCACCTTGATTGCACCGACAATGTGAGCGTTGAAGTCGTCCAGCTCCTCGGCGGGAACCCAGAGCTCGAGGATGGTCCGCCCGCCGGCCTGCTGGACCGGATACCGGCTCAAGAACTCCGTCTCCACCTCGAAACGAGTGACGAATCCGGCGCCGTCGTGCTTCACGTTCCAGTCCCGCGCGATCCTGACCGCGTAGTCCTCGTTGAAAACCGGATAGAAGATCGGCTGCTCCGGCAGCCGGGGCGGCCAGGCACGCCAGTTCAGCTCCCGAACCAGCTCCAGCTCCTTGGGGCCGGTGGGCCGCCACAGGGTCGTCGTTGCTTGCTGGCTGGTCATCTGGATCGCTCTCTGGACGTAGGCCGCCGTAGGGCGGGTCGCGAGACCGGACGATACCGGCACCGCTCACTACGCAGCCACGCAGTTTCCGCACCCTGGACAGCTCCGCGACGGCCAGCTACGCGACAACCCCGAGACCCTGCCAGGACCGCAGCGGTCGTTTCGCCGGGGAACCGCGTCTCTCGTGGTGGCACACGTCAGACCCGCTGCCACCATCGCGCGGGTCTGACGTGCGTCAGGCGTACGACATCGAAGTGCGCGGCAGCGACGGGACCGCCGACGTGTGGATCGCGCACGTCAAGATCGACCACGCGCTGCGGATGGTCGAGGACCACGGGCCCCTGCCCGGCTCGGCCGCCGTCGCCGCGCGACTGGGGCTCAATGCCTGCGAACTGTCGGGCGAGGTCAGGCGCCGATGCTGTAGAGGGCGAACTGCTCCCACGAACCCGAGACCTCGGCGGAGCGGGCGCGCAGCGCGTACTGGAGCGAGCCGGTGTAGCTGTTCTCCATGGTGACGAAGAGACCGTTCAGCGTGGACTGGAGCGCATAGCGGTCCAGTTCCGCGTTGTAGTACAGGACGAACCGCTCCCAGCCGCCCACGCTCGTGGAGCGAGCGCGCAGGATGTTCTGCGCGCTGCCCGCGTAGTTCTTCTCCACGGCCACGTAGCGGTTGTTCGCGAGGGAGCGCAGCGCGTAGGTCTGGGTGGCCTCGTCCCACTCGAAGGCGAAGCTCTCCCAGGATCCGCCGACTGCGGCGGAGCGGGCGCGCTGCACACCGGTGTTCGGGGCCGGGTAGTTCACCTCGGTCGCCACGAAGCGGTTGTTGCGGACCGACTGCAGGGCCAGCTGCTCGGGTTCGGCAGCGGCGCGCGGGGCCCTCCGGGCGTCCGCCCCGTCCGTCGCGCGTGCCAGTTCGGACGCGTCCACCGCCTCCCAGCCGGCGGGGACGGCCGGCCGATCGGCCGCCGGGGCGGCGACCGCAGAGGGAACGGTCAGACCGGTGACCGCCGCCAGGGCGCTCAGGGACAGCAGAACGGAAGTCGTACGTCTCACGGGAATTCCTCGGCTTTCATCATGCGGACACCAGGGTGGCGAGACGAATTTCTCCGCACCCCCCAACAAACCGCTTTCCGCGCCCCTCCCCGGGTGCGTCGGCGGCCGCCACGCCCTCTTGGCGAAGCACGATCAGGATAGAGACGCCGTTGTGCAAAAAGGAACGGATCAGTCGTCAATCAGAAGGATCCGAGAGGAAATCTTTAGCGTTATGGATTCCGTGAGTTTCCGTTAATTCAAGGGCCACTTGGCGTTTCCTCGGTCTCCGGCAGTGGTGCGCCGGCACCAGGGCGGGTATGCCCGCTTCGACTGCCGGGGTTACCCCGCCGCCGTATGCCTTTCTGGGGTGGCGTGCACGGGCTTCGGCTGTCCAGACGCTTGGCGGTGGACCGACAGGCGTCGTACCACCCGTCGCAGTCGCCGGAGGTGATCTGGGAGGCGGTTGCTACGACTTCACCGAGTCCGAACCGCCGTAGACGGCCGGGCCGAGGTTCCGCAGGGTCTTGAACCAGAACTACTGATCGCCCTGGAACTTCACCTGCTGCACGGCATCTCCCTCTCAAGGACGGACCGGAAGGCGCGCGGGGGCCGACCGGTGAGGCGGTGGACGGTGTCGGTGATGCGATCCTCCGCCCCTCCGGCGATGGCACGGTCCATGTCGGCCAGCATTGCGGCGAACTCCACCGGCACCTCCGTCGTGAGGCGATCGCGCATCTGCTCGTAGGACAGACGGCGGTGGAGCACGGGCCGACCGGTGACCTCGCCCATGATCGCGGCGATGTCGTCGTAGCCGAGTGCCTCGGGTCCCGTGAGGAGGAGATCGGCGTTGGGGGCTTGCTCGTCGGTCAGAGCGCGCAAGGCGACGGCCGCGATGTCCTCGGCGTCGACGAAGCCGACCCGGCCGCTTCCGGCCGCGGTCCAGATGATGCCCTCGTCGCGGATGCTGCGAGCGTGCGCGTGTGTGCCGGTGAAGTTCTGCATGAACCACGAGGGCCGTAGTACCGCCCACTGCTCGAACAGATCGGGCAGAGCCCGGTGCACCGCTCCCAGCGCCGGACTGTCCTCGGTGATGGCCGAGGAACTCAGCAGCACTGCGCGGTCCACGCCGGCGCTGCGGGCCTGGTGGAGGAACGGCAGCATGGTCGCCGCGGGGTCGGAGTCGCCCAGGGGCGGGATGAGGTAGACGCGGTCGACCCCGTCGAGGGCGGTCGCGTAGGTGGCGGGGTCGTACCAGTCGAAGGGGACCGGCTCGGCGCCGGCGACCGGGGTCGCCCGGCGGCTGGCGGCTCTGACGCGGTGGCCCGCGGCCGACAACTGTGCGGCGGTGCGGCTTCCGGTGGTGCCGGTGGCGCCGATGACGAGTGTGGTGCCGGCGATGGTCATCGGTTGCTCCCGGTGAAATCGGCGGCGGGTTCCTGGACGGCGAGGGGGTTCCAGTAGTCGCGGTAGGAGGTGATGTGCCCGTCTTGGACGGTCACGACGGCGATGTAGGTCATGTCGAAGGGGGCATCGCTCTCCACCAAGCGGCCGACACCGCGCATCTCGACCACGATGGTCCGTGGATCGGTGGTCTGGTGAATCCGCAGGTCAGGGAAGTCATGCAGGTCGATGTGGTCGGGATAGTGGCGCATGTAGGCGGCGACGGCCTCCTTGCCCTCCAGACGCCGGGGCCAGCCGTCGGGAGCGAAGGGGAACTCCATGAGGCCGTCATCGGCCCACAGGTCGACCCACGCGGAAATGTCCTTGTCGAGCAGCAGTCGCAGACTGTGGCGGTACAGATCCGCCGGGGACGTCGGTGCGGACATGGGTATCCTCAAGTCATAAGATACGGACCCTGGGTCCGCTTCAACGATATGGACCACGGGTCCGTTTTGCAAACAAGGAGAGCGGCATGCCCGAACGCCAGTCGTCCCGCAAGGACGCCATCCGGAACCGGGAGGCCGTGCTCGCCGCTGCCGACGCCCTCTTCACCCGCCGTGAAAGTCCCGAGGACGTGACCATGGCCGACGTCGCGGCTGCGGCCGGCGTCGGCAAGGGCACGCTCTTCCGGGCCTTCGGCGATCGCGCCGGGCTGCTCCGCGCGCTGTACGAGGCACGGCTCGAACCGGTCAGGCAGGCCGTCGAGAGCGGCCCACCGCCCCTGGGGCCCACGACCCCACCGCAGGATCGCGTACCTGCCCTGCTCGATGCCGTCCTGTGCTTCAAGCTCGACAACCGGCGCCTCGCACTGGCCCTGGAGGACAGCGGGAGCAGCAGCCCGTACCAAGCGGAGCACTACGAGCGGTGGCGCAGCCTGCTCCAAGCCGTACTGGAGCAGATCCCCGGCATGACCGACAGCGACTTCACCGCTCACGCCCTGCTCGCCGCGACACGAGCCGACCTCGTCGAGCACCTGGTCGGAGAACAGCACATTTCGCGGGAAAGCATGCGGCAGCAGTTGGCGAGCTTCGCCGCCAGGTTCCTGGGCTCCGTTCCGCTGCAAGGAGCGACCTCGGAAGAGTGACCGAAGATCGGGCGAGTCCTTGACCGGGGCCACCGTCCTGGGGATGTGCGCTATGGACCGCGGGCGGAGCGCAAACGTGCACGCCCCTCTCGACGCGCGCTGACGGGACAGCCCTTGGCGCAGCGACAGCGGAGGCAGGCACGACCCGCCGCAACTGGACACCACCCGCCCTGCTGGGCGGTGTTGACGCCCCGCGGCGTTCGAGCCGAAGCATGAGGGAGTCGCTGATCCCGAGTGTGCTGGAGCGCGGCCCGTCCGGCCAGGTCGGCGCTCAGCGGACGCCTCCCTCGGGAGAGGCGAGGCGCGCGAGGGAGCGAGCCGCGCAGTGGTTCACAAGCGCGCAACCGTTCAACGCACGCACGCATTCACGCCGTTACGGTCGCACACACTCCATATGTCGGGGCACCAGAGGATTCAGCGTGCCCGCGGAGAGAGGCGGGCCCGAGATCGGAGTGCGACTTGTCGAGCAAGCGGAACGACCAGAGCGCGGCTGTTCATGACGACAGCCTGAACGTCCTGACTTACGCGCAGTACGCCGAAGCCCCCGCCTTCGGGCCGTCAGCGGTGATGCAACACGACGATGTACTCGATATCGGGGCGGGCACAGGGAGTTCACATGACTCCTGATCGCCTCGCCCGTCCGCGGGTGACCGTGGTAGGTGCCACCGGCGCTGTGGGTCGCACGTTCCTCGAGCTGATGAGTGCCCGCGGGTTTCCGGCCCGTGATGTCGAGCTGGTGGCGTCCGCGCGCTCCGCCGGTGACACCGTACGGATGGGAGCGGACCTGCTGACGGTCCACGATCTCGCAGAGTACGACTTCACCGGGCGTGATCTGGCGTTCTTCTCGGCCGGGACCGAGGCGAGCGCCACGCACGCGCCGCGCGCGGCGGCCAGCGGATGCCTCGTGGTCGACAACAGCAACGCCTTCCGGATGCGACCGGACGCGCACCTGGTCGTGCCCCAGGTCAACGCAGGAGCTCTGCGGCGCCTGCCGACGAGCGGCATCATCGCCAACCCGAACTGCTCCACCATCCCCCTGGTGCGACTCCTTCAGCCCCTCCACGAGAACTACGGCCTCACCCGGGTCACCGTCAGCACCTACCAGGCGGCTTCAGGGCGTGGCCACGCCGGCACCCAGGAACTCCTCGACGGTTCTCGGCAGGCTCTGGACGATCCCGGTGCCGAGGCGCCGGCCGATGTGTTCGACCCGCCGCTCGCCTTCAACGTCGTCCCGCTGATCGACGAACTGCTCGACGACGGGTGGACGCTGGAGGAACGGAAGATGCGCCAGGAGGCCAGGCGAATTCTGCAACTGCCGGAACTGGATCTGACCGCGACCTGTGTGCGCGTTCCCGTGGTCAACGGCCATGCCGAGTCCGTAGTGGTGGAATGTGCCACCCCGGCCTCCGCCGACGAGGTCGGCAAGCTGCTGGCCACGGCCTGCGAGGTACGGGTGTGGAGTGACGGGCCCCCGACACCTCGGTGCAGCCCTCAGGCGGATCTGGTGCACGTCGGCAGGATCCGCAAGGACCCGGAGCACGAGCACCGGACCATGTTCTGGCTGGTGGCGGACAACCTGCGCATCGGGGCGGCCCTGAACGCGCTCCAGATCGCCGAGTCGTTGGCGCGGCAGGCGGTTCGCCGTGACTGATCTGCACGTGCTGAAGTTCGGCGGATCCAGTTTCCCGGACGCGGAAGGCTTCCGCCGGGTCGCGCAGCACCTGGCCGAACGGGTGCGCGGCGGGCAGCGCCTGGTCGTGGTCGTCAGCGGCATGCCCGGCACCACGGAAGAGCTGCGCGAGCTCGTCACGGACGTCGCCCCGGACGCGGGCGCGCCGGTCGCGGGAAGTGCCATCACGCTCGCGGACTCCCAGGGCGCCGCGCTGCTCCGCGCGGCGGCCACCGACGCGGGCCTTCGCACAGGGGCGCTGTTCGGCGGCGACATCGGCCTGCGCCAGACCACGGCCGCGGTCGACAGCATCCGCGTGGACACCCGTGGACTGGAGAGGACGCTGCGCAACCATGACCTGGTCGTGGTGCCCGGCGGGCAGGGAGCCGGCGCGGGCGAGGACCCGCGCTACCTGGGCAAGAACACGTCGGATCTCAGCGCGGTTCTCCTCGCGGCGGAGCTGCAGTTGGACGAGTGCGAGATCTATTCGGACGTGGAGGGCATCTTCTCCGCCGATCCGCGTCTCGTCGACGACGCCCGCCTGCTGGAACAGGTCAGCTGGGAGCGCGCACTGCTGTGTGCACAGCACGGGGCCAAGGTGCTGCACCCGCAAGCGGTCCGCGCCGCCCAGCACGGCGGGACGACCCTGGTGTGCCGGCTCAACCGGGACGACTTCCGTGTCGGGTCCCGCATCGGACCGTGCGGCAGCCCGCCCCTCGTCGTGATGGACCGCCGATCAACAGTGATCGAACTGCCCGACGCGTACGACGTGCACACGCTGAAGTCCCACCTCGCGTCCCAAGGCCTGAACCTCGTCGTTCCCCAGATCAGCGCTCGCCCCGTCGTGGTGGTGACCGGAGGCTACTTCGACGTCTCCCGCTTTCTGAAGGAGCGGCGCCTCCCGGGACGGATCACCGGCGAGCGTCTGGTGACCGTGGTCGGCGACGATGTGCGGCACCTGCTGGCCCGCGACGAGCAGCAGGCCCTGGAGTGGGGACGCGGCGCTCATGCGGACCTCACTCGTCCGGCTGCGCGGTCAGGCCCGGCCGACTCTCCTCCATCAGACGCCCCAACGATTTCGTGAGATCCGAGAGGAAGGAGTCCCGGGTCGTGGCGGGAAGAGCCAGCAGCGAAAGGTAGGGATTGTGGTCCTCCAGCTCCATCAGCAGCAGTTCCCCGCCGTTGGTGCGGCAGGCGTCGACCCGCTGTACGCCGTGGGAGAGCCCGCTCCAGTCGATGAAGTAGCGGGCGAACCGCAGATCCTGCTCGGACGGCTCATACGGCTCGAGCTCCCAGCGCCGCTCGGGATCGGGAGCGTAGAGCGCGTAGTGGAACGTTTCGTCGACGAAGACGAACGACACCTCGTAGCGGAAGTCCACCAGCGGCTGGACGATCATGCCGGTCAGATCGGCCGACTCCAGATCGGCGGCGGTCACCCGACGCAGCCCCTGCGAATCGGCGCCGTCGACAGGCTTCAGGATGCAGTCGTTGCCGTCGGCCAGCAGGCGGGCCGCGTCCAGGTGGTCGGCCGTGGGCACCACAGCGGCCCCGGCCTTGGTGAGGTCGATCAGATATCCCTTGCCCGCCATGTCCGCGCGGGCGTGGAGAGGGTTGTAGACCGGGGTGCCGACTTCGGCGACGCGCCGCCGGAACGCCTGGTACTCGCGACGGTAGCCGGTCACCGGACCGCTGTTGCGCACCAGGGCGACATCGAACCGGTCGACCAGTTCGGCCGCTTGCCGGGGACTGGTCATCGCCACGGGCCATGTCGCCCGCAGCCATTCCGCCAGGGCGATGTCCTCGTCGCAGTAGCGCCGCCCGGCGGCCTCGTAGGTCAGATCGGTAACCAGCAGCAGGCCGGACATCGCCTCTCCTCTCGGTCGTGACACGAAGCGACGAATCTACCAAATGCACTTGAAAGTCACTATTCAGTACATAAGTTGACAGGAGTTCTGACATGGACCGGGTCTCACTCGCCGTCGGCGGCCCCAGCGTCGGTCGCATCGGACTGGGCTGCATGGGCATGACGCATGCCTACGATCCACAAGGACGCGACGAGGACAGTGCCCTCGCCGTCCTGCGACAGGCCCAGACGCTGGGCGTCACTTTGATCGACACCGCCGACGTCTACGGGCCGTACACCAACGAAGAACTCGTCGGCCGCGCCCTGAAACTCATGGACCGCGCCACGGTCACGGTCGCGACCAAGGTGGGCCTCGTGCTCGACGACGACACCGACGGCAAACCCACCTACTCGAACAACGCCAGGCCCGAGCACATCCGCGCGTCGGTCGACGCCAGCCTGCGCCGGCTCGGCCTCGACCACATCGACCTCTACCAACTCCACCGCGTCAACCCCGACGTACCCCTGGAGGAGACCTGGGGAGCGCTCGCGGAAACCGTCCGGCAGGGGAAGGTACGGCACTTGGGGCTGTCCGAGGTGACACCGGCGCAGATCTCGGCCGCGGCAGCCGTCCACCCCGTCACCAGCGTCCAGTCCGAACTCTCGCTCTGGACCCGCGACGCCCTGCCCGAGGTGCTGCCGTACTGCCGGGCGCACGAGATCGCGTTCCTCGCCTACGCACCGCTCGGCCGCGGATTCCTGACCGGCCGCTTCACCCGTGCCGACGACCTGCCCCAGCACGATCAGCGCCGTCACATGCCGCGCTTCCAGAAGCAGCAGTTCGACGCGAACCTCGCCCTCGTCGACACCGTCACCGCCCTCGCCCAGCGCTATGAGCGCACCCCGGCCGAAGTCGCCCTCGCCTGGATCACCGCCCAAGGACCGCGCGTCATCCCTATCCCCGGAACCAAGAGTCTGCGCAATCTGCGCACGAACGCGCGCGCCGGCGACCTCCACCTCAGCGACAGCGACCTCAAGGTCCTCGACGACCTGCCGGCCGCCCAGGGCTCCCGCACCTGAGCCCCGGACGAACGCGCCACTCCCCCACCGAAGGAATGCACATGAGCACCCCGCACATCATCGTCGGCACCGTGGCCTCCGACAGCCACATGTGGAACCTGGTCTACCTCGATCTCGCCCTGCGGGAACTGGGCTGCACCACGCAAGTGCTGCCTGTGTGCACACAGGCTTCCCACTACCTCGACGCAGCCCGCACCCAGGCCCCCGACCTCGTGCTGGTCAGCACGGTCAACGGCCACGGCGTCTCCGACGCGGTCCGCCTCGCCGACAACCTGCGCACGGCACCCGAACTCGCGGCAGTGGCCTTCGCCGTCGGCGGCAAGCTCACCACCTCCGGTCACCTGCCCGACGACGACCTCGCCCGCCTCGACGACGCCGGATACACCTTCATCGAGCAAGCGGACGAGACCAGTGACACGCCTGCGGAACTTCGGCGCATCGTGCAGGAGATCGCGCGCAAGAACGACGAACGGGAGAACTCTCATGTGCGCAGCAGCCGCTGACAGGGCCCGCCCGTCCTTCACCCGCTACGTCCGCACCGCAGAGGCCCGGCAACACCTCACCGTCCAGCCTCGCATGGGATTCGCCGACCCCCGTCTCATGCGCGAAGGGCTCGCCGCCGTACGCGACGCCGACGACTGGAGCGTGGGAACCCTCACCGTCGACGCCTACACCCGCACCGGTGCCTACGGATCCGCCCGCGCCGCCGTACGCCACGGAGAATCCCTCAACGGCTACCCCGTCGTCACAGCCGACCGCTCGCAGACACGCGCGGTACTCGACGGCATCCAGGCCCCCCACTTCCCCGTACAGATACGTCACGGATCCGCCGAGCCCCAGGACATCGTCCAAGCCGGACTCGACGTCGGCATCGCCCTCACCGAAGGCGGACCGATCTCCTACTGCCTCCCGTACAGCGCGCTGCCCCTGGGCGACGCCGTCACCGCCTGGGCCGAAGCCTGCGAGATCCTCGCCGCATCCCGGGACACCGTGTTCAGGCCGCACATCGAGTCCTTCGGCGGCTGCATGCTCGGCCAGCTGTGCCCACCCGAACTCCTGCTGGCTATCACTGTGTTGGAGGGAATGTTCTTCCGTACCCACGGAATCCGGGACATCTCCCTCAGCTATGCCCAGCAGACCCACCACGCGCAGGACACGCGCGCTCTCCGCGCTCTGCGCACCCTCGCCGGGCGGTACCTGCCGGACTGCGACTGGCACGTCGTCCTCTACACGTTCATGGGTCTCTTCCCCGAGACCTCCGACGGCGCCACCACGCTCAACGAGAGGGCGGCAGCCCTGGCCGTCGCAGGCGGAGCCGAGCGGCTCATCGTGAAAACCTCAGCCGAGGCCGTACGCATCCCCACCATCGAGGAGAACGCCACCGCTCTTCGACGCGCGGCCGCGATCGCGCGAAAGGAACGGCTCCGCACCGGGGAGCGGATCCCGGACGACGCCCCGCTGGCGAGCGCTGCGGCCTCGCTCATCGAGTCGGCGCTGGCGTGCGGCTCCCACATCGACGAAGCGCTCGTCGCAGCCTTCCGACGGGGAGTTCTCGACGTGCCCTACTGCATTCATCCCGACAACCGGAACACGGCCCGCAGCTCGGTGGCGCCCGACGGCTACCTGATCTGGACCGACACCGGAGCGATGGCCATCGATCCCCAGCGGGTGGAGCAGCCACGGGACCAGCGCTCCGACAGCGAGGAACTCCTCGTGGACCTGGGCTACAACCAGCGAACCTACGACGAGCAGAACTGACGCGTACGGAGATGGAGCCCGGCATTCGGCTCAACCGACGGTCAGGCTTGTGAGGGGTTCCCTCGCCAGGCCGGGAGAGCGCGGGCCGGGGCTGGAATCGGTGACCCGTGAACGATCCTTTCGCGTTGAGCGCCATACCGGTTCCTGCTTCCAGCCATCGTTGCCATGCGGAAAGACCCCCGCGGCACAGTGAGGGGGAGACTCCCTTCATCGGCGCGTGCTGCCCGGCAGAAAAGGGTCCCCTCCCCGGCTCCTCGTCAGGCGCGCCTGGTGCTACGTCCTCAGGTGTCGGCCAGAGGGTGCAGCACCGCACGGGCCTGATCGCGTAGAGCGAGGGCTTCGCGTTGGCGGGGGAAGCGGGCCAGTGCCTCGTCCAGACGCTGATGGGCGGTCTCGGTGTGGGCGGAGTGCAGCAGGGGGTAGCGATCGAGGAATGCCTGGACGTGCGGGACGGCGGCATCCAGGCGTCCCGCGCTCAGGTGGACCTCGGCAAGGCGGGCGTGGGTCAGTGCAGTCGCCTTGCGTTCGCCCTCTGCGCGGTGCCTGACGCTGGCTTCCAGGGCAGCGAGAGCGGGGGCTCGGTCCTGGAGCGCGCTCAGGGTCTGGAACCGCTGATACTCCAGACCTGCCCTGGGGTACGTGCTGAAGGGACCGGAGGCACTGGAGGCCCGCTCGTGATGGGTCTCCGCGGCCCGCAGATCGGCGCGGGCCAGGCGCCGCTCCCCCGTCCGGGCACGGGCGTGGGCGCGCTGGCTGAGAAGGAAGGACTGCACCGCGCCGTCACGACAGGGCCCGAGAGTGGTCAGGGCTCCGTCGGCCAGACGCAGGGCTTGTGCGACGTGTCCGAGCCTGAGGGCCTGCGCGCTCATGGCCCGCAGCGTGATCGCGTACTGGCGGCCGTCCGTGACGGCCCGCGCGAGGCGCAGAGCCCCGTGGAAGTAGTCCTGGGCAAGTCCGAGGTGGCCACTGTCGTCGGCCATGCCGGCCAGGAGGTGGGTCAGTTGGGCGGTGCCGGTGAACACCTCCCGCTGCCCTGGGTCCAAGGGGGTGGGCGCGGCCAGGTACGGGGAGGCGGTGTCGCGCAAGTACGTTGCGAGCAGCGGGCGGATGAGCCGTCCTCCGTGCTGGTCGGCCAGCTGGGCGAAGGTCTGGGTCATCTCGCGTAGGGTCACGGTGGAAGGCTCCGGGCTGCCGTCTTCGGCACACTGCTCGACAGTCGAGCGCGAGGCGGGCGGCCATGCCGGCAGCGTGAGCGCGGAGAGCCGGTAGTCGTGGTGAGCGAGGAGAGCGCGGCGTCGTGGATCGGCGTCGGCGTGCCATAGATCGAGGAGTCGTCGCACCATCTGTATCTCCCTGGGCTGGGCGGAGTTCACCAGTACAGGGGCCTGCGAGGTCTGGGCGAGCCCGGTGTCCTGCGCGGTGATCAAGTGGCCGACGCGACTGGTCAGAGCGGCGGCCACCAGGTCGGGAACCGGACTGCGAGGTCGGGAGCCGGACAGCCAGTGCGCCACCGAGGTGCGGTCGTACCGAAGCCGCAGCCCTTGGGCCGAGCCCAGGGCGTTGACGGCCCGGGCCAGCTCAGCGGCGCTCCAGCCGGACTCGACCAGGAGAGCGGCAAGACGCTCGTTACGGCCACCGTTCGCCATGCCGCCCTCGGTTCTCGACGCCACGACCAACACCGCATGTCGTGTCCCGGGATTCTCCCCACCGGAGCCCGCGTCAATGCAGTCGCGCAGAACCCCTTATGCCGGCCAGAAAGGGACACTTTCACTGGCGCTGCGCAAGTTCATGACCTGTGGCGCTGGATTTGGCACGCTCCGGGGATTCCGCTTTCTCGGTAGCGTGTCTCTACAGCATGGAGTGTCCATGCGTCCGGACGGCCCGCGCGGAGGGCATTCGACGGAGAGCAGTGAGGGTGCAATGAGTGAACTGACGAAGCCCGAGGTCGACGTTCCGGAGGGTGACGCTCCTACCGAGTTGACCGTCCGGGACCTAGTCGTCGGGGACGGGGCCGAGGTGAAGTCGGGCATGGTGGTCAGGGTCCACTATGTCGGGGTGACCTTCGAGACCGGGAAGGAGTTCGACGCTTCCTGGGACCGGGGTCAGCCGTTCAAGTTCGCCCTGGGCGGTGGCAGGGTCATCAAGGGCTGGGACCGCGGGGTGAAAGGGATGAAGGTCGGCGGCCGACGCGAGCTCATCATTCCCCCACGTCTCGGCTACGGCAATCAGTCGCCGTCACCATTGATCCCGGCGGGCTCGACCCTCGTCTTCGTGGTGGACCTGCTTGACTCGTATTCCGGGACCGCCGGGTGGAGCAACTCTTAACGCACCTGCGGACGACTGGAGTGGCCCTGACGTCTGGAGCTTCGTGCCCCTGCAGACCTCGTCGAAGGCCGGAATCTGGTTGTAGCTTTCCAGGACGTCGAGCCCGCCGTGAGTGCACCGGCACGACTTGGCGCAAGCACTCATGCTGCGGGCGAGCTGCTTGGCCTCCGTTTGCGCCGATGCCTATGGAGGTCTTCGGCGCCGGGCATCACCGAGATCGCCCGGCACGAGCGGCCGGCATGAGATGCAACCTCCCCTACGAGGCATGGGCCGACGCTCACTTCACTCGCCGGCAGCCACGGTTCCGCCCGGGATGAAGTCGGGGATGCTGTACATGAAGCTCACCCAGCGCCGGTCCATCACCACCATGAAGATGTCGCCGCTGAACAGCGCGCCGCGGCCTTCGGGGTCGTCAGCCCAGTGCAGCACCGTGCCTCCGGCGAAGTGCGTGCCCGCGTTGATCAAGGTCATGCCGGGTGCGATCGGGTGAGTGTCGCCCGCCCAGTACTTGATCAGAGGATCGGGCCGCCCCACCCACTCGCGGTCCGCTTCATGGATGTACACCGGAGCGTCGAAGGCCCGGCCCCACTCGGTCATCACACCGTAGAAGTGCGGATGGCTGACAGCGATCGCGCTGATCCCGCCCAGCTCCTCGACCTCATGGGCGAGGTCGTCGTCGAGGTAACCCACGCAGTCCCACAGCACGTTGCCCGACGGTGAGCGGATCAGCAGCGCACGCTGGTCGACCGCCACCGACGGCACCGCACCCACGCCGATGACGCCGGGTCTTTCCACATCGAGCCGACCGCGATGCCCATCCGCCCGCAGCCTTGCCAGCGTGGTCCACTGCTGGCCCTCCCAGCCCACGTATTGCCGCTCGTCCAGGCAGACCGGGCAGTCGGGGCGCGGCGCCTCGTACTGCACGCCGCAGGTGCGACAGATCGGAAGTCCCTTCCCGTGGCCGATACGCCCTGCTTTGACGATGACACCAGAACCCGCCCCTCCATCATCCTGCCCACTCACCAACACCGGCATCAGCAACCGTTCGTGCGGGCCTTCTTCCGCCGCCGTGAGGACGAATTGCGGGACAGGCTTGCCGTCCGCATGGTGCCCGGTTCCCACTGGGTGACGCTCCGGCTGGAGTACGAGCCGGATATCGACATGCCGATGACCCTGATGAGCGTGGCCCTGCAGTCCCAACTGGGGTGGCCGAATGGCGACTATGCACCCGGCGGCTCGCTGCAACGAGCAGCCCGCCGAGGCGTTCGCGCGCGAGAATGCCGGTGACTGCTGACCAGAGTTCCTCCAGCTCAGGGGGTGCAGTGGCCATCGACGCCCATGAGGAAGAAGCGATCCGGGCGCTCATCGAACGCCACTCGCAGGCCTACACGGCGACGCGCACTCCTGATGAAGTCGCAGACGCCGTCGTGCAGGCCCACGAGGATTTCGCCGGGCGGCCGGTGCGTGACTTCGTTCCCGTACTCGTTGAACGCAAGGCACGCGCCGTCCTTGGCAAACCGCCCGGCCCAAAGGGCTAACGGTCTGCTCAGGAGGCGAAGGCCTGCCGGATGAGATCGGCCACCGCGTCAGGCTGCGACAGGTACACGGAGTGGCTTGCCGCGACCTCGGCAACAGTGGCCCCTGCCCGCTCGGCCATGGCCCGCTGCGCCGGAGGCGGGATCATGTGGTCGTCGGTGGCCACCAGGTACCAGCTGGGCTTGGTCTGCCAAGCGGCCTGGGATACTGCGCCGTTGAGGGCTTCCACGCCCCAGGGGACCTGGGAATGGGCCATGAACCGGGCCTGCTCCACGGGCAGGTCGCCGGCGAAAGCCTCGGGGAACCTCTGAGCGTCCAGGAGGAGGAAGCCGTCCTGGGGCGGGAGGATCGGCGGGACCGGGGCGCCGGGCGGTGGGTCGGCGATCAGAGTGCCGACCGACTCGCCCTTGTCCGGCGCGAACGCCGCGATGTAGACGAGCGCGACGACCTTGTCGTCCTGCCCGGCTTCGGTGATGACCGCACCGCCGTAGGAGTGGCCCACGAGGACCACCGGCCCGTCCTGCGCCGCGATCACACGCCGTGTGACCGTCGCATCGCCGTCCAGCGACAGTGTCGGGTTCTGCACCACGCTCACGTGGTGGCCATCGGCGACCAGCAGGTCGTACACGGCCTGCCAGCCAGATCCGTCGACGAACCCACCATGCACAAGAACGACGTTACGAGGTTCCGAGACTGCGTTCATGGCCTTCCCCCTCTTGCCGGTGACGACTGGTGCAACGGGCAAGTTGAGGCTAGGGCGGGTTGGTCGACACCGCTTCTGACAATGGACGTAGGTCGCGTTCGGGGCACCAGGAGATTCGGCGTAGATTCCCTGCGGCAACGGCAGGATTCATCGTGGCTTCCGTCGTCACGGTCGCTGTGCCGTTGTGATCTCAGATCCGCGGGGCCCGACGTATCCAGCGCCTTCTCGCCCCCCTCCCATCGCAAAGCGCCAGCAGACGCCCGGCGCTTCGAGCCCTCGCCGACGAGCAACTCACTCTTTCGGGGTCTGCGTTTCCCAGCTCCGGGGCCTACCCCCCGGTGCACATCACCACGGCACTACGCCGGCGTCCTCGAAGAACTTGCCGTTCGGGCCGTCGTCGGGCAGCGTCGCGAGCCGGATGGCGATCGCCGCGCCCTGTTCGGGGGTGCGCACGCCCCGGAAGCCGTTGAGGTCGGTCGCGACGTAGCCGGGGCAACCGGCGTTGATCAGGATGTTCGTGCCGCTCAGCTCCTGGGCGTACTGGAGGGTGACGGCGTTCAAGAACGTCTTCGACGACGCGTACGCGGCCACCGGACCCGTCGTCTCCCCAGCAGCGGTTCCTGACTGCCAGGTGAGGGAGCCGACACTGCTGGACATGTTCACGATTCGTGGCGAAGCGGAGCGACGCGAGGGCCGGGCCGACGTGGCGCTGCTGCACCGGCCGTTCGACTCGGCGGCCGGGTTCGACACCGAAGAACTCAGTACGGAGGGCCAGGTTGCGGTCCTGCCCGCGGGGCATCCGCTCACCGATCGGGCCCATGTGCAGATGGCCGACATCACCGGGCTGCCAGGGCTTCCTCTGCCACGTTGGCCCGGCCCGGACGGCACCTATCCGCCCGGCCCGCGGGTCCGTGACCACGCGCAGTTGTTGCAACTCGTCGCGCTCGGCCGGGCTTGCGCCGTCTCACCGGAGTCGTGCCGGGCCCAACTGCCCGGCGACCTCGCCGCCGTGCCCGTGCTGGACGCGCCGAAAGTCACCACCGTGATCGCCTGGCCGCCACACAGTCGATCCAGAGCCGTCGCCGACCTCGTCCGCACTGCGACGCGTCTCCAGTAGTTCCACCCGTGAGAGCGCGGCCATTCTTGCCGACTGGCGGCAGCGGGAGACGCCCTGCTCGGCTGGGTGTGGTCAGCGTCGGCGAGGAGCCCGTAGGCGGTGAGGTGACGGAATGTCAGCGCCGGGTCGTCTGCGGCGGGTAGCTGCGACCCAGGTGCGCGGGGTCTCCTTCGAGGAGCGCCGAGTCAGTTCTCTCGGGTCACTCCCGGCGTTGCCGGGCGATCTCAAGGGCGTCGTTCTCGGGGGCATGCGAGCGGTCGTAGGGGCGGGCGATGAGCATGTAGATCAGCCCTGTGGCAAGGATGGCGGCCAGGCTGACCGCAATATCTGACGCGTGACCTGGCCGCGCGCCGCGTCACTTCCGGGTGTTGGTGCGCTCATGGGCAGTTGTTGCGTTCAGTGCGTGTGGCACAACCACGATCTGTACATCGTCCTCGTAGATGACCCGTCCCGGGTCCGCGGACCGCAGAGCCTGGCAGGCGATGCCGTGCGCGGACAGGATCTCCAGATAACCGGAGACGCGAGCGAGCAGATGAGTGGCTGACGGCTTGAACCACGCCGCCGCGCCAGGGTTCACCTCGTCGTCGTAGACACGGCGGTCAACGGTCGAGGGATCGGTGTACGCGGCGTCGTACCACCTGTTGTTGCGGCGGCGGAAGGACTCCTGTTCATCCGAGAGTCTTCCCTCCCTCGCCAGATTGTTGACGAGCCCGAAGACGCCGGTGTGGTTGCCTCGACTGTTGCGGTGAGGCGACTGGAACCGTACGTACTGGATGGCCTCATTGCCGCTATCGATTATCCCCATCAGCACATGTTGCCACTGCTCCACTCGTTACTCGACGGCGTCCTCAAGGGCTCGGCCTCGCTCCGGTCAGCACCGACCACTCGCTGAGAGCGCGCCTTCCGCGGTGGCGCAGACCCGCCGGGCATGCCTGCTGACCGTCCTGCCCTTCGCCCCGGGCCGACAAGCGCACCTTCGGCAAATTGCTCGACAGCCTGCCCCCCTTGAGGGTGGCCCACGCGCTGAACGCGCTCGCCCGACCG
Organism: Streptomyces sp. NPDC001904; assembly: GCF_040297005.1. NCBI lineage: Bacteria > Bacillati > Actinomycetota > Actinomycetes > Kitasatosporales > Streptomycetaceae > Streptomyces > Streptomyces sp. NPDC001904. The sequence continues at coordinate 135,977 of NZ_JBEOYI010000020.1, read as the reverse complement.
AGGGCACGATCACCGAACCGCCCATCTTCCGCTTTCGTCCTCTGGGAGATTCATGCCCACCGAACTCGCATGGGGCACCGCCGCCTTGGCGGCTGCCCTGCTCGCTCTGCCGCACCCGCCGGCCGTCCTCACGGCTTCCGCTCCGGCCAAGTGCATGGACGGACAGAAGGACTCCCGCGGCCGGTCGGCAGTGGACGGCAGGGAGGTGCGCTGGGAGGACGAGACCAAGTTCAACGACGCATACCGGCACGCGCACAAAGCGTGGAGCACACACGGCCTCACCCAGATCCAACTCAGGCCCGACAACGCCAGCTCGATCGCCGACCTCCAGTGGCAGGACATCAACAGCAGCCGAGAGAACTGGAAGGGCGTCCTGGGCCGCTACACCTCGAGCCCAGGAGCCGACACCCTCTACCTCAACCGCGCCTACCTCGACAACGGCAAAAGGTACGGCAACACCAACTACCGGCGGATGGTGGCCGCACACAAGCTGGGCCACGCTCTCGGCTTCTGCCACAAGAGCCCCGGCTGGTATCCCGCGCTGATGGCCAAGGAGATCGACGACGTACCCACCCACGCTCTGCCCACCGACAGGGACCGCACCAACTACCACAAGCTGCGGGGATGAACGCATGACCCGCACGCGCATCGCCGCCTTGGCCGGCGCTCTCACCCTGGCTGCGGCCCTGACCGGCGCCGGCTGGCTGGGCTACCAGCAGTGGTCCGACACCCCGACCCGGTCCGAGGCCCTCACCACATACGATCCAGACGATCCCGCAGTGGTCTCCCAGACCGCCGACGCCGTCTTCACCGCCACGGTCTTCGACGCCGACGACAACCGGCGCATCAACGGAGTCGACTGGAACATCTACAAAGCCATAGAAACCACGCCGGAACAGGCCATCCGACTCGGACTGACCTGCCACCAAGCCAAGGGCCGCGAGTGAGATCACGTTGGGGTCCGCCTTGAGGAGACCGACGTCCACGGGGTCCGGCAAGGGCTCAGCCATACCAATGACGACCATCGCATGCTCTACGTGGCCCTCGCCCGAGCCAGTCGGCAAAAGAGTCGAGTCGCCGTGAACCCCCGGATCGCATGGGTCCATTGGACGTGTGGGCCGCCTGTCGTCACACGTTCGTTTGCCGGCAGAAGCGCTGGAGCCCGAGTTCAGGCGTAGGCGTCCTCGATGGTGACGCTGCGCACTGTGCGAAGCGTCGACCGGAGACAATCCAGATCGGTCGAGCCCAGGGCGAGGCGGATCGCCTGCGGTGTGTGCGTCGAGGTGGTGAACGGCTCCGCCGTGGTGACCGAGATGTGTCGGCGCGCGAGCGTGGCGGTCAGGCGGTCGGCGCGTACGTCGTCGGGCAGTGGCAGCCAGGTGAAGTAGGACGCGGGGTGGCCGATGAGCGTGAGGCCCGCCAGCTCCTGCCTGACGAGGGCCTGGCGCGTCTTGGCGTCTTCTCGTTTCTCCGCTTCCAGGTGGTCCACCGTGCCGTCGTCGAGCCAGCGGCAGACGATGGCGGTGGTGAGGGCGGGGGTGTTCCAGGTGGTCGCCCGGATGGCGCGTTCGAGCGAGGGCACCACAGGTGGCGGGGCGAGGGCGAAGCCGACCCGCAGGCCCGTGGCGATGCTCTTGGACAGTCCCGAGACGTAGACGGTGATGTCCGGTGCGGTTGCGGCCAGTGGCGGTGGAGGGTCCTCGACCAGGTAGGCGTACGAGGCGTCCTCGATGATGAGCGGACCGTACTGTCGGGCGATCCTGATCAGGCGGGTGCGGTCGGTTGCCGGCATGACCCAGCCCAGAGGGTTGTGCAGCGTGGGCATGGTGTAGATCGCGCGCACCGGACGGGTCGCGCACAGCTTCTCCAGGGCATCGAGATCCGGCCCGTCGGCGGTGGTGGGGATGGGCTCCAGGTCGAGATGGAAGGCGTGCGCGAGCACCTTGAAACCCGGGTAGGTGAGTGAGTCGACCGCGACGACGTCGCCGGCGCTCAGCGTGGCCATGACGGTGATGGCCAGGCCGTGCTGGGCACCGTTGGCGATGAGGATCTGATCCGCGTCGGCGGTGATGCCCCGGCGTCTGAGGTGTCGTGCGATGGAGGCCCTGTCCTGTGGACGTCCTCGGTGTGGTTGGTAGCGCAGCAGCGAGTCGAGATCACCGGAGGTGGCCACCTCTCGCAGGGCCTGCCGCAGGAGATCGGCCTGGCCGGGCAGCGACGGGTAGTTGAAGTTGAGGTCGACCGCGTCCGTGGCGACGGCCTGCTGATCGATGCCCTGACCGGCGGGGACCGCAATGTCCCGTACGAACGTGCCGCGGCCCTGTTCCCGGCTCACCAGGCCCATCGCTTCCAGCTCGGCGTACACCCGGGTCGCGGTCACCACGGCGATGCCCTCGCGGGCGGCGAGCCCTCGGTGGGTCGCCAGCCGCACCCCCGGGGCGAGCCGCCCGGTCCGGATGTCGGATGCGAGCGCGTCGACCAGCTTCTTGTATCGCGAGGCTGCCACGCACCGAATTGTATCCATGACAATTCTTTGACTGTCCTGCTCGCGGATCCTTACCGTCGATTCCCACTCATCCGGAAAGGACAGCCGCCGTGCACATCGCCATCCTCACCTTCGAGGGCTACAACGAGCTCGACTCACTGATCGCGCTCGGTGTGCTCAACCGCATCAAGACCGATGACTGGCGCGTCACCGTCGCGACCCCCAGCCCCAAGGTGACGTCGATGAACGGGGTGGTCATCGAGCAGATGTCCACGCTGGAGGAGGCGTGCACCGCTGACGCCGTCGTCGTCGGCAGCGGCATCGCCACCCGCGAGGTCACCGAAGACCCGGCGATCATGAACGTCCTGCGGGGCCTGGACCCCTCGCGCCAGCTCATCGCGGCTCAGTGCTCCGGCGCGCTCGTGCTGGCGAGGCTCGGTCTGCTCAACGACATTCCTGCCTGCACCGACCTGACCACGAAGCCGTGGGTCGTCGCCGCCGGCATCGAGGTCCTCAACCAGCCCTTCTACGCCAAGGACAACATCGCCACCGCGGGCGGATGCCTGGCCTCGCACTATCTCGCGGCCTGGATCATCGCCCGCCTCGAGGGCCACGACGCCGCCGAAGGCGCGCTGCACTATGTGGCCCCGGTCGGTGAGAAGGAGGAATACATCGAGCGCGCCTGGCGCAACATCAGCCCCTACCTGCCCACTCCCGCACCGGTGCTCGTCTGACCAACCAGTAGCAAGCAATGGCCGGCCAGGAAGCCGCGACCTGCGCGACGGCATCCGGGCGGTGCAGGGTCTCCGGGTACCCTCAGCGACCATGTGATCCTCCCCCGACAACTCCGCGACCGGGCGCCGCGGCACCGAAAGCGGTCCCACGGCATTCTTCTTGCAGGGGCTGTCTGTCTTCGTTGTGACGGGTGATGGCCGAGTGACGGAACGGTCCTCGGATGGCCGAAACCACAACCCCCGACAGGTCATCTGGCGCATCTACGCGTTGACCGCGTCGCTCCGTGACGTTTGCATGTCGATGGTTCTCCGAACGGGGTACTGAGGCGGAAGTTGTCTGGGGGAGACATGCGGGGAAGTTCGAACCGGGTTGCAGACAGACGTGCACGGGTCGCCCTGAGCGCAGCGGCCGTGGTCTGCGTAATCACGGCAGTCACACCTGGATCGGCCTGGGCCAGGCCCGTCGACGGCTCGGACGGTGCCGACGTCCGCTCGGTCGGTATCGAGAGGGTCAGCGTCGCGGCCGACGGCACTCAAGCCAACGACGATTCCGCCCAGGCGTCGATCGCACCAGCCGGCGACCGCGTCGTCTTCTCCTCGTACGCGAACAACCTCACCCCCGGTAGCACCGGCAGGAACTACCGGGTGTTCCTCCGCGATCTGACGACGGGACAGAACCGGCAGTTCGGCGGGCCTCCGACGGCGCCGCCCATGCTCAGTAGCGACGGGCAGGTCCTCGCCTATCTGGCACCCAGGTTCGACCAGATGGCCCTCTACCAGAACCATCTGAGCCTGGGATGGTCAACCTCCTACACCTGCTCGCTCAACAGCTGCGAGGCTTCCATGGGCGCGAGCGAACGCCAGCAGGCGTTCAGTGTCAGCTTCAGGTACCCGGAGCAGAATCAGCGCGTCGAGGTCCGCAGACCGGACACCGGCGAGCTGCAGACCGTGGACATCATCCACAACACCGCAGCGATCCGGCCGTCCATCAGCGGCGACGGGACCCGTCTCGCCTACCAGGACGGCGGTGAGCAGGACATACTCTTGTGGGACTGGGCCGACAACAACGTTGTCTACCCGATCGAGGGGCCAGACAGAGCGGCCGAGCTCGTCCAGCTCAGCGACGACGGCAGCAAGGTCGTCTACCTCTCGGGGCCCGACACGTATGTCTACGACGTCGCCTCCGGCACCGCCTTGCAGGTACCCGGCGTGAAGGGCGTCGCCATCGACCCCACCGGCCGTTACCTTCTGCACACCCCCTCCGGTACGACCGGCCCGGCACCGCTCACACTGCGCGACCTGGAGACGGGCACCGACGAGACCGTCACCGACCGCCCCGCCCAGGCCGGGATCGACGCGGTCAGCGCCGGCGGGCGCCAGGTGGTCTTCCGGTCCACGGCCGACGACCTCGTCCCCGAAGACACCAACGGCAAAACCGATATATTCCTCCGCACCCTCCGCTGACCACCCGGCCCCTACATCGCCTTCGTGCTCATGTGGACAGCAATGGATGCCTTGATCTCCCCCGCGTGAACAGGGACGCTCCTGGGAACGGGTCAGGATCATGACAGACACCACCACCACGACCACCACCCGCCCTGTTCACCCGGTCCGCCAACTCCTCGCCGCCTCCGTCGGCAACGCCGTCGAGTGGTACGACTGGTACGCATACACATTCCTGGCCACATACATCGCCGACCAGGTCTTCCCCAAGAGCGCCGAGAACTCGCTCGTCCCGCTGCTGTCGACCTTCGCCGTCTTCGCCGTCGGATTCTTCATGCGGCCCGTCGGGGGTCTGTTGATGGGCGCGGTCGCGGACCGGCACGGCCGCCGCGCCGCCCTCACGGTGACCATCCTGCTCATGGGCTGCAGCAGCCTGCTGGTCGGCATCACCCCGACGTACGCGGCCGTGGGCGTCCTCGCGCCGGTCGTCCTGGTGCTGGCCCGACTGCTCCAGGGCCTCTCCGTGGGCGGGGAGTTCGCGGCATCGACGACCTTCCTCGTGGAATCGGCGGGCCCCGGTCGACGCGGGCTGTTCTCGTCCTTCCAGTACGTGTCCACGTCGATCGGCCAGTTGATCGCGTCGGGCGTCGCCGCGCTGCTGGTAAGCGTCCTCGCCGAGGGGCAGATGGACGGCTGGGGCTGGCGGGTGCCGTTCCTGGCGGGGGCGTTGCTCAGTCTCGTCGGGTTTTGGATCCGGCAGGGCGCGCAGGAGACCCGTACCGAGCGCCGGGAGCGGCCCGGCCTGTTCGACGCGCTGCGCCACCACCCGCGCCAATCGCTCCTCATCTGCGGCATCACCGCGGGCGGCACCCTCGCGTACTACACGTGGACGTCGTACCTGCCGACGTACGCGGAGCTGAACACGGACATCGACAAGTCGCAGGCGCTGCTCGCCGGCACGATCTCGCTCGCGTTCTTCGCGCTCCTGCAGCCGGTGGGCGGGATGCTCTCCGACCGTTTCGGCCGCAAGCCGCTGCTGCTCTTCTTCGGGCTCGGGTTCGCGCTTCTGAGCGTGCCGTTGCTGCACGTGCTGACGGGGTCGTTCGGCTCGCTGCTGCTGACGCAGTGCGCGGGCATGGTGCTGCTCACCGGCTTCACGTCGATCTCGGCAGCGGTCAACGCGGAAGTGTTCCCGGCCCGGGTGCGGGCGGCCGGGATCGGATTCCCCTACTCGCTGACGGTGGCGCTGTTCGGCGGCACGGCACCGTACATGGGCACCTGGTTCAAGGAGATCGGCCACAGCGGACTGTTCCCCTGGTACGTCGCCGTGCTCTGCCTCGTGTCGTCGGCGGTCTACCTTCGGCTGCCGGAGACCGCCCACCGGGAGCTCGAGCGATAGACGGTCGTTTCCGGAGGGCGGTCAGTGCTTCCAATAGCCACAGAACATGATGTGGTCCTTCGGCACGCCCTGCGCCACCCAGTGGCGGCGCAGACCGGTGGCGAGACGGGACTCGCCGACCACCCAGCCGTAGAACGGGACGCCCGGGAGCGGGAGTTCGCGGGCGCGGGCCAGCGCCGCCGCCCCTGGCACCGGCGGGCCGGTGACGCCGCGCTCGACCCAGACGACCTCGATACCGTCCGGCGCGAGCAGTTTCTGCCGGTCCTCGGGCGACGGCACCTCGACTACGGCAAGGCCTGTGGTGTCCGCGGGCAGGGAGGCCAGCACCCCGGCGAGGGCGGGTAGCCCCGACTCGTCGGCGGCGAGCACGACGTGGCGCACTCCGTCCGGCGCGTGGTAGCCGATGCCCTCGTCGACCAGGACGACGGCGTCCCCGGCGGAGCAGTTCTCCGCCCAGGCCGCGGCGGGACCGGGGACCGCGCCGTCCTTGTGGCCGTGGAGCACGAAGTCGACGTCCAGCTCCGGGCCTTCGGGGCCGTGCGGGCGGTGGGCGCGCACCGTGTAGTTGCGCAGGACGGGCCGGGATCCCTTGGGAGCGGTGAGGATTTTGAGGTAGCTGATGGTGTTCAGCCGCTCAGGCACCCGGTCGAGAGAAGCCGCCGTACCCTCGGGCGCCGGGAGAAAGAGGCGGAACCACTGGTCGTAGCCCATCGGCCGGAAGCGGTCGATGTCGCCTCCGCCGAGGGTGACGCGCAGGAAGTGAGGTGAGAGCCGCTCGCGCCGCACGACGTGGATCCGGAGCGGCCCCTGCGTCTCGGGCCTGGTCCGGGTGGTCGCGATGTTTCCCCGTGGCATGGCCGATGTCTCCTCAGTGGCGGGCGGTGGCGGGGTCGAGCAGCTCCTGGATGCGCAGGCCCACGTCGTAGGGGCCCTGCGCCTCCGTGAGGAAGCCGAGGCGTACGTCGTCGATGGCGCCGCCGTCTCCTTCCAAGCGGAGGACGAGCCCCTGGCGGTCGAGGCGGAGGGGCCGGATCCGGTCGATGCCGGACAGGTCGCCCTGCCGTACCAGCTCGGCGAGTTGGACGAGGATGTCGGCGTGGCCCGTGTCGAGGTGGCCGAGGAGTTCCGCCTCGTGCGCCGCCAGCGGGTCGGGGGTCGCCGCGCCGAGCGTCGCGGCGTCCAGGGTGCGCACGGTGTCGTCCACGGAGAGGGCGGCCCGTGCGGGCCGGAGGACGAGCGTGTCGGGACCGGCCGGGGTGAGGCGGCCGCTGAGCGCGAGGCGGGCGCGCACCCGGTCATGTACGGCGATCGGCGCGATGTCCGTGAACTCCGCGTAGGCCGCGAGGCCGGAGCCGGAAGCGGCGGCGAGTGCGGCGGTGAGGCAGGGGTCCGCCGGGTCGAGCAGCAGAAGGCGGGATGCCGCGTCGACGGTGTGCAGCGCCACGCACTCGTACCGGAGGTCACCGCGTTTCACGCTCAGCGTCAGAGAATCGGCGGCAGCCAGGATCGTCCGGGCGCGTTCGGCGTCGGTGGGCTCCGGAGGAGTCACAAAGGGGACCATCTTCCCTCCTCGGGTTAGGTAAGGCTCACCTTACTTAATGAGGTACCGCAAGGACACCCCGGGGTGCATTCACGGTGCGGGAGGCCTAAAGCGTCGACACCCGGAGGCCGGAGCGACGAATCCCAGCCAGAACTACGCCTCTCAGCCATTCCGTAAAACCCATGACAACCCTTCACCCATCAGGCCTGTCACAACTAGTGAGAGAAAGCAGCAAGTAAGACCACAAGGGGGAAATATGCGACTCACGCGTTCCGTGCTCTCGCTGGCGGCCGTGTCAGCACTTGCAGCCGGCTCCACCGCCGTCCTGGCGTCACCGGCGTCCGCGGCAGCCAACACCACGCCGCAGAAGGTGTGCGGCAGCGGCTACAAGACGGTCAACTCCGCAGCCGTGGGCTCGCTCGGCACCATCTACCTGACCTACAACTCCGCCAACGGCCGCAACTGTGTCGCCACCATCCGGAGCAACCCCGGAACGGCCGTGGACATGTCGGCATGGCTGTACGTGAGCGACACAGGCCAGGGTGCCTCCGACAGCGGCGCCTTCACCTCGTACGCCGGACCGGTCTCCGTCTACGGCAAGGCGCACTGCGTCGACTGGGGCGGCAACATCAAGAACGTCTACGTCTCCATCTACGGCTCCAACTGCAGCGCCCTCAAGGAGCACCGGGTCACCTCGATCCGCTGACCCTCACCGGTCGTCCGCTTCACGACGTGGGTTCCGCGCACCAGGCCTGTGCGCGGGGCCCACGTCGCCGCGTACGCGGCCATGAACTCACGTCTCGCGCTGCGGCTCGTACGCGTCGGCCTCCAGTCCGAACGTCCAGGCGACGCCCTCGCGCGCGGTTCTCGTGCGCGGTGGCACGCGCAGCCAGTAGGTGCGGTGTGTGCCGTCGGGCTCCGGGGTGGAGTTGACGACCTCGACCATCACCACGTCCTCGTCGCCGGGGAGCTGGACCCGCCACAGGATGCCGGTGACGTCCCGGTGCACGGGCTCCGCCCCGGACTCCGTCAGGTAGCGGTCGTAGCCGAAGTGCTCCAGCATCACGCGGCGCAGTTCCGCGTTCTCCTCGTCGCGGATGCGCTGCGGGGTCAGCCCGGCGAGCCCGGCCAGGAAGTCGGCGGGCACCGGCATGCCGCGCCAGGCATGCAGCGCGAATCCGTCGGGGAAGGCCAGGGCGGGTCCGGTGGCATTGTCGAGGCGGCCGGCCTCGTCGCGGTGCAGCTCCGTGGGCCGCTCGCACACCACGGCCACCCGCTCGTACGGCCACCACCAGCCGGCCGACCGGGCCACCTGCGCCAAACCGTCCAGCCGGGAGTCCGGCTCCGCTCCGGACCCCGCTGCGGACGAATCGAAAGCGCTCAGCCAGGCGGCCTCCTGCTGGCCGAGCACGGCGTCCAGGAGCATGAGCCGGATCGCCATCTCGCTCTTCCGGTCACGTGCGCCCGCGACCGTGCGGGACGGCGCGGCCAGTTCCACCACGATGCCCGTTCTGATGCGGTCGACCAGCATCTGAGTGGTGTCCCACAGACGACCTCCCGTGGCGTTCCAGTGCGCGCCCCAACCGCCGGGCCCGAGCCGCGCATGCAGCCGCTCTCGGGCCTGGGCCCACGGCCCGTTGCGCACCAGGTTCCTTACGGAAGAGCCCAGTTCGCCCGCCTCGGCGAGCCGCACGAGCAGTGTCACGGCGGCACGTGGCGAGTCCGCCCACAGGATGCGCTTCGGCTCGGCCAGCCCGGCACCGCGGTAGGCGCGCCGCACCCCGGCCTCGGCCGCCTCCCGGTCGGCGGGTCCGGTGGCGGCGGCGACCGCCCGCCAGTGCGCCAGGTCCGCCGCGCCGCTCCCCGCACCCTCCTGGCCCACCACCTCGGCCGGTGCACCCGTCCCCGACCTTGGCGTCATCTGCTGTGCCCTCAACGTGTCGGTCATCCCGCGCATCTCTCCGTCGCCACTCACTCGTCGCCCCGTCCCTGCCCCTGTCCCGCCCCGCCCCGCTCAGTCCGCCACGATCCGCACCGAACCCGGCACGTACTCGCGCTGCCTGATCACCCGGTACCAGCCCTTGGGCAGCGGGATCGCCGCGTGCTCCTCGTGCACGACTCGCCCGCCGTCCGGCAGTTGGAGCAGCATCGGACCGAACAGGCCCGGCTCGCGCACCAGTCGGCCGGGGCCGACGACCGCGTGAGCGTGGCCCGTGACCTCGCCCAGCGCGAGCACCAGCCGCCCGCGGGCGTCCCGCGGCTCGTCCGGAGCGTCCGCCACGTGCGGAGGCACCGCGCCCTCCGCGAGCGGCACGATCAGCACGTCTCCCTGCCGGTACATGACTCTCCCGTCCCACGGCCCGCCGAGTGCGGCCGCGTCGGTTCCGACCGTAGGGGCAGGGTCTGACAACGGCGGCCGGGCGCCCCGCGGCCGCCGTTGTCAGTGCCGGTTGGTACAACTTCAGTTCCAGCGGAGATCGCGGACGGCGCGAACAGATCGGGAACGGGGCGGACATGGCCATCGGAAACCACTTGCAGGAGCTGCACGGCCTGCCCACCTTCGACTTCCCGGCGGCAGACGCCGAGCAGGCGTCGGCGCTGCCCTCCCCCGATGCCGTCGCGTGGCGGATCTCCGTCGAGTCGTACGACAGCGAGGAGTCGTGGCCGGAGGCGTTCGCCCGGTTCGCCGAGGCCGTGGACCTCGGCGGCGTCAAGGCGATCGTCGTCGGCTCGTGGAGCGACCCGTACGAGGAGGGATCGGAGCCGGTCATCGCAGCGCTGCTCCAGGCGCGGGACCGACTGACGGCGCTGCGCGCGCTGTTCCTGGGGGACATGGTCTTCGAGGAGTGCGAGATCTCCTGGATCACGCAGAGCGACGTGACGCCGTTGCTGAACGGCTTCCCGGAGCTGACGGAGTTCGCGGTCCGCGGCGGGACGAGCCTGGCGTTCCCCGCGGTGCGCCACGAGCGGTTGCGCTCACTCACCGTGGAGACGGGCGGTCTGCCCGCCGAGGTGGTGCGCGGCATCGCGGCGAGCGACCTGCCCGCCCTGACCCGGCTGGCGCTGTGGCTGGGCACGTCGGACTACGGCGGCGACAGCACGGTCGCCGACGTGGAGCCGTTGCTGACGGGCAGCCGGCTGCCCGCCCTGAAGCACCTGGCCCTGTGCAACAGCGAGATCCAGGACGACGTCGCGGCGGCCGTGGCGGCGGCCCCGGTGGTGGCCCGGCTCGACACGCTCGATCTGTCGATGGGCGTCCTCACCGACGACGGCGCCACCGCGCTCCTCGCGGGCCAGCCGCTGACGCACCTGAGCAGGCTCGACCTGCACCACAACTACCTGAGCGAAGGACTGCGTCAGCGGTTCCTGGACTCCCTGGTGCCCGCGGGTGTCGAGGTCGACCTCGACTCCGGTGACGCGGACGAGGACCGGGACGGGGACACCGTGTGGCGGTACGTCTCGGTCGGCGAATGACCCGGCGGACGGCACCGGCGGGGGCGGGCAGCGCACCGGAGGCGACGTCCGCGTCCCACCCCGCTCCGCTGCGTCTCGCGGTCGTCGGCAATCCCGGCAATCGCCGGGTTGATCTGTTCACGGACGCCGTGCGGGACGCGGGACTGTCGGCTCCCCGCGTGGTCGCGTGGCGTGACGTACTGCGCGACGGCGGCGCCTCGTTCGCCGACGACGAGATCGTGCGGATCGACTCGGCGGGTGAGGACGAGGAGGTCGAGCGCGCCCTGCGGGACGTGTCCGATCCGACGCGCATCGAAGGCGGAGCCCGGTGGTACCGGCGGTTCCTGACGGCCGTGCGGTCTCTCGACGGCGGGGTCCGGCTCGACGATCCCGACGACGTGGCCGTGCTCTTCGACAAGCGCCGCTGCCACCGTGTCCTCGACGATGCGGGAGTCGCCGTCCCGGCCTCCCCCACGTCCGGCGGCACCGTCGAGGTGCGCGGCTGGGACGACGTGCGGGCGCTGATGGAGGAGCACGCGATGCCCCGGGTGTTCGTCAAGCCGGCCCACGGCTCTTCTGCTTCCGGGGTGCTCGCCCTGGAGACGGCCGGCCCCGGCCGGATCCGCGCCACGACGTCGGTCGAGGCGGTCGACGGCGCCCTGCACAACTCCCTGCGTGTGCGGCGCTACACACGGGAGGCCGACATCGCGGCGATCGTGGACGCGCTGGCCCCGGACGGGCTGCACATCGAGCGCTGGCTGCCGAAGGCGTCGCTGCACGGAAGGGCGGCCGATCTGCGCGTCGTCGTGGTCGCCGGGCGCGCCACGCACGCTGTCGTGCGCACCAGCCGGACCCCTCTGACCAACCTCCACCTCGGCGGCCTGCGCGGCGAGTGGGCCGCCGCCCGGCGGGCATCCGGCGCCTGCTGGTCGCACGCCCTCGACCTGTGCGAGCGCGCCGCCGCCTGCTTCCCGCGCACCCTCTGCGTCGGCGTCGACCTGCTGCCCTCGGTGGGTTGGCGGCGCTTCGCCGTCGGCGAGGTCAACGCCTTCGGCGATCTGCTGCCGCGCCTGACCGGGCTGCCCGGCAGCGGCTCCGAGGGCCGGGACACGTACGCGGCCCAGGTCGCCGCCGTGCTCCGCCACTTCCCCGACGCCGCGCACCCCGCGCGGGCCCCGGCCGCGTTCGGCGCCCCGCACCGGGCGGCTCCCGCCGCCGCACACCAGCTTGCAAGGACCCGCGATGCCCGTACCTGACACCACCTCGCCACCACCGACCGCCCCGACCACCACGAGCAGCGCGAACAGCACGACGGCTGATCACGCGATGCCCCACATGCCCGACATGAACGAGGTGGTGGGCCGCGACGACCTCCTGCTGCTCACCCTCGACACGCTGCGCCACGACGTGGCCGTCGAGCTGGCCGAGAGGGGCCGCATCCCTCACCTGGCGCGTCATCTGCCGGGCGGCGCCTGGGAGAAGCGGCACGCACCGGGCAGCTTCACGTACGCCTCCCACCAGGCGATGTTCGCGGGCTTCCTGCCGACGCCCGCGACGCCCGGCCCGCATCCGCGGCTGTTCGCGGCGCGGTTCGCGGGCAGTGAGTCCACGGCGGGCCGCACCTACGTCTTCGACACCCCGGACCTGGTGTCGGGCCTGGCCGCGGCCGGGTACCGAACGGTGTGCGTCGGCGGTGTCGGCTTCTTCAACGGGCAGGGCGCCCTGGGGAGCGTCCTGCCCGCACTCTTCCAGGAGAGCCACTGGGAGCCGGAGTTCGGGGTCGCCTCACCCACGTCGTTCGAATCGCAGGTCACGCGCGCGGAACAGGTCGTCGCCGAACTCCCCCACGAGCAGAGGCTGTTCCTGTTCGTGAACGCGGCGGCGCTGCACCAGCCCAATTGGTTCCACCTGCCGGGCGCCACGCGCGCGGCAGGCGACACCCGGGAGACCCACGCGGCCGCCCTGGAGTACATCGACCGGCACGTCGGGCGGCTGTTCGCGGCGATGAGCGCGCGGCGCCGCTGCTTCGCCGTCGTCTGCTCCGACCACGGCACGACCTACGGGGACGACGGCTTCACCGGCCACCGCCTCGGCCACGAGGCGGTCTGGACCGTGCCCTACGCCCACTTCTTCCTGGAGCCGACCGCATGACCACCATCGCCGAAGCAGCCGGACCCGTCGGGACCGTGCCCGCCGACGCCCCACGCCCGTACCAGAGTTACGTCTACGCGTACCCGCACAAGACCGCGTACCGGCCGCTGCCCGAGCGTCCCGCGCTGCGCGACCTGTGGCGCGACGAGCCCAAGGGCGCGCTCTCCCTCTATCTCCACATACCGTTCTGCGAGGTCCGCTGCGGCTTCTGCAATCTGTTCACGCGCATCGGTGCCCCGGACGAGCTGACGGGCCGCTATCTGGATGCCCTGGAGCGGCAGGCCGTGGCGGTGCGCGAGGCACTCGGTGACGGTCCGGACGTACGGTTCGCCAACGCGGCGTTCGGCGGCGGCACGCCCACCTTCCTCGAAGCGGACGAGCTGGCGCGGCTGTGCGACATCGCGGAGCTGCGGACGGGCGCGGACCTGCGGGCGGTGCCGCTGTCCGTGGAGACCTCACCCTCGACGGCCACGGCGGACCGGCTCGCGGTCCTCGCCGAGCGCGGCGCGACCCGGCTGAGCATCGGCGTGCAGAGCTTCGTCGACGCGGAGGCCCGCGCCGCGGTCCGGCCGCAGCGCCGCGCGGACGTGGAGGCGGCGCTCACCCGCATCCGGGACACCGGCATCCCCGTGCTGAACATCGACCTGATCTACGGCATCGACGGCCAGACTCCGGCGAGCTGGCGCACCTCCCTCGACGCGGCGCTCGCCTGGCGCCCCGAAGAGCTGTACCTCTACCCGCTCTACGTCCGGCCGCTGACGGGCCTGGGCCGCAGCGCCGCTCCGCTCACCGACCAGGCCTGGGACGAGCAGCGGCTGCGCCTGTACCGCCAGGGCCGCGACCACCTCCTGGAACACGGCTACGAGCAGGTGTCGATGCGCATGTTCCGGCGTGCCGACGCCCCTGTGCAGGGGCCGGACGACTACGCCTGCCAGACCGACGGCATGATCGGCCTGGGCTGCGGCGCCCGCTCGTACACCTCGTCGCTGCACTACTCCTTCGAGTACGCCGTCGACATGCGGGAGATCCGCGCGATCATCGACGGCTACACGGCCACCACGTCCGAGGAGTTCGCGCGAGCGCGGCACGGGCGCCGCGTCGACGGGCGGGAGGCGCGCCGCCGTCATCTGCTGCAGTCGCTGCTGCAGGCCGAGGGCATGCCACTGGACGACTACCGGATGCGGTTCGGCGCGGGCCCGTTCGACGACTTTCCGGCCGAGCTCGCCGTGTTCGCCGCGCGCGGCTGGCTGGAGCCGTGGGACGACGCGGGGCGGCTGCGCCTGACGCCCGAGGGCCTGGCGCACTCGGACGCGCTCGGGCCGGAGCTGTTCTCCCCCGAGGTGCGCGCCGCGATGGCCGCGTACGAACCGAGGTGAGCGACCGATGGATCTGACGCTGTTGTACCGGGGGCCGCTGTCCTCGTGCGACTACGACTGCCCGTACTGCCCGTTCGCCAAGCGGCGCGACTCCACCGCTCAGTTGCGGGCGGACCGCGCGGCTCTGGAGCGGTTCACCGACTGGACGGCCGGGCAGCACGAGGACCGGCTGTCCGTCCTGTTCACGCCGTGGGGCGAAGGGCTGGTGCGGTCCTGGTACCGCAGGGCGATGGTCGAGCTCTCGCACCACGAGCACGTCGCGCGCGTCGCCATCCAGACCAATCTGAGCTGCCGCACGGAGTGGCTCGCCGACGCCGATCTGGACACGCTGGCCCTGTGGTGCACGTTCCACCCGGGGCAGACACCCTACGAGCGGTTCCTCGGCAAGACCCGGGAGCTGGCGCGCCGGGGTGTGCGGTTCAGCGTCGGTGTGGTCGGCTTTCCCGAGCATCTGGAGCAGGCCCGCACGCTGCGCAGGGCGCTTCCGTCCGAGGTGTACCTGTGGGTGAACGCGGCGGAGGGCCGCACGTACACGGACGAGGAGGCCGCGGCCTGGACGGCCGTCGACCCCCTCTTCCCGTACAGCAGGCACCCGCACCGCTCGGCCGGACTGCCCTGCCGCACCGGTTCCTCGGTCGTCTCGGTGGACGGCGAGGGCACGGTGCGCCGCTGCCATTTCGTCCGGGCGGAGCTGGGCAACCTGTACGACGGCTCCTGGCGTGCGGCGCTCGCGCCCCGGGCATGCCCGCTGGCGGTCTGCGACTGTCACATCGGCTACGTCCATCTGGAGACCCTGCCGTTGTACGACGTCTTCGCGGGCGGGGTCCTGGAGCGGATACCGGCGACGCCGCTCTCCTGAGGAGCGCCTTTACCAAGATCAGCTGCGGGACGAGCCTTCGGCGACAGCCGGCAGCGACGCGATCCGCGCTCGGACTTTCTGGCTCTGCAAACCGGTCAGCGCCCGGACGAAGGCGACGGCAGCACCGGCCGCCACGATGTCGAGCGCGTCGGCGAACATCACCAACCCGGTTGCCGACGTGATCTCGTCCAGCGTCTCGGCGCTGTCGTACCTGCTGCTCGCGATCCGGCCCACCAGCAGGTCGCCCAGCCACAGGAACCACCACAGGTCCACCCTCCAACTCCGCTCGCGCCCGACTTCGGGTGCACCGGTGCTGGCGTGCCAGGTGTCGAGCGCGATGCGGCGCGGGAACCACAGGCTCACGACCGGGACGAAGAAGCCGAAGATCGCCCAGGCCCGCGCCTTGCTCTGCCCGGACGGCACGAACACGTGGGCGTTGTCCCGCACCCGCAGGAACCAGGCGATGAAGCAGGCCGCCGATACGGCCAGGGTCAGCAGCTGGATCCGGCCCGACCACACGTACAACTCGTCGACGCGCCGCGCGTCGGCCTCGTCGAGTCGGGACCAGCCGCTGCCCGCCGCTTCGACCAGGTTTCGGTACTCACCGATTCCCGCGAGCACCGCGGCGAGATCGGCCGCGGCGACCAGGCAGAGCAGGACCACGGCCAGCGTGCCGAGCCCGTTCGGCGAGCGCAGGAGCGTCCAGCGGGCCTCGGGGTCGTACGGAGCGGACCATGCCCGCGGCGGCAGTGGCGCGTCCGGGACCGGATCCGGCCCCGGCGCGGGCGTCAGCTCCGCGACCACGGCGGCCGCACACCGGGAGCACAGCCCGTCCTCGACCAGGGCTTGGTTCTTCCCGCATTTCTTGCACAGCACGGCCGCGCACCCTCCCCAGGGACCGCCGCGTTTCCTCCGGCCCCCCGGCCGCGCGACCTGCGAACGCTACCTCAGGGCAGCCGCTCGGCCGGACGGCGAGCTTCTGGAACCCCGGCCAGAGCGTCCACGGTCACGCCCACGATGGCCAGGAGCTGCGCCGGGCTCGCACCGGCCCTGCTCATGACGGCGAGCGACTGGTTCACAGCCGCCACGTGTACGGCGAAGGCCTCGGCGTCGTGGTCGGCCAGCCCGCCCGCCTTCAGGGCAGTGCGCAAGCGCCGGCGCTGGAAGCCGAGCGCCTGCTCGGCGCGTGCCGCGACGGGCGGACTCAGCACGGGGATCGCCATGGCCGACTGGGCAATCAGACATCCATCGGGCAGTTCGGGATCGGCGATGCGCTCCAGGGTCACGTCGAAGAACGCACGGACAGCGGCAACGGGTTCCGAGGCTGCACAGGACAAGGCGGCGTCGTACTTCTCGCCATAGCGCGTGGCGTAGAGATCGAGGCAGCGCAGGAAGAGCGTGTCCTTGTCGCCGAGGGAGGAGTAGATGGAACTGCGGTTCAGGCCGGTCGCCCGAGACAGGTCGTCCAAGGAAGTGTCGGCGTAGCCGTCGCGCCAGAACTGGGTCATCGCGGCGTCGAGCGCCGCGTCCATGTCGAACTGCTTCTTGCCTGCCACGCGGCACTTCCTCGCTGATGAGTCAATACATCGATACGTCGATGGTGCGGACTGTGCTGCGCACCATTCTATCTTGAACCGATCAGTTCAAGATGTGTAGCCTTCAGGCGCGGTCATGGCCGGGCGTGCCGTGTACTTCGCGACCGCGCGAGACGTGCACCATGCGGCGCCAACCACCGCTGTCGGCCATGCCGTCCCAACCGCGCCCCTGGCATCGATGGAGGATTCCCGTGACAAGTCCGGCAACCAGCACTCCGTACGCCCCCGAAGGCAATCCCGTCGACGACCTGCCCCTGCAGCATCTGCCCGGCTTCACCCACCGCTGGGTCGACGCGGACGGCGTCCGCGTTCATGCCGTCGAAGGCGGACGGGCGAGCGGCCCGGCCGTCGTCCTGCTCGCCGGGTTCCCGCAGACCTGGTGGGCCTGGCGAAAGGTGATGCCCGGTCTCGCCCACCGGTTCCGCGTCATCGCGATCGACCTGCCGGGTCAGGGCCACTCCGAGCGTCCCGAGGCCGGCTACGACACGCACGCGATCGCGGCGCACGTCCACGCCGCCGTGAAGGCTCTGGGAGTGTCGACCTACTCCCTCGTCGCCCACGACATCGGCGCCTGGGTCGCTTTCTCCCTTGCCCTCACCTACGAGAGCCACCTGCGCGAGGTCGCTCTGCTCGACGCCGGAATTCCCGGCATCACTCTCCCGGAGGCGATTCCCACCGACCCGGATCGAGCATGGAAAACTTGGCACTTCGCGTTCCACATCGTGCCCGAGCTGCCCGAGAGGCTGCTTGCCGGCCGCGAACGCTTGTACGTCGACTGGTTCCTGAAGGCAAAGGCTCTGTCTCCCGACACGTTCGACGACGCCGAGATCGACCACTACGCGGCGGCCGTTGCCGTCGAGGGCGGCCTGCGCGCTTCCCTCGCGTACTACCGAGATGCCGCGGAGTCGGCGCGCAAGAACCGCGAGGCGCTCGAACGGCGACACCTGACTGTGCCGCTCCTCGGAATCTCCAGCAGCCACGGCTCCGTTCCGGACATGGCCGCCTCCCTCAGCCCGTGGGCCGACAACACCACCGGAATCGTCGTGGCCGACGCCGGACACTTCATCCCCGACGAACAGCCCGAAGCTGTCGCTGCCGCGCTAGCGGACTTCATCAGCGACGTCGACTGACACCCGTCGACCGTCGCAGGCAGCGTCGCCCCCGAGGAACCGCCTGCCCGGTTCAGCCCGCGGCGTCGTCACTCGCCTCGGGCAGTTGAGAGAGGCCTTCCGACCAGTGGTTCGTCCACCCGCAGCCACCACAGGCGTAGCGGCCGTTGACGCCCGCGATGCTGGTTCCGCATTTCTCGCACGCCCGCTCGGTGATCTGCTGCGCGGCAAGGAAGGAAGCGGCGGCCTCTGCCTGCGTGACGGCATCTTTCTGGGGGGCGCTCATGCGCTGCACCTTACCGTCGGCTCCGGTGCGAGAACGATGCCGCTGATGGGACCGCACTGAGGGCAGGACCAGGAGCCGTCCGGTCCTTGTTGGGCACTGCCACCACAATGTGGGCACTGCATCGGTTCCCCCCCTTCGTCCGTTGCCACGGTAGAAGGTCCGGCACGGGTCCGGAAGAGAGCTCCTGCTGCCCGCCGACCATCAGGGCCGTGCGTCGCTACTCTCCGGCCCCTGCTTGGCGCGCGGGGGCGGTGACAGCCGTGAAGATCTTTCCCGCAGCAACGCAGCAGAACCGCTCGAATCAGTGGCAGTGCACGGCGGTCACACCGATCGCAGGCAGAACGGGTGCCCGGCCGGGCTGGCGTAGACCGCGCTGCCGGTTCGGGGCTCCATGGCGGCGTCGCCCGTCGGGCGCAGCCTGATGGCACCGGCGTCGAGAGCTGTGCGGTCCGCGCTCAGGAGGTCGTCGACGGTGAGGTCGAGGTGCATCTGCTGGGAGGTGCCGTCGGGCCAGTCGGGAGGAAGGTGTCCCGCGGCGGCCTGGACGACGATGACCGGAAGGTCCGCCACCTGAATGAAGTGGTGGGTCGGGGTGCGGGTGATCGATCCGCCGAGAAGCCGGTGCCAGAACGCGCTCTCAGGCTCGATCTCAGCGGCGTCGATGACGACGGAACTCAAAGTGACAACCATGGTGTGGTCCTGTTCTTCGGCGTTTTCAGATCCGGGTGTTCAGCCGTGTTTGAGTGTCAGCCGTGCCTGGGCATTCAGCTGTGCCCGCGCGTTCAAACGGTCGGCAGGATGCCGCCGTCGACGCGGAATTGGGCGCCGGTGATCCACTTGGCGCGGCTGGAGGCAAGGAATGCGATCATCTCGGCGACGTCCTCGGGGGCGCCGGGGTGCCCCATCGGCACGTTCAGGTGATCGACGATCTGGCGCTCGATGTCGGCGTACGCCAAGCCCTGACGGTCGGCCATCTGCTGAAGGTGGTCGACCGCGCCTTCGGTCGCGACGAAGCCGGGCAGGACGCAGACGACGCGCACGCCACGCCCGCCGAGAGAGACGGCCAGTTCGCGGCTGTAGGCGTTGAGTGCCGCCTTGGCCGCGGCGTAGGAGACGTCGCCGGGCTGGGGCAACTGGCCGGCTATGGAAGATACGTGCACCACGACTCCGCGGCCGCGCTCGACCATTCCAGGCACCAGGGCGCGGTCGAGCCGGACCGCGCTGAGCAGGTTCATGTCCAGGTCCTGGAGCCAGGAGGCGTCCGTGCGCTCCAAGGTGGGCGTCGAGGGCGTCGTGGCGCCCGCGTTGTTCACCAGGACGTCGATCCCGCCGAACTCTTCGATCACTCGCCGCCCGAGGTTCGCCACGCCGCGCTCGGTGCGCAGGTCGGCCGCGATGAATGCGCCCGGCATGTCTTCGGACGGTGCGGTGCGCGAGGCAGTGATCACAGTGGCGCCTGCCGCCGCGAAGCGCCGCGCGGTGGCGGCACCCAGTCCACGACTGGCACCGGTGACCAGGACCCGAAGCCCCCTCAGCCCTTCATCGATATCCGTCATGGCCTGCTCCTTCGCTAAGATGAACCCGACTCCGGAAACGGTACACATAAACGGAACCAGACTCACCTTTGGAGGAGCGTTGCCCTCGTCACGTCCCCTGCGCGCGGACGCGCGCCGCAATCGCGAGGCGCTTCTCGCGGCGGCCCGCGAGGCATTCCTGGCCGGGGATGCGGACGCGCACGTGGAGGAGATCGCCAGGCGGGCCGGTGTGGCGGTCGGCACCCTCTACCGACACTTCGACACCCGTGAAGCCCTGATCGCCGAGGTCTACCGTCAGGAGGTCGCGGAGCTGTGCGCCGCCCCCGCACGACTGCTGGCGGAACGCCCCGCCGACGAAGCCCTGCGCGCCTTCCTGTTGCTGCTCGTGGACCACTCGGCCACCGGCAAGGGCATGGGCGAAGCACTCGAGAGCATCATGGCGACGGACTCACCCGTCTTCGACGAGGCACGCGAAGACATGGCACACGCCCTCGATCAACTGCTCGACGCCGGGGTGGAAGCGGGACTGCTGCGCGACGACGTCAGCGGACGCATCGTCCTCAGAGCACTCGGCGGCATCTGCGGAATGCGCTCCGCCGGATGGGAGAACGACGCGCGGCGCATCGCCGCCATCCTCTGCGACGGTCTGCGCCACACGGCACACCCGCCCGTGCGCGACTGACCGCTCCGCACGCCATCCCATCGGGAACAGTCCGGGCCGGCACCGCCCCGAGCGCTGCGACGGAGGCGACGTCGCACCGGCCGACCGTAGTGGTCAGGGCCGCGGGGGCCACCGGAGCTCGCCGGACTCGCGGAGCGCGCGTGCGTCGGCTCAAGGGCGCCGACGCAGCGCACACGTGGACCGACGTCAGTCCGCTCGGCCGCCGCTTCGAAGAGGGGCGAAGTCGAGCGGCTGTGGCGCATAGGTCACCCCGTAGACGCGGGCGAACCTGTTCGCCGGAGCCGCCGAACCACCCTGCCGCTCAAGGAAATAGGCCCGGGCCATGGAATCCATCTGGGCCCCGTCCACGTACACGATCCACCTGTTCGACGGCGGATCGAACTGCGCCGCCTCGACGGCCGCGGCCAGGCCCTCCTCCGGACCCCACCGCAGACGCTCCCCCAGCGCGACGAACCGCTTCAGGACATCGAGGTCGAAACGGCGAAGGGCCACCTTCTGCAAGCCTGGCTCCGGCGGCGCGACCACTGGCGGCACACGCTGCCGCGTGTACAGCAGTACATCCCAACCGTCCGACGTGAGCTGCACCGCCCAGAGCACGGACCGGCCGGCTCTGATCGACAGCTCGGCCAAGTCGTCAGCGGCTGCTTCGCGCAGCAGCCCGAGCTTGACGGCGGGCCCCGCGCACCGCGCATCCAGACCCGGGCCGGTGGTCACCCAGCCATCTTCTCCACCCTGCACGTCTGCGACACGCTGCAACAGCACAATGTGTCCGCCTGACCGCCCCACCCGCGACCTCCCCAGCCCTGGCAATGGCGCGACGCTAGCGCGCACGGGCAGCCATGGAGACCGGTTTCGCCGGTCACCACCCGAAAAGGGAGAGACGACGGACACGAGGCACGCGCGTTCGAGAATGTCCGCGCCGACGGCCCTCCGTCTCGGCGGGTTGGTTTGATAGGTTCCGCCAATGAGTGATGCGCTGGATGACGGGCCGTTCTTTCACGGCACAAAGGCCGACTTGCAGGTCGGGGACCACCTCAGCGCAGGTTTCCGGTCCAACTACCGTCCCGAAGTCGTGATGAATCACATCTACTTCACCGCGTTGCGCGACGGTGCGGGACTCGCTGCCGAACTCGCCGCCGGCGACGGTGCCCCGCGGGTGTACGCCGTCGAACCGACCGGAGACTTCGAGAACGATCCCAACGTCACCGACAAGAAGTTCCCCGGGAATCCCACTCGCTCCTATCGCAGCAGGGAACCGCTCCGAATCGTCGGCGAGGTCACCGACTGGACGCGGCAGACTCCCGAGGCCCTCAAGATGTGGCGGGACCGGCTGGCGGCAATGCGCAGGGACGGCCGCGCCGAGATCATCAACTGAGACTGTTCGCGGTTCGGTCCGGACAGCCAGCGGGTCCGCGCTCCGGCTGTGACCTGGACCCCTAGAGTCTCACCATGAGTGACTGGATGGTAACTGTCGCGCGTGGAAAGGCGCGGCGTCCTCGGGCTTTGTCCCCGCTCCGGGAACATCTGCGCGACACGTTCTGGTTCGCCCCCACAGCGGCGATGGTCGTGGTGTGCCTGGTGTGGTGGGCGACTTCCTGGGCCGACGAGGCGATCGTCGCGGCACTCCAGGACGGCGGTGAGTTCGACGCGGTCAAGGATCTGATGGGGATCGCCGACGACGTGAAGACCGTCGTCACCACCATCAGTTCCGCGATGATGACCTTCATCGGTGTCGTGTTCAGCATTTCGCTGGTGGCCGTGCAGATGGCGGGCGGTCAGCTCACTCCGCGCGTGGTGCGCCTTTTCGTCCGGAGCAGGATCACCAAGCTCACGTTCGCCGTCTTTCTCGCCACGTTTCTGCTTTCGTTGCTGGTATTGACCTCGTACGACGGAGAGCAGGACCCGAAGCGCGTCACCACGGTGCCCTTTCTTCAGGCGTTCCTCACCCTGGGGTCGGTGGCGTTGAGTCTGCTGCTGTTCGTCATGTACGTGAATTCGACACTTCGGATGATGCGTGTGGGCCACGTCGTCGACCGGGTCGCCTGGGAGGCGTTCCGGGTCGTGGCGCGGATGCCGTACGGGGACGGTGGCGCCGGCGATCTCGGCCCGGAGACCGGCCGCGTGGCGTACGAGGGCCGGGCGGGGGTGCTCCGGGACGTGAACATCGCGCGGCTCGTACGCATCGCGCGCCGCCGCGGTGTCGTCCTCCGGATGATCCCGCGGACCGGGGATTTCGTGGTGCCCGGCACGATGATGTTCTCGGTGCACGGTGGAACTGCGCCGTCCCGACGCCAGCTGCGGTCGTGCGTGTTCGTGGGAGTGGAGCGTGCCTTCCACCAGGACCTCGGGTTCGGTCTGCGCGTGCTTGCCGATGTCGCGCTGCGAGCGCTGTCCGCGGCCGTCAACGACCCGACGACCGCGGTGCAGGCGATCGACCGGATCGTGCAGTTCCTCGCGGCCGTGGGGCGGGGACCGCTGGACACGCTGCGGTACCGGGATCGCGGCGGCGCCGTCCGGCTGGTGCAGCCGGTACCGGGCTGGGACGAACTGGTCGACCTCGCGTTCACCGAGATCCGGGGGTGCGCAGCGGGTACTCCGCAAGTCACGCGGCGGCTGCTCGCCGGGTTCGACGATCTCCTGTCGCTCGTTCCCGAGGGACGTCGAGAGCCGTTGCTGCGCCACCGGGAGCTGCTCACCCGGAGCGTGGAGCGGTCGGTACCGGATGCCGCCGACCGGGTCTTCGCGCTGCAGCCCAACCGGCAGGGCATCGGGTGACGACGGACGATCCGGGAAGGGCACACCGCCTTCGGCCGACCGGGATGCCTCCGCACAAGCGGGAGCATCCCGATCGCGGGACAGGGCAGGGAACGGACTGAATTCGGTCCCGCCCAGGACCGGGGCCGCCGTAGTGACGGCGCGCTGGTCAGCGCTGCGCGCGCCGGGCCAGCAGCACCGAGTCCTCGGCCTCCACCGGGCCGCTGTCCCTGTGGAGCGTGCGCGTGCGCTGCTCCACGACGACGGGCTCGAAGTCGTCCGGCAGACCGGGCAGAAGCTCAGCGGCCAGGAACATCGCCTTGCGGTGACTCTCGGAGAGCTGCGTGAACTCGTGGGACGGTGCGTGGCCGACGACCAGCAGCAGCCCGCCGGGGGCGACGGCCCCGGCGAGACGACGGGTCACCTCGACCATGCCGCCGTCGGGGGCGTGCAGGTAGTGGCTGGTGACCAGGTCGTACGCCCGCTCGCCCGCGTCGAAGGCACGGGCGTCGACGCGCCACCAGTCGACGCGCTCCGCCAGACCGGCCTGCTCGGTGTGCCGGGCGGCACGCGCGAGTCCCTCGGCCGAGAAGTCGGCGCCGGTCACGCGCCAACCCTGCCCGGCCAGCCATACGACGTCGCCGCCCTCGCCGCAGCCGACATCGAGCGCGGTGCCGGGGGTGAGTTCGCCCGCGGCGGCGACGAGTTGCGGGTTGGGCTCGCCGCTCCAGAACCGCTCCTGGCCCGCGTACCGCTCGTCCCAGCCGGCCGGTTCGAACATCGCGGCGGCCGCTTGCTCGTCGTGCTGGTGCTGCTCGCCGTTGCCGCCGTGCTCGTGGTGTCCGGCCACCGGATGCCTCCCTGGTTCATGCTGCCGTACCGTGCCGCGTCGCTCACGGGGCCATGCTCACGTGGGACGCGCTTTCGATCCTGCTCGCCTCCGCTCCCGCACGCACACAAAGTTGCCGAACCAGCAATGCGCAGGTCCTCGCCGGTGCCGGTTCTCCCGGCTGTTCGTTCGCAGGCGATGAACCGCGGATCCGTCCGATCCGGTTCGACTACTCTGACGGAGCTGACACACATGAACGAAGGACGCACATGGCTCGCCCTTACAGTCCCGGACCGAAACAGTTCGTCTTCGCCGTCGGCGACGGCAACGACGAACAGGTCTCCGTGGGCGACCCTCAGGAGGCCTACGTGGCGTTCTCCGCGTTCTTCCGTGATCGAGATTCCGACGTCTACACCATCAATGACGAACCGTCGGGGCAGCGCTTGGTCCTCATGCCCGGGCAAGGTGTGATCTCCCGGATCAAAGATGCGGACGGGCCCCGGTCGGAATACCTCCGGGTCGACAGGGGCAACCGCTACCTCCCGAGCGCGATGCTGTTCTTCGAGAACGGATTTGCCGGCCTCGACCACTTCGGCCAGTGGTTCCCCGATCTCGCCGACCTCGACGCGTCACCGGAGACGCGGGGTGCCGCCCGTGCCGCCACGATCACGACAGAGGCAGCGGCTCTCGAAGAAGTCGGTCGGATCTGGGGAGATTCGGGCTGCGTGGACCCGAGCGACCAGTACTACGTCTTCTTCGACTCGCATGATGTCGACGACGACCGGGCCGAACGCGCCGTACTGCTCAAGTTGATCGAGTTCCTCGGTCTCGAACGGGTCGACGCCCCGGCCGAGGCCGCCGGGGGCGAAGTCTGGGTACGCACCGACACACGTCTCGACGTCGAATGCGCACGGTGGTCGTGAACAGCCGGTGCGGGGTGGAGCTGCGACATCGCCGTGACGCCGGACGGCGCCTTTCCGGGGAAGGCTGAAACCGTGAGAGACATCGTTTTCACACGCGGGAGCGCGTGGATACCGAACGTGGTCCGCGAGGGCGGCGAGCTGAAGCTGATGCTCGGTGCCGGGGCCGACGCCAACCATGAGCCTCGGACGTTCACGTTCCCGATCGGCGAAGCCCATCGTGCGGTGATCCAGGAGGACTTGGCCAGACACCTGCTGCTGTGGAGTGCCGCCCTTCCGCTGTGCGACGCCGCCGGAACCCGCGGCCGGCTCGACGAGAGCGCTGCCGTCGCGCTCCTCGACCCGATCCTCCTCGGCGCGCCCGCGGACATCGACGCGCTCTTCCAGCGCGTCCCGTGGGACAGGAGCCGGCTCGTCGCCCACGGCGCCGACATCGGTCTGCTCGAGCGCGGTCAGGTGTACGCGTCGATGCGCACGGCGACAGAGACGTCGAACGGAAAACGCGCTCAGGAGTACCACGCGGACCGCCGTCGCGCCGCGCGCGGAGCAGTGCTCGGTCCCCTCGACGCCGCAATTCTGCGGTACACGGGCCAGTATCTGCACGGCGCGACAGTTCCGGGGCGGAAGCCCGACGCCGTCGCTCCCGCGCTGCTGCCCGAGGTCATGCGGGTGGTCGCCACCGCGGAGCAGGCGTGCGCCGGGATGCGGATCAGCCGCGACCCACGGCGGGGAAAGCGCGCCACGGACAAGCGCGACTGGGATCGGATGGAGACGACGGTCGCAGCGGCCGTGCGCCGTGAACACCCTGAGCTCGTGGACGACGCGGTGCGAACCGTGAGCTTCCTGATGTGCTCCGAGGCCGCGGACCGCTCCAGGAACGCGCCCATGGAGGATGACGAGGAGACGGCCGGCCTCCGCGCCGACTTCGGCGGGAGTGCGAAGACGGCCCTGTCGTTCACCGACGACAAGGGCGTCGAGAAGAAGTGGCTGCGGGGCAGTACCCGCGGTGCCGCCGCGGAGTTCTGGGAGTTCGTCGGCGATCGCTCTGCCTCGGACAACGAGGTGTTCACCATCGAGGACGAGGAGATGGGTGAAGGGATCCAGCTCCACTTCTACGCGGACTCCCTCGCCCGGATCATGACCGTGCGCGAGGGAAAAGGCGGATCGGATCCGGAGTACCGGGTCGAGTACTGCCTGGTCGACGGGATCGGCGGGTACCGGACCCTGGTGAGCGCCTTCGCCCGCGGTGGCTACGCCGCACTCGAACAGCACGGTCCCTGGATCTCGGATGTCGCCGAGTTCGAGCGCGCGCGTCGGCGGCGCGACGGCCGGTAGGCGATGGTCAGCCGGCGACGGAGAACCTGCCGCACAGCCAGTTGCCGGGGGCCGCAGGATCGTCGCTGATCCAGAACTGCCGCCAGAGCGTGGCGAACTCCTCGCGGCTGAGGTGGCCGTCGCCGTTCAGGTCGAGCAGTTCGAAGACGCCCGTGATGTCGGTCGGCCGCCCGTTCCACGTCTCCACGAGGCGACGGTGTTCCTCGGGGGAGATGTGTCCGTCCCCGTCGGTGTCCACGGCGTCGAAGACGGTGTCGGCGGTCGCCGTCACGCTGTCGACCATGGAGGGCAGCTTGTCGACGAGCGCGAGAAGTTCGCCCATGTCGACGGAACCGTCCCCGTTGGCGTCACCGACCTCCAGCAGCGCCGCCCACCATCCCATCAGCAGGGTCTGAACGCGCGTTCCGAGATCGGTCCCGGGTGCCGCTGCGGACAGTTGCCTCCAGCGGTCGACGAGCGCCCGGAAATCGTCCTCGCGCAGATACCCGTCACCGTCCACGTCGAAGGCGGTGAACATCCCCCTGAGCTTGCGCTCCTGAAACACACTGGCCATCAGCAGTCTCCCTCGCCACAGCCGTCATCCACCGGTCCGCCGCCCACTGTCGTCTCGGACGACAGCTGACGCTTTGTCACTGTAAGGCGGGACGCGCCCACTCCCCCACGGGCACATGCGCGCGAACCCTCACCCTCGCGAAGGTGAGGCAGCACGTCGAGGGCGTTAGATCCGCACGGGACAGCGGTTCAGAAGGCGTAGCGAATGCGCAGCCAGGGAGCGTGTGCGGTGAGCAGCTCCGTGAGGCGGGCGATGGCCCGTTGTTTGATCTGTACCTGGTAGCGAACGTTGAGGGCACCGTTCTCGGAGCGCTTCGTCTCCTGGGCTTCCGGCTGCCACAGCAGTTCCTCCGCGCGGGGGTGCCAGCCGAGGTTCACCTCGTGCAGCTGCTGGTTGTGCGTGAGCATGATGATCTCCGCGGCAGCCTGCTGTTTCACCCGCGCGGGCAGGACGTCGTCGAGATGGTCGAGCAGTTCCGCCCAGTCGCGCTGCCAGCCGGGGCGCAGGACGACCGGAGACAGGTTGAAGTGCACCTCGTACCCCGCGTCGTGGAAGTCCGCGGCGGCGGCGATCCGCTCGGCGACGGGGCTGGTGCGGATGTCGAGCCGGCGCGCGTCGGGACCCGGCATGAGCGAGAAGCGGACGCGTGTGCGCTCCTGGGGATCGAGGTCGAGGAGGTCGGGGTTGACGAACTTGGTGGCGAACGACGCTTTGGCGGTGGGCAGTTGCCGGAACGCGGCGATGTAGTCGGCGGTGTTGTCGCACAACAGCGCGTCCACCGAGCAGTCGCCGTTCTCTCCGATGTCGTAGACCCAGGCGTGCGCGTCGCACTGGTTGGGTTCGCCCTTCGGTCCCTGGGCGCGGACGTGCCGGCGGACGTGGGCGAGGATCGCCTCGATGTTGGTGAAGAGCGTGATCGGGTTGGCGTATCCCTTGCGGCGCGGGACGTAGCAGTAGGCACAGGCCATGGCGCAGCCGTTGGAGGCGCCGGGGGCGATCCAGTCCGCCGAACGTCCGTTGGGGCGGGTGACGAGTTGCCGCTTGACGCCGAGGACCAGGGTCTCGGTCTTGATCCGGGTCCAGCGCCCGACGTTCCCCTCGTTGCCGTGGAGCGAGGGGATGCCCCAGTGGCCGGGTACCTCGGTCACTTCCGCGTCGGGCAGCCGGGCCATGATCTGTTGCCCGCGCGGGGAGGCGAGCGCCTCGCGCTCCGCGTAGACGGACCGGATGTCGAGCAGCCGCCGCGCCTGTGCGCTGTCGCGGAATCCGCCGTCGCTGCGGCCCGGCGACAGCGTGTCGTCCCAGCCGAACAGGGCCTGCTGTCCGTCCTCGGCGGGCAGCGGGTCCTCCGGGAGACGGTTCACGCGGGGTACCTCCGGAGACGGCGGTGCGTCGAAGCACCGTAGGACTTGTCGCGGAAAGCCTACGAGCCGCTGCCGTCGTCGCCGTGCAGCCGAGGCGAGCCGGGCCCGGCGGCATTCTCGCCCCGCACGATCGGGTCGGTGCGCAGTGCTCTGTGCCGGAGCGAACGCCGGATAGCCGTCTTAGAAATGCGCCGAGTGATCAGTGTGAAAGAGACTTGGTCTGGCGAACCGAGCAGGACAATCGGGAAAGGGCGGCATCGGCACGTGGCCCACACACCATCTGACGGCTCGACCGGCACAGGCCGCAAACGCATGCCGGAGTCCCTCGTGGACATGCCCCGGCACGTACGAGAAGAACTGGCCCGCAGGCTGCGCCGGAACAAACGGGCGTACCGCGAACAGGACGTCCAGGTCGTCGAGAAGCCACTCCTGAAGCGGGCGGTCGGCGCCTCGGCGCTCGGCAACTGCATGGAATGGTTCGACTTCGGCGTCTACAGCTATCTCGCCGCGACCATCGGCAAAGTCTTCTTTCCCGGCGCCTCCCCGGGCGCTCAGCTGATCTCGTCGTTCGCAACATTTGCTGCCGCATTCGTGGTGCGCCCGCTCGGCGGCCTCGTCTTCGGCCCGCTCGGCGACCGCGTCGGACGACAGAAGGTCCTCGCGACCACCATGATCATGATGGCGGCCGGCACGTTCTCGATCGGCCTCATCCCCAGTTACGCGACGATCGGCATCGCCGCGCCCATCCTTCTGCTGCTCGCCCGTATGGTGCAGGGGTTCTCCACCGGCGGCGAGTACGGGGGCGCCACCACCTTCGTCGCCGAGTACTCCCCCGACCGCCGACGCGGCTTCCTGTCGAGCTGGCTCGACTTCGGCACCTTCGTCGGCTACGCCCTCGGCTCCGCGCTGGTCACCGTATTGAACGCGGTCTTCACCGAGGACCAGATGCTGTCGTACGGCTGGCGGCTGCCGTTCCTGATCGCGGGACCGCTGGGTGTCATCGGCCTGTACATGCGGCTGAAGCTGGAGGAGTCGCCGGCCTTCCAGCAGCAGCTCGACGAGCACGAGAAGAGCCTCGCCCAGGACTCCGTCGGCAGCGAGTTCAAGACCATCGTCAAGGAGCACTGGCGCCCGCTGCTGATCTGCATGGGCCTGGTCCTGCTCTACAACGTCACCAACTACATGATCACCGGCTACCTGCCCACGTACCAGACCGAAACCCTCGACCGTTCCAGCACCTCGGCCGACATCCTCGTCCTCATCGGCATGATCTGGATCGTTCTCCTCATCACCTTCCTCGGGCGCCTCAGCGATCACATCGGCCGACGCCCGCTCTACGCCGGCGCGGCAGCCGCCATGATCGTCCTCGCCATCCCCGCCTTCCTCCTCATCAAGGCGCACGGCACCTGGCCACCCATCTTCGGCGTGCTGATCCTGTCCACGCTCCTCGCGTGCTTCGCGGCGCCGAGTGCCGCGACGCTGCCCGCGCTGTTCCCGACCGCCGTGCGGTACGCCGCCATGGGCATCGGCTTCAACTTCGCCGTCGCCGCCTTCGGTGGCACGACTCCCCTCATCACCGAGACGCTCGTCAACGCGACCGGCGACAAACTCATCCCCGCCTACTACCTCATGGTCGCCGGTGTCATCGGCCTGATCACCGTCAAGTTCCTGCCGGAGAGCGCCCAGCTGCCCCTCAACGGCTCGCAGCCGATGGTGGCCTCCGCGGAGGAGCAGCAGGAACTGATCGACACCTCACAGGATCTGGTCCAGTACGCCAGACAGCACGGGTCCTCGTCCCCACCCTCCCCTCACTGACGTCCCCTCACGCTGCGCTGTTGTCGCTCTCCAGCTCCCGCTTGAGATTCGCCAGCGTCCTGTCGATGTTGCGGGACTGGAAGGCGGCGAACGTGTGGCCCGACGTGGCGATCCTGTCGAAGACATTGGCGACGAAGGAGGGCCATGCGCGCCGGTCGTCGGTCCAGGTCTCGGTCACACGTGTGCCGTCGGCGGTGTGCTCGAACCGGTACTCCCACGTGGCGATCGGACCGGGCAGACGCGGTCGGCGGACGCCGATCGCGTGGACGCGGAAGGCGAAGCGGCTGCCGGGTTCGGCCGCCGTGACGGTGCAGCGCGTGACCCACCGAAAGCGCCCGCGCTTGTTGCGTCCGACGAAGGTCGTCCCCAGCGCGGCCGGACCGGCCGGTGAGTCGTCCGTGGTTCCGCGGTTCTCCGGACTCCAGCGGCCCATGTCCCCGGGCCGGCTCACGGCTTGATAGGCGACGTCGGGCGCCACGCCGACCACGATGCTGCTGCTCACGGTGAATACGCGCGCCATTACAGTTCCCTCCCGACCGAAACAAGTTGCTACTACCGAGTACAGATCATAGGGATCGGGGCGAGGGACTCGGCTCGCGCGGTGGTCCGCACGAGCGCCCGACCCTCGTCCCGTACGGACCTCAATGGGCGCAGGCCCCGAACTCCGCGTGCCGCGCCCTGGCCTCGTAGAGATCCCTTGCGCCGGCGGGCCGCGGCGCAGCCGGAGTGGTGCGCCTGGCTTCCGCGCGAGCCTGCTCCATCAGCCGCCTGAACTCTTCCTCGGTCATCGTGCTCGCCTCACCAGTGCAGTAGGTCCGTCACTGGTAATACGTCACCGCGTGCGCTTCGGACGGGTCTGCGTCGCGGCGCTTCGCGGACGGCAGTGCACGTCGTCCACCGACTTGCGCTCCCGGTCCGGGAAGCGGTCAGAGCTCGCTCGCCGGTGTTCGGACCGGAGCGGACCGTGCGCCGCTGCGGTAGGTGGAGATGCCGAACGCCAGCAGCCAGTAGCTGAGGAGCGCCCCCATCAGCGCGGTGGTGCCCCAGCCGTTGGCCGCGTAGAAGTGCGCGGGAGTGTTGCCGAAGAACAGGGACGGCACGAAGGCCAGATTGACCGCTGCCAGGACGTACGCCGACCTGCCGGTCCAGCGGGGCAGCAGTCGTGTACGCGAGACGACGAGGCCCACCGCGGCGAGGAACAGCGCCAGCATCAGGCGGGAGATCGACCCGTAGAGGATGTAGGTGCCGCTGACCGTGATGGTCGGGTCGATCGGGCGGTCGGCGGCGATGACCGCTCCCGCTTCCAGACCGCTGGAGACCAGGGTGACCGTCGCGTAGACCAGACCCGTGGCGAAGGCGATCGAGGCGGCCCACTCGTACTCCGGGCTCACCCGCTTGACCAGTTCCCGCACCGCGGTCACGAACACGACCAGGAAGGCGAGAGCCAGGATCCCGACCAGCAGCCTGCTCAGCACGTTCGCGTCCGGTGGCGGGCCCGAGTACACGAAGTACAGGGGCACTTCGATGATGAGGGCGGCCGCGGCCGCGATGCCCGCGACGCCGGTGAGGCGCCGCGCGAAGGTTTCCGTCATGGGTGTCCCCCGGTGGGTGTGGTGGATGCTTCGCCGGCCTGTCCGCCGACGTCAACAGCCTGCCCTGCGCGGCGGCCGTAGTCGGTGGGCCTGCACACCGGAGTGGGGGTGGCCCCAGCACCACCGTCCTCGTTCTCCTCAGCCCCGCAGGTCATCGGCCGATCGTCACGGCACCCCGCAGGCGCCCGGCGGACAGGCTCGACATCGCGTCGAGGGCCGCGTCGGCGACGGGCAGCAGATGGGCGTCGACCCAGGTGTCCCCGGTCGACGCGTCGGCCCAGGGGTCCTCGATCACGACGGCGCCGGGCACGGCGGCGTGGCAGAGCACCCAGTGCGGTACGTCGAACCCCTGCATGTCCGCGAGCGAGACCAGGAGGAGCACGCTCCCCCGCCGGTCCAGTGCGGTGCGGATGTCGGTGATCGACAGACGGCGTCCGTCGATGGGGACACCGATCCGTCCGGCCTGCGTGCGCGAGGTGCGCTGGAGCAGGGCGCGCCACTCCTGTTCCTCGGCCGCGAGGTGGTCGAGGAGGACGGGCTCGTCCGTGTCGAGGTGGATCGTGACCGGAGCGTTCGGCCACGCCCGGCGTACGGCGACGCCGAGGCCGACGGGCTCGCAGGCGGGAAAGTTGGTCGCGTCGCGCCACAGGGTCAGCTCCGCCTCGCGGTCGAGGGCTTCCCGCGCCAGCGTCCCCGCGTGGGTCTGCGCGATCAGCGCGGTGACGGCGCCGCACGTGAAATGCGTGCTCTGGCCGTAGTACGGGGGCTCGGGAACGGCGCCGTCGTGCAGCCAGCGCACGTAGCCGCTTGCGGGGCCGTCCGCCGCCGCGGTCTGTGCGAGCGGCGGGGACAGCGGCGCGAAGCCCGCGGTGGTGGCGTCGTCGTGGTGAGCTGTCCAGCCCTCCCACTTGACCTGCGTGAGCCCTTGCCCGCGCGCATGGTCGACGACGGCCTCGACAGCGGCCTGTACGTCGCCGACGGCATCGACGATCTTCAGGTACGCCGTGTGCGGACGGGCCGTCACCAGCGCCGCCGCGGACCACTCCCCGCTGTCGCCACACGGGACGGCCACCAGGTGCGGGGAGTGGGTGGAGCGGTCGACGGTGCGCCAGCGATCGGGCACTTCGAGGTGCCCGATCCGCTCCAGCAAGCCTGGTGACGTGTCGGGCTCGAACGGGATGACGGTGCTGTTCACGGGTGCGTCCTTCGGGGCGTCGTCCGGTGGGTGGGGTGGGTCATGCGCGGGACTGCCGGAGCACCCAGACGAAGTACGGCGCGCCGACCAGCGCGATCATGAGGCCCGCCGGGATCTGGGCGGGCGCGACGAGCGTGCGGCCGAGGGCGTCGGCCACACAGACCAGCACCGCGCCGAGCAGCATCGCGACCGGGATCGCCCGGCCGTGCCGGGCGCCCACCAGCGACCGTGCGAGGTGCGGGGCGACGAGCCCCACGAACCCGACGACGCCGACCGCCATCACACTGAGCGCCGCGAGCACGGCGGCGATCGCCAGGGCGGCGAAGCGGGTGCGTTCGACCTTGACGCCGACGATGCGCGGGGTGTCCTCGTCGACGGCGAGCAGGTCGAGACGGCCGCGCAGGGCGAACA
This sequence comes from Streptomyces sp. NPDC001904, assembly GCF_040297005.1. Lineage (NCBI taxonomy): Bacteria > Bacillati > Actinomycetota > Actinomycetes > Kitasatosporales > Streptomycetaceae > Streptomyces > Streptomyces sp. NPDC001904. Next base: position 102,562 of record NZ_JBEOYI010000020.1, on the reverse strand, counting down.
GCACGGGGAGCGCGAGCGCCAGGGCGACCGCGACCGGTACGACGTCGGGCAGCGTGCGGCCGTAGGTCGTGCCGGAGAGCCAGGTGAAGATGCGGGGCGTGTTGTACGGGTCGGCGCGCAGCAGCAGGAAGGTGGTCACGGCGCTGAGGCCGTACCCGCAGCCGATGCCGATCAGGACGAACCGGTCGGGCAGGAAGCCGCCGCGCCAGGACAGCAGGGCGATCATCGCGAAGGTGGCGAGCCCTGCCGCGACCGCGACCGCGACGAGCACCGGGCGTCCGCCGGGCAGGCCGGACGTGACGACGCTCGCCGCCCCCAGTCCGGCGCCCGCCGTGATGCCGAGCACGCCGGGCTCGGCCAGCGGGTTGCGCACCGCGCCCTGGACGACGCATCCGGCCAGGCCGAGTGCCGCTCCGGCGAGCACCGCGGCGATCACGCGCGGGACCCGGTCGTCGAGCGCCTGGCCGATCAGGTCCGGGGCGGTGCCGTGTGCCCAGAGCGCGATGTCCCCCGCTCGCAGCCAGAGGCTCCCCGCCAGGACGGCGACGAAGGCGGCCACGGCCAGGAGTGCCACCGCGCCGAACACCACGAGGAGGAACGCGCGCCGCGAGCGTGCGGCGACCCGCGCATGAGGAGGTCGCGGTACCTGGCCGGTGTCCCGCAGGCGCAGCGCGAGGACCACGATCACGACGGCGCCGAGCAGCGCGGTCGGGACACCGGTGGGGATGGAGGCGGCTCCGTCGGCGCCCTGCACGGCGCGCAGCACCGCGTCCGCGAGGAGGATGAGCAGCGCGCCGAGGAGACCGGCCGCAGGCACCGCGTACAGGTGCCGGCGCAGTGCCCGGACCCTGTACGCGATCAGGCGGACCAGGACGGGGGCGCCGAGGCCGACGAAGGAGATCGGGCCCGCGAGGGTCACCGCGGTGCTGGTCAGCAGCACCGCGCAGAGCACGGCGGTGACGCGGGTGGAGCGGATCGGCACGCCGAGGCTGGACGCGGTGTCGTCGCCGAGGTTCATCACGTCCAGTCGTCGCGACAGTGCCAGCGCGAGGCACAGCACCACGGCCACGAGGGGCCAGGCGCGCACCGACGCGTCGATGTTCAGCTGTGCGAGCGAACCGCTCCCCCACGCGAACAGGCCGGTCGTGTTCTGGTCGAACAGGATGAGCAGCGCGCCGGTCGCCGCGTCCAGCGCCATCGCTGTCGCCGACCCGGCGAGGATGAGGCGGGTGCCGGCCGTGCCGGCGGCCCGGCCGGCGAGCAGCAGCACGACCGCCGACGCGGCCAGACCGCCGACGAAGGCGACGGCGCCCGACCCCCACAGCGGGACGGAGAGGCCGAAGGCCGCGACGAGGGTCAGGGTGAAGTAGGCCCCGGCCGTGACCGCGAGGGTGTCGGGCGACGCGAGGCTGTTGTGCGTGACGGACTGGAGCAGCGCTCCGGCGGCGCCGAGGGCGAATCCGACCGCCACGCCCGCGAGCAGGCGCGGCAGGCGCGAGCCGGTGAGGATCTCACCGACCGGTGCCCCGCCGGAGTGCTCGTGTCCACCGGCGAGGTAGCGCACGAGGTCGCCGACGCCGACACCCGAAGTGCCCTGCGTCAGGTGCCACATGCCCACCAGGGCGGTCCCGACGAGGAGTGCCGCGAGGACCGCCGCCCCGGTTGGGCCGCCGCCGCGCTCGGTGCGCGGCAGCGGGTTCCCGCCGGGGATCGGCATACGCGGTGTGCGTGTGTTTCGCGACGTGCTCACGTCTTGCGGTGTGCTCATGTCTTGCGATGTGTTCATGCCTTGCGGTGTGTTCACTTCTTGTCGAGGACGTCGACGTACGCGTCGATCGCCTGCTCGCAGGAGCGCGGGCCGCCGGCGCCCCACACCCGCGCCGGGAAGGAGTGCGCACGGCCTTCCTTCACGGCCGGGATGGTCTTCCAGATCGGGTTCTTCTTCAGCGCGGCGACGTAGCCGCCGGCTCCCTCGTCGTTGGCGTAGAAGAGGTTGGCGTCGCCCACCGCGGTGAGGCCCTCGACGTCGGTCTGGGCGAGGCCGTAGGACTTGTCGACGCCTCCGTCCCCGTGGTTCTTGTTCACGGCGGCGGTCCACGCCGGCTTCATGCCGAGTTCCTTGCCTATCTCGGTGAACAGGGCGCCGTCGCTGTAGGGACGGACGGTGAGGTTGCCGCCCTCCAGCCATCCGTCGAAGAACAGGAAGTCCTTCGTCGGCAGATCGGCGTCGGTCACCTGCTTCTTCGCCGTGGCGAGGTGGTCGTCGAACTCCTTGAGCACCTGGTCGGCCCGCTCGGTGCGGCCCGTCGCCTTGCCGATCATGCTGAACACGTCGCGCATGTTCCCGATCGGGTCGTCCGGGTTCGCGCCCCGGGTGGCCATGACGGGAACGCCTCGCTTCTCCAGCTTCGTGAGGGTCTCGTCGTCGGCGTCGAACGCCTCCACCACGATGAGGTCGGGCTTGGCCGCGTACAGGGTGTCGAGGTCGGGCTCCTCACGGGTGCCGATGTCGGTCACCCCGCCGGGCAGCTTCTCCGCGCTGACCCAGGTGCTGTAGCCCTTCGCGTCCGAGACCGCGGTGGGGGTGACGCACAGGGTCAGCGCGTCCTCGACCTGCTGCCATTCCAGGACCGCGATGCGCTTGGCGGGCTTGTCGAGCTCCACGGTCCGGCCGACGCCGTCCTTGAACGAGACCGGCTTCGTCGAGGTGGTCGTGGTGTCCGAGGCGCAGTCCTTCGACGCGGGAGACGCGCTTGCGCTGCTGTCGGCCGCGGCGCTGTCGACGTCGGTCGTGCCGCAGGCCGTTGCGGCGAGCAGAACGAGCCCGGTGGAGGCTGAAGCCGCCAGGCGACGGGCACGGTTCATGGAGGGTCCTCTTTCTTGGGGTGTGGTGGTGCGCGAAGGCGGATGTTCCACCTCCGGAGTTCCGGCCCAGGCGTTCCGGGTCGGGTGTTCCGGCTCGGGTGTTGTGCCTCAGGCGGGATGCCGCCCGATGGGATCGATGCGGAGGCGGCCGGTGCGGGGGTCCGTGAAGACCTCGACCCGGATGTCGTAGACCTCGCCGACGTTCTCGGCGGTGAGGACGTCGGCGGGTGCTCCGGCGGCGTGCACGCGGCCGGAGCGCATCAGGACCAGCGTGTCGGCGGCGCGGGACGCGTGGTCGAGGTCGTGCAGCACGATCCCGACCGCGACACCGTGCTCGACGACGAGATCCCGTACGAGGTCGAGCGTCTCGATCTGGTAGCGCAGGTCCAGGTGGTTGGTCGGTTCGTCCAGCAGGACGACGCCGGTGTCCTGGGCCAGGCAGGCCGCGAGCCAGACGCGCTGCATCTCGCCGCCCGAGAGTTCACCGACCGGACGTGCGGCCATGTCCCGTACGCCGGTGACCCCGATGGCGTGGTCGATGGCCTTCCGGTCCTCGGCGTCGAGGCCGGCGAAGCCTCGCCGGTGGGGATGGCGGCCGAACGCCACGACCTCCGTCACCGTCAGCCCCTGGGGCGCGGGCCGCGACTGGGAGAACAGCGTGACCTCACGGGCGAACTGACGGGCGCTGAGCAGCGCCGCGTCCCGCTCGGGGCGGCCCTCGGCGGCGCCGAGCGTCACCCGGCCGCCGTCCAGCCGGTGCAGTCGGCACAGGGCGCGCAGCAGCGTGGACTTGCCACTGCCATTGGGCCCCACCAGTGCGGTCGCGCGACCGGGTGTCAGCTCGATCGAGACACCGTGGACCACGGGGTTGCCGTCGTAGCGCAGGACGAGGTCGTGCCCGTCGAGGGCGGCCACCGGTATGCCGGAGGCGACAACCGGGCGCGCTGTGTGCCGGTTTGGGCGTGTGAACATCGAAGAGTCCGGACGGTCGGAGGGGCGAGGAGTACGGCACCCTCCGCCCCGCCTTCACCGGCCGGACCGCAAGCGCTCCCGCGCGCGGGCAGCACTGGGCACGCCGAGCAAAAACTAAGGGTTACCTAACTCGGGGAAGGTTATATTCCGCGCACCGTGTCGACAATCAGGAGTTCTGGACACCCGATACGGGATTCCGGACATCGTCGGACGCGCTCTCACCCGCGTCGAAGAACGCGCCGGGTGTGGTTCCCATGCTCCGCCGGAAAGCGGCGATGAAGGTGCTGGGCTGCGCGTAGCCCAGCACCTCGGAGACCGTCATGACGTCGAAGCCCTCGGAGAGAAGCGTCAGTGCCCGGTGCGCGCGCAGCATCTGCCGCCACTGCGCGAAGGAGAGACCTGTCGCGTGCCGGAACGCGCGGGTGATCGTACGGTCGCTGACCCCCAGCTCCACCGACCAGTCCTCCAGCGAGCGACCGTCGCCGGGATCGTCGAGGAGGGCTTCGGCGATCGCGTCGATCCGGATGTCGTTCGGCAGCTGCAGGGCGAACTGGCGCTCGGAGGGCCGGAGCACGTCGAACACGACCGACTCCGCGCGCGCCCTGGCCGCCGCGTCGAGATCCGTGCGGGACAGGTGGGTCAGCAGTGACTCGAGCAACGGCGTCATCGCGATCGCCGTCGGTTCCCGGAACGCGAACGGCGTTCGGCCGGGAGCGAAGAAGGCGTCGTGGAACCGCGCGCCCGCCGTCGCCCGGCCGCCGTGCGCCACCCCCGCGGGCATCCACAGCCCGTGCCCCTCGGACACGGTGAGGACGCGGTCCTCCACCCGGGACGTCAGCGTTCCCCCGCGCACCCAGACGAGCTCGTGGACGGGGTGCGAGTGCGGCGCCCACTCGGTGGGAACGCGAGGAATCCGGAACCCGGCGGTGATGACGAACGGGGTCACATCCTGCTCCGGGAGCGCCACGTCCGCACGGCCCACGGCGCCCGCCTCGCGCGGCGACGCCCCGGGGCTCGCCTCACCACGGGACGACCGAACCATGCGGGCGAGTCTATCCGGGGCCGCACAGGCCACCCGGGCTGCGGTGTGCGGTGTGCGGTGTGCGGTGTGCGGTCAGAGGGGCCCTGTCACACCCCCGCTCGTCACACCCCGGCACGGCGCGGCCTGCCTGCACGGCATCATGCGAGGCAGCATGAAACGTGACAGCTAACGCCGGGACCTCCAAGGAGAGCACACTCATGAAGCACATCAAGCTCGGTGACCTGGACGTGGCCCGGATCGGACTGGGCGCGATGGGCATGTCGCACGCCTACACCGGCGCCGGAAGCGACGACGCCGAGTCCATCCGCACCGTGCACCGCGCCCTGGACCTGGGCGTCACCCTGATCGACACCGCCGAGGTCTACGGCCCGTACGCCAATGAGGAACTCATCGGCCGGGCCCTGAAGGGACATCGCGACGAGGTCGTCCTGGCCACCAAGTTCGGCCTGATCTCCCACACCGGCCGTGACGGCGGCGCCGACAGCAGCCCCGCCAACATCAGGACCGCCGTCGAGGGCTCCCTCCAGCGGCTCGACACCGATCACATCGACCTCTACTACCAGCACCGCGTCGACCCCGGCACGCCCATCGAGGACGTCATGGGAACGCTGGCCGAGCTGGTCGGCGAAGGCAAGATCCGCCACATCGGCCTGTCCGAGGCGGGGCCGGACACCATTCGCCGCGCGCACGCGGTCCATCCGGTGACCGCCCTGCAGTCCGAGTACTCGCTGTTCACCCGCGACCCCGAGGCCCAGGTCCTGCCGGTGCTGCGCGAACTGAACATCGGCCTGGTTCCCTTCTCACCGCTGGGCCGCGGCTTCCTCACCGGGACGATCCGCTCCACGGACCAGTTCGCCGACGACGACTTCCGGGCCGACAATCCGCGCTTCAGCACCGAGAACTTCCAGCACAATCTGCGTCTGGCCGACCAGGTGGCGGCCGTCGCCACGCAGATCGGCGCCACCCCGGCGCAGGTCGCCCTGGCCTGGCTGCTGGCCCAGGGCGACGACATCGCGCCCATCCCCGGGACCCGGCGCGTCTCACGCGTCGAGGAGAACGCCGGCGCGGACTCGGTGATTCTGTCCGACGAGCAGCTCGTCCGGCTCTCCAGCCTCCCGCCGGCCGCGGGCGACACCCACAACGAGGCCCAGATGCGCATGATGGAACGCTGACCGACGAACCCGAGAGTCCCGGCCCCGGCGAGCGTCGCCCGGGCCGGGCGGTCTCCTCGCCCGCGGCCGTGTCGACATCAGCCCCGTCGGCGGCGCCCCGCGCGGCCGCATGAACCGAACATGCCACGGACACAACCCCTCTCAACGATCTTCTTCCTCACAAGATCGGGCAAAAGTTACTTGCTCGTATGCCGTGACTTCGTTGATGCCACCCAGTAGAACTCGTTTCCCTTCTCTCAATCGTGAGGAAGATCACATGGCATCAACCAACCAGCGTGGCAACACATCTGATGGGGTGTCACGCCGAAGACTTCTTGTAGGAACAGGTTCTATTCTGGGTGCGGCCGCCTTGATCGGCGGCACGCCGACGGCGAACGCGCAGCCGCTCGCCGCCACCGACATCCCCGACGGCGCCAACGTCCCGGTCATCATCGTCGGGACCGGCTACGGCGGCGCCGTGGCCGCCCTGCGCCTCGCCCAGGCCGGCATCTCCGTCCAGATGATCGAGATGGGCCAGGACTGGGTCACGCCGGGCTCCGACGGCAAGATCCACCCGAAGGTCACCAGCCCCGACTACCGGTCGTTCTGGATGCGCACCAGGACGAAGGCGCCGCTCAGCAACTTCCTCGGCTTCCCGATCGACAAGGCCGTTCCGAAGTACGCCGGCATCCTGGACGCCGAGGACTTCGCCGGGATCACCGTCTACCAGGGGCGGGGCGTCGGCGGCGGCTCGCTCGTCAACGGCGGGATGGCCGTGACACCGAAGCGGCAGAACTTCGCATCCGTCCTGCCGACCGTGAACGCGGACGAGATGTACAACACGTACTACCCACGGGCCAACGCCGGTCTCGGCGTCGGGCTCATCGATCCCGACTGGTTCGAGCGGACGTCGTACTACCAGTACTCACGGGTGGGCCGTAAGCACGCCCAGCGCTCCGGGTTCGGCTGGACGTTCGTACCGGACGTCTACGACTGGAACTACATGGTGGCCGAGGACAACGGCACCGTGCCCAAGTCGGCGCTCGGCCAGGAGATCCTCTACGGCAACAACTACGGCAAGAAGACGCTGGCCAAGACCTATCTCGCCCAGGCCAGGGCAACCGGCCGGGTCACCATCTCGCCCCTGCACGAGGTCACGTCGGTCTCGCCCGCCGCGGGCGGGGGCTACGTCGTGGCGATGAAGCAGATCGACACCTCCGGGAACACCGTGGCCACCAAGTCCGCGAAGGCCGCCCGGGTGTTCTTCGCCGCCGGCAGCGTCGGCACCAGCAAGCTGCTCGTGAAGCTCAGGGCCACCGGCGCGCTCCCCGGCCTCAACGACCAGGTGGGCCAGGGCTGGGGCGACAACGGCAACGTGATGGTCGGCCGCGCCAACCACGTGTGGGACTCCACCGGTGACGTCCAGTCGACCATCCCCTGCTCCGGCATCGACAACTGGGACGCGGGCGGCGCCTTCGCCGAGGTCGCCCCGCTGCCGACCGGGATCGAGACCTTCGCCTCGTTCTACCTCTCCATCACCAAGAACCCGAACCGCGCCGCGTTCTCGTACAACGCCGGCACCGGCGGGGTGGACCTGTCCTGGCAGACCGCCTGGAAGCAGGACTCCATCACCATGGCGAAGACCATCTTCGACAAGATCAACAAGAAGGAGGGGACGATCTACCGGAGCGACCTCTTCGGCACGAACAAGATCTGGGGCGACCACCTCACGTACCACCCGCTCGGTGGCGCGATCCTCGGCAAGGCCACCGACAACTACGGTCGCCTGGCCGGCTATTCGGGTCTGTACGTCATCGACGGCGCCCTCATCCCGGGCAACACGACCGTGAACCCGTTCGTCACCATCACCGCGCTCGCGGAGCGCAACATCGAGAGGATCATCGCCACCGACCTCTGAGCCCCGCCCCGCGCCCGCCCGACCGGAGGGCCCGCACCCGCCTCAGCGGGCTCCGGCCGGGTTGGTGTCCTCACCCAGATAGGTGCCGTACCCCTCGGCGACGAGCGGCCCGTCGAAGATCAGTACCTCGTTGACCAGACCACCCTTCTGATTGCGGTAGTTGATCACCAGGCAGTCCACGCCGACGTAGCTGCCCACCACCTCGAACCGCAGGTCGGGGATGCGCCGCAGCCCCTCCTCCCAGTAGGCGCGCAGCGCGGCCCTGCCGTGGATGACGCCGTCACCGCCGAGCAGTTGCGCGGCCACGGGCGACCGGAACGTCACGTCGTCGGCGAAGTGAGCCAGCAGGGCATCCAGATCGTGCGCGTTCCACGCCTTCACCCAGGAATCCACGAACATCTGCGCGGTCATCTGATCCATGGGCGCACGGTACCTCCCCGGGCAAGATGAGTCGTTGGAGTGGTTCAGCGCAACCTCCGGCCCCGGCTCCCCGTTACTCCACGCGCAGTGATCCATCTCTGATGACCAAGGAAATACATCATGCTGAAGAAGGTCATGGCCTCGGCCGCCCTCGCCACCTCCGTCGTCGGCATCTCCGCCGCCACCGCCGGACAGGCCCTCGCGATCGGGGACGACCTGGGCACCACCTCCGCCAGCGGCAACGGCTCCCAGTCGGAGATCGGCAACTCCACCACGGACGGCTCGCAGAGCCCGCAGGTCGGCGCGGTCCAGGGCTCGCTGAACAAGCTCTGCGTCGGCCTGCCCGCCAAGGCCAACGCCGGCTCGCTCGTCGGGGTCCTCGTGCCGATCGCCGCTCAGGACATTCCGGTCCTGTCCGCCGCGCAGAACCAGCAGTGCGCCGACAACTCCACCCAGGCCAAGGGTGACGAGCCGGTCTCGCACGTCGTGCACGGCATCCCGGTGCTCTCGGGCAACGGCGTCCACAACAGCTGACCCGACGATCCGCCGAGCGCCCACGGTCGCAGTGCGTCCGTAGGCGCTCGGCGGAACTCCCGTGGACGGCTGTCGTCGCGTGTCTGGACGACAGCCGTCCACACATCTGTGCGGATATCCTGGCGGAATGGCGGACAGAACCAGCGGCGAGCCGCAGATCGACGGGCGCTCCACCCGGTGGGACGAGCACAAGGCACAGCGCCAGGTCGAGTTGGTGGACGCGGCGGTCGCCCTCATCGAGGAGGAGGGCGCGCGCTTCCGGGTGCAGCGGCTGGCGGAGCGGGTCGGTCAGTCGCGGTCGGTGCTCTACCGGCACTTCAAGGACCGGGCCACCCTGGACGAGCTGATCCGCCGTCGGGTGGTGGAGTCGTTCATGCGCCGGATGGAACCCACCCTCACCTTCGAGGGGACGATCGAGGAGTCCGTGGAGCGCGTGGTGGGCGCACACCTGGACTGGGTGTCGCAGCACCCCCGCCTGTACGCCTACATGGGCGTCGGCGACCACGCGATGGGCGACGGGTCCCTGGTCGCGGACACCAAGACGGCCATCGCGCTGATGCTGAGCGAGCGGTTCAGCGACGTGGTCAAGGCTCTCGGAGTCCCTCAGGCGCCGATCCGTTCGGTCGCGGTGGGGATCGTGGGGTTCGTGGACACGGCCGTCAACCAATGGGTCGGCGACACCGAGCGCGAGGTGTCCGAGGAGGAGTTGCGCGCGATGCTGTGCCGTTCGGTCTGGGCGGTGCTGGACGCGACGCTGCGGGATCTGGGCGTGGAGCTGTCGCCGCAGCACCGGGTGGCTGATCTGGAAGGGGCGTGAGCCCGCCACCCCGTTCCGGAGGGAGTCCCCCCGGGGGCGACGGTGTCAGGCGCGTACCGCCCGGGCGGGCCGCGCGGCCCGGCGCAGTGACTCGGTGTCCGTGAACTTGACGCGGGGGCGGCCCTCGGCCTCGCCCGCCGCGCGTTCCGCCCGGTCGATCGCCCGCCACGCGTCCAGCCCCAGCGCCTCCGTCACCGTCCCGGCGCCGCGCACCGGCTGCGTGAGACGGCCGGCGGCGAAGTCGTCGAGCAGGGACTCGACCGTCTCCTGGGCGCAGGTCTTGTTCGTTCCGATGAAGCCGGTCGGCCCGCGCTTGATCCAGCCCGCGACATAGACGCCCGCCTCGACCCGGCCGGCCTCGTGCGGGACGATCGCCCGGTCGTCGTCGAAGGGCAGGCCGGGAACGGGCCGGGCGCGGTAGCCGACGGAGCGCAGGACGAGACCGGTCTCCAGGGCCCGGGGGTCTCCGGTGGGGCGGGCGCGGACGGTGCCGTCCTCATCGGTGTGCAGCGCGGTGGCGGTGATCTCCAGGGCCTGCACGGATGTCTCGCCGATGAGCCGGACCGGGCTGGTCAGGAAGCGGAGCACGATGCGGCGGCGGCCGTCGACCGGGGTGCGGGCGGCCAGTTGGGACAGCAGCCGGGTCTTCTCGTCGGTGTCGGGATCCAGTCCCTCGGGCCAGCCCTCGACGCTCACGTCCACGTCCGTGAGGGCGGAGAGCGCGAGGAGTTCGGGCACGGTGAACGCCGCCTGGGCGGGTCCGCGCCGGCCGAGGAGGACGACCTCGCGGACCTTGCTGCCGCGGAGCGCGGTGAGTGCGCGGTCGGAGATGTCGGTGCGTGCCAGGGCTTCGGGGTCGGCGGTGAGGATGCGGGCCACGTCGAGCGCGACGTTGCCGTTGCCGACGACGACCACGCGTTCGGTGTCCAGGTCGTAGGCGTCGTGGGCGTGGTCGGGGTGGCCGTTGTACCAGGCGACGAAGTCGGTCGCCGAGGCGCTGCCCGGCAGGTCCTCGCCCTCGATGCCGAGGCGTTTGTCGGTCGCGGCGCCGACGGCGTAGATCACGGCGTGGTGCGTGCGCAGGAGGTCGGTGTGGGTGAGGTCGGTGCCGACCTCCACGCCGAGGCGGTAGCGGAAGCCCGGCTGGGACTCGATCGTCCGGAAGAGCTCGGTGACCTGCTTGGTGTCCTGGTGGTCCGGTGCGACACCGGCCCGCGCGAGGCCGTACGGGGTCGGGAGCCGGTCGTGGACGGTGACGCGCACGCCGGGGTGGCGCAGCAGTTCGTCGGCGGCGAAGAGGCCGGCGGGTCCGGCGCCGACGACGGCGACGGACAACTCCCCCTCGGCAAGCCTGCGTTGCTTCGGCACGACGTACATGGGCGTGCGGTCGGCGTGCGGGTTCTGCTTGTAGTAGTCGGCGTTCAGCTCCAGGAACGGCAACTCCCCCGCGCTGAGCGCCGTATGGGGCTTGAGCGCGTCGACCGGGCAGGCCGTCGTGCAGGCACCGCAGTCCACGCAGGTGCGCGGATCGACGTACAGCATCTCGGCCGTGCCGAAGCCGGGGTCCCCCGGCGCGGGATGAATGCAGTTGACCGGGCAGGCCAGTACGCAGGAGGCGTCGGCGCAGCAGGATCGGGTGACGACGTACGGCACGGCGGTCTTGTCTCCGTTCGGGGAACGTGCGGTGCGGAGCCGGTGAGAGCTCAGTCGGTGTGCAGCGCGGGCTCGCCGCGGAAGCGGGCCGGGCGGCCGTCGATGCGCAGGGCCTTCCACAGCGGGCGGGACACCTTGTTCATCAGGCCGATGTCCTGCGCGAGCATCCGTACGTCGGAGAAGAGCTCGTGGAGCATCTTCTGTCCGGCCTCGGACTTCCAGAAGACGTCCTTGACGACCCAGGCCGGGATGCCGACCTGCGCGGCGGACTTGCGGTCGGGGATCATGATGACGTCGCACAGGATCCGCATGATCAGCGGGAAGAGGACGGACAGGGCGCCGCGGCGGGCCTTGCCGAAGCGCGGGACGCGCAGGCGCAGGAACTCGTGGGCGAAGGAGATGTGGCGGGCCTCTTCGGCGATGTGGATCTGCATGATCCGCTGCGGCAGGGGGTGGACCGGCTCGCCGCTGCGCAGGGCGCCCTTCTGCAGGTGGTCGATGGGTTCCTCGCCGGCCAGGATGCCGGTGAAGAACGCCTCGGGGTAGAGCGAACCGGCCAGCGGGAGGATGCGGCTGACCTGGCGGAACCAGCGCTTTCCGCCGGTGGTGTCCACACCGGTGCGGTTGACCAGTTCCTGGAACATCTGGGTGTGGTGGGTCTCTTCGGTGATCTCGTGGGTGAGATACCTGAACTCCTGGTCCTGGTTGCCCAGTTGGTAGACGTAGTCCAGTGCCCCACGCATCAGGAGGTTCTCGAACTGCATGCCCACCTTGGCGATGACGGCCCAGCGCCAGATGCCGATGCGGATCCGGGTCTCCAGGGGCTGTTCCTGGTACCAGGGGTGGGCCCCGAGGGCGTCCGCGCTGGTGAGCACCCAGCGCGGGTCGTCGACGTCCACGGCGAACTCGGGATCGTCCCACTTGATGTCGATGAAGGCGTTGAAGTTGACGTTCACGGAGCCCTCGGACAGGGTCCGCAGGCGCTCGTCGTAGAGCTTCCTGGTCAGATTCGCAGTCATCTTCGTCCTCGGTTGTCTGCTCGGCCGCCGGAGGGGGGAGGCGGTGCGCGGGCCGGTGCGATGGAGAGGTGGTGCGGTGGTGCGGGGCCTGGGGTGCGGGCGGACGGTCAGGCGGCGCGGGACGGTTCCCCGGTGTCGGCCGCGGGGACGGTGCCCGGGGTGCCCGCCTTGTCGAAGCGCAGGGGGCTGTCGTCGATGGGGGCGTTCTGGAGCAGGGCGCGGTCGCGGTAGTAGTTGTTCCACAGGCGCCACGGGTCGCGGGTGCCCTGGCGCGGCATGACCTCGTTGGCCCGGGCGATGTAGCCGGAGGTCAGCGCCTCGCCCATGACGGAGAACTCCGAGCGGTCACCGCCGGTGGCCACCGGGGTGGCGATGTCGTGTCCGTGACGCCGCATGTGTGCGAGCAGCCGGGCGGTGTAGGCGGCCGCGAGGTCGGCCTTCAGGGTCCAGGAGGCGTTGGTGTAGCCGATGACGAGGGACATGTTGGGCACGCCCTCGAGCAGGACCGCCTTGTAGAGGACGCGGTTCTTGACGTCCACCGGGCTGCCGTCGACGGTGAGGGCCATGCCGCCCAGGAGGCGGACGCTCAGGCCGGTGGCCGTGACGACGATGTCGGCCTTCAGTTCCTCGCCCGACTTCAGGCGGATGCCGTCGGCGGTGAAGGTGTCGATGTGGTCGGTGGCGATCGACGCCTTGCCGCTCTTGAGCGTCTTGAACAGGTCGCCGCCGGGGACGACGCACAGGCGCTGGTCCCACGGCTTGTAGCGCGGGCTGAAGTGGCGCATGTCGACGTTCTTGCCGGCCCGGGCCCGCACCAGGCCGAGGAGCACCTTGCGGGCGAGGCGGGGGTACTTGCGGCAGAAGGCGTAACTCCCGCGCTGCATCGCGATGTTGCGGGCGCGGACCAGCTTGTACGTCAGCCGGGCGGGGGCGCGCAGCTTCTGGAGGACGGAGGTGAGCGGGTCGACCTCGGGCAGGGCGAGGACGTACGTGGGCGAGCGCTGCAGCATGGTGACGTGCGCGGCGGTGTCGGCCATCGCGGGCAGCAGGGTGATGGCGGTGGCGCCGGAGCCGATGACGACGACGCGCTTGCCGGTGTGGTCGAGGTCCTCGGGCCAGTGCTGGGGGTGGACGAGCGTGCCCCGGAAGTCGGCCTCGCCGGGGAACTGCGGGCGGTAGGGCTGGTCGTAGTCGTAGTAGCCGGTCGCTCCGACGAGGTATCTCGCGCTGTACGACTCGCGCTCGCCGGTGCTCTCGTCCTCGACGTCGACGGTCCAGCGGCCGGTGGCGTGCGAGAAGTCGGCGCTGATCGCCCGGCGGCCGAACCGGATGCGCTCCAGGACACCGCCGTCGGCCGCGGCGTCCTCGACGTACTGCCGGATCTGCGCACCGCCGGCGAGGATGCGCGCGTCGCGCCAGGGGCGGAAGCCGAACCCGAAGGTGGACATGTCGGAGTCGGAACGGATCCCGGGGTACCGGAAGAGGTCCCAGGTGCCGCCGACGCGGGCGCGGCGCTCGAGCACGACGAGCGAGGCGGCGGGATTGTCACGCAGGACGTGACGGGCGGCACTGATGCCTGATATTCCGGCGCCGATGACCAGGACGTCGACGTGCTGCTGCTCCATCGCGGAGGGTCCTCACTCTCGCTCGCGGGGCCCCGGAAGAGGTGGGGGCGGATTGCTCAGACGCGTGGTTCCACTTCTGCGTGTTAACGGCAATTTACCTGCGACACGGTGTTTCAGATACCCTCGGTAACATGACGTAGGTCACACGGCCGGGCGAGCATCAGGGCTGAAGCGGACCGAGCGGGAGGCCGGAGCCCATGCCTCGGAGGCGGACGGCGGCGGCGTCAGTGAGATCGTCGTCCGGCCGGCCGTCCGCGCCCGGTCACACTCAGAAGCCCCGCCAGATGTTGTCGAAGGCGGCGTCCTCGATCTCCTTGCGCTGCCGGACGGCTTCGAGTTCCATCATCGCGTTCCCGACGGCGGCCAGCACCGTGCTGATCGCGTCGTCGGTGACGTCCCGCTCCGCCTCAGGCTTCTCGTCCGCCGCGCCGACGGCTGCCGCCAGGATCGCCAGGACGGGCTCGCCCGACGCCAGGCGTTCCTCCGCGCGGGCACGGGCCGCGGGGTCCAGCTCGACGCGTCGGCCCAGCAGCGGCTTGCGGCGACCGCGACCGCGCGTTCCCGGCCCGGCGCTCTCCAGATCCTCGACATAGGTGGCGGCGAGCCCGCGACCGCGTCGCCACAGCCAGTCCTCGACCCCCTCGAAGGGCTCGTCCCGCACCAGTGCCGCGGCAGCCTCCTCCAGGAGCCGGTCGTCCGTACCGCCCGGCGGACCGGGCACCAGCCGGTCCTCGGCCAGGGAGAGCGCACCGGCGTCGAGCAGGTCGATCACCTCGGCGCCGGCGAGCGCGAGGGACAGGTCGCCCTGCTCCACGGTGCGGCCGGGTGCCGCGTCAAGGGCGACAAGGGCGAGATCCCGTGCAGTGGTCATCGGCACTCCAGATCGTTCGTGAGCCCCCTTCGGGCCGAGTCTCCCACGGCCCCTCCCCCGTCGCTGCGGACCGGACCGAAAACCCGTGGGTACCGGTCCGCATCAGAACTTTCGGCAGTACAGCGCGTCCGGAGTGCCCGCGCGGCCGAGAGCCGTCGAGAAGGCGATGCCGGCCGCGTACTCATCGGCGGCGCACTGTGCCTTGTAGAAGCCGCTCGCGTAGTCGCCGCCCTCCCCGGACGCGGGGCGGGAGTCGCCGCGGTCGTCCCACAAGGTGCGGCCGGTGCCCGCGAGCGGGATGCGTGCCGGTGAGCACAGGGCGGCGGAGACCCGATTGCCGCGGACGCTGTATCCGGTCATGAACTGCCCTGTCGCGCACTGGTACTTGGTGAAGCCGCTCGCCCAGTCCGTCGTGACGTTGGCCTCGGAGGTGACCTTGACGGGCGCCCCGGAGGCTGCGAGGTCCGCGGTGCCGGCGTCGGTGCACAGGCCACCCTGCCCGCGCTGGCTGATGCCGATCAGGCGCTGGTCGTCGGGGCAGGACAGCTTCCGGGCGCCGCTGTCCCAGTCCGCCGCCGCCTTCAGTGAATGGTTGGCGTCGGTGTGCGTGGCCTTCAGCATCGACCACGTACGCACGCGTGGAACCGTTCCCTGCTGTCCGGCCGCGGAGGTGAGCCGGCGCCATGCGGTGCCGCGCCAGTCGTCGGCGTCCAGGACGCTGCGCGCGGCGCCGGTGGTGTCGTAGCGGATCAGGCCCCATTGATTGCCCTGGTCGTTGTCCTGGAAGCCGACGGCGGGCCAGTACGCGAAGTCGAGGTCGTGGTCGACGAGGAAGTCGACGGTGTTGGCGAACCAGGTGCGTTCCTTGGTATCGGCGTCCTTGCCGACGCCGAACTCGCTGATCCACACCGGCGCGGTGAAGTGGCGGTCGGGGGTGTCCGCGACGTAGGAGGCGGTGTCGCTCATGGTCCGGAACAGGTCGTCCCGGCCGAGATCGCGGTAGCGGGCGTCGGTGGTCTCGCCGACGCCGGTCGCGCCGCTGTGCCGGGGGCCGGTGTAGCCGTAGAAGTGGGCGGCGTAGACGAGCTTGTGGGAGCGGACCAGTGTGTTCGACAGGGTGGCGAGGGGCTTGAGGAGCGGGCGGTCGTGCCAGAACCCGTCGACCGGGATACCGGCCCAGTTGATGCCTTCGACCATGATGAGGAGGTCCGGGTTGGCGTCCTTGAGGATCAGGTCGCCGGCCTGCTGGGCGGCGGCGGCCCAGTCGTGGGCGTCGCCGAGTCCCCAGTTGGGGTCGTCCAGGACGTCGCGGCGCACCTCGTTGCGCAGGTCGGCTCCGACGACGCGGGGGTTGGAGCGGTAGCGCTTGGCCATGAAGACCCAGTCGTCCAGCCACTTCTGCGTGCTCTGGCCGCTGTTCCAGCGTTCGTTGCCGTCGACGCCGCAGCACCAGCGCGTCGTCGTGGTGTGGTTGTTGAGGACGACCGCGAGGCCGGCGTCGGTGAGCGCGCGGACCGTCCGGTCGAACACCTCCAGCGGGCGGAGCCCGTTGAGTTCGGGGTTGGCGGTCAGCCCGGTCACCGGCTGGGTGTCGCTGATCATCTCGTTGGAGAAGGGGAGGCGCACACTGTTCAGGCCGAGGTTCTGGAAGTCGGCGACGACGCGGCTCATCGGCACCCGGTCCAGGCCGAGCGGCGCGCGGTGCCCGACTTCTCCCGCGTGGTTGTGGGCCGGGTCGTCGGGAGATCCGGAGCCGTCCCACGTGCCGCTGGAGCCGTGCCAGTTGCCCGACTTGAGCTTGAAGCGTCTGCCGTCGGCGTCGACGATGTAGCGGCCGCGTGTGCTGAGCGGCGCGGTCCAGGACTCCGCGCGGCTCGCTGCCGGCGCGGCGCCCCGCTCCCCGGCAGCTGCGGGCGTCGGCAGGGCGAGTGCGGTCAGCAGCGCGGCGACCGCGCAGTAGATCGCACAGGGAAGAAGGCGCACGACATCACCTGTCTGCCGACGATTCGGGCCTCGACGATAAGACAGGCGAGCATGGTTTTGAAGGTCGCGTCGGCGGGAGAGGTGCGCGGCCCGCCGTCGCGTGCCGCGCACCTCTACCGCCGGACGGCTCATCCCGTCGCGGGGACAGCCGCGTGCGGGGTCAGCTGAGCGTCTTCAGCGCGGCGGCGTCGTACGGCTTCAGCTCGTCGAAGCGGTCGTCGAGCACCTTGGCCGCCCACTCGGGGTCCTGGAGCAGCGCGCGGCCGACCGCGACCATGTCGAACTCCTCGGCCTCCAGGCGGTCCAGGAGGTTGTCGATGTTCTTGACCTGCGAGCCCTCGCCCTGGAAGGCCTTCACGAAGTCGCCGTCCAGGCCGACCGAGCCGACGCTGATGACCTGCTTGCCGGTGAGCTTCTTGGTCCAGCCGGCCAGGTTCAGGTCCGAGTCGTCGAACTCCGGAAGCCAGTAACGGCGGGTGGAGGCGTGGAACACGTCGACACCGGCCGCGGCGAGCGGGGCCAGGATCGCCTCCAGCTCCTGCGGGGTCTCGGCGAGCCGCGCGGTGTAGTCCTGCTGCTTCCACTGCGAGTAGCGGAACAGGATCGGGAAGTCCGGGGAGACCTTCTCGCGGACCGCCGCGACGATCTCCGCCGCGAACTTCGTCCGGGCCACCGGGTCGCCGCCGTAGGCGTCGGTGCGCTGGTTGGTGCCCTCCCACAGGAACTGGTCGAGCAGGTAGCCGTGGGCGCCGTGCAGCTCCACGCCGTCGAAGCCGATGCGCTCGGCGTCCGCGGCGGCCTCGGCGAACGCGGTGACGACGTCGTCCAGGTCCTGCTGCGTCATGGCCCTGCCCGTGGCCTCGGCGCCCGCGGTGACCAGGCCGGAGGGGCCGACGGCGGGAGCCTCCGGATAGGGGGCCTCGCCCTGCTGGCGGACCATGCCGATGTGCCAGAGCTGCGGAACGATGGTGCCGCCCGCCGCGTGCACGTCCTCGGCGACCTTCGCCCAGCCGGCCAGCTGCTCCGTACCGTGGAAGCGGGGCACGCGGTCGCTCTGCCCGGCCGAGTCGTGGCCGACGTACGTCCCCTCGGTGACGATCAGGCCGACTCCGGCGGCGGCACGCCGCGCGTAGTAGGAGCGCACGTCCTCGCCGGGAATGCCGCCCGGGGAGAACATGCGCGTCATCGGGGCCATCACGATCCGGTTCGGAACGGTGAGGCCGCCCAGCGCGATCGGGCGGGACAGCAGGCGAGCCGCGCGGGAGGCGGGCGTCGTGGCGGTCACAGGGACTCCTCAAGAAATGCAGGGTTAACCGGTTGGTATGTGAGCGTGCATTGTTACAGCCTCTGAAGTAACTGTTCCTAGGGGGCTCCCATTCCCGGAGCGCGGTTCGACTCACCGGGGACCCGCTCGTAGCGTGGGGGCATGATCGGTATGACGCAGATCGAAAGCGACGAGGCCCGTCGGATCGTGGAGTCGGATCTGGTGCTCCCGGCCGGTGAACTCCTCGACATCGCCGAGGCGCGGCACCCCGGCGGCAGGGGTGCGCTGGGGCTCGAGTTCGGCCGCTACGAGGGAAGCGCGAGCCGCTACCTGTTCTCGACCGAGGTGGAGGACGAGGAGGGTACGACCTGGCATCTGCTGCTGGACGCGCACTCCGGCGAGATCGTTCAGGACACGGAGGTGCCCGAAGAGGAAACCCTGCCGCCGTCCACGTGACGCGGTGCAGGAGGGGTGTCAGCCGTCCTCGGGCGCGTCGTTAGCATGAGCCCATGGTGTCCTTCGTTCCGTCGCTCGTCTGCCTCTTTCTGTTCTGTGTGGGCGTGGTACGGGACCGCCGCCGCTTCAGCAACGCCATCCTTCTGGGGCTCTCCGTCGCCTTCGCCGGAATAGCGCTGTTCCTGAAACTCGCCACGGAGAAGGAGCAGTTGGGCCGCGATCTGGCGATCGCGCTCCTGACCCTCGCGGCGCTGGGCGTCATCACGCTCGCGTGGTTCCTGATCGCCAACGGGATCACCATGGTCCGCAAGGAGGGCCGGAACCCGGCGAACCTGCTCTCGCTCGGAGCGGGTCTCGCGCTGGTCGCCCTGCTCGCCCTGCTGGTCACCGCGGTGATCCTGCACACGCACACGCTTCTGGTGGTCGCGGCGACGGCCACGGCGCTGTGCGGATACGTCGCCTTCCTGTTCCTGTGCTTCCTCGTCTACGGAGGGCTGTACGCGCGTCTGCGCATCCGGCGCCGGGCGGACTTCGTGGTGGTCCTCGGTTCGGGTCTGAGCGGCGGCACCAAGGTGCCGCCGCTCCTGGCCAGTCGTCTCGATCGGGCCCGCAAGGAGCACGCGAGGCTCTCCCGCAGAGGGAGGCGACCGGTGCTGATCACCTCCGGAGGACAGGGACCCGACGAGAAGCTGCCGGAGTCCCACGCGATGGCCGACCATCTGACGGCCGAGGGCTTCCCCGCCGACCTGATCACCCGCGAGGACCGGTCGACGACGACGGACGAGAACCTGGCGTTCAGCAAGATCCTGATGGAGAAGGCGAATCCGGACTACCGCTGCGTGATCGTCACGAACAACTACCACGTCTTCCGCGCGGCGGTCACCGCGCGCCGCACCGGTGTCCGGGGCCATGTCATCGGCTCCCCCACGGCCTCGTACTTCTGGCCGAGTGCCATGCTCCGCGAGTTCGTGGCCCTCCTCGTCTCCTACCGCCGTACCAATGCGGCGCTCTTTCTGCTCGTGCTGTTGAGCGGACTGTTCATCTGGTGGCTGGGCTGGCCGCCCAGCCCCTGACGCGACCTCTTCGAACGAACCGTCAGCCCGCGTCCGTCTCCTTGCTTCGCAGCACGTCGCCGATGTCCTGCTCCCGCCAGCGGCGCAACATGTCGTGGAAGGCGACGGCCCCGTACGGGTAGGCGGTCGGGCCGTTCGGGCGGCCCCGGCCTTCCCGGTTGTAGTAGCCGGGGGTGCACTCGGCGTGGAACCACTCGTGGTCGGGCGCGTCCTGGGCGCAGACGGCGAGCCAGGCGTCCACGGCCTCGGGCGTGGGATCCAGGACGGCGTTCTTCTGCTCCGCCGCGGCGATCAACGCGGCTGCGTGGGCGGCCTGTTCGTCCAGGATGTGGGTGAAGTTGACGCTGCTGGCGTTCTGCAGGGGGCCCATCATGAACAGGTTCGGGAAGCCGTGGCTGGTGAAGCCGTGCAGGGTCCGCGGTCCTCGCCGGGCGAGGGCGTCCAGGAAGCGGATGCCGCCGCTGCCGGTCACGGGCAGCTTGCCCGAGGTGATGCCGGAGACGCCCACGGAGAACCCGGTGGCGAACACCAGGCAGTCGACCTCGTACTCCACGCCGCCCACGACCACGCCGTTCGCGGTCATGCGCTCGATGCCGTGGGTGTCCGCGGTGTCGACGAGGGTGACGTTGTCCCGGTTGAAGGCGGGCAGGTACTTGTCGGAGAACGTGGGCCGCTTGCACGCGTACCGGTACCAGGGCTGGAGGGCCGCGGCGGTGTCCGGGTCGGTGACCTCGGCGGCCACGCGCGCGCGGATCCGGTTCATCGTGGCGTGGTCCGTGGCCTCGTAGGCCGCCTCGAAGTCCGGTGCGCCGTCGCGGCGGAAGCTGGGCAGGAGTTTTTCGAGCAGGTCGGCCGACTCCGTCCAGCCGTCGGTCACGAGGTCCTGCTCGGCGTCCTCGCCGGACACGATCCGCAGGAAGTTCTCGCGCCGCTCGGCCGCCCAGCCCGGACGGTCGGCGCCGACCTCTCGTGGCGTCATGCGGCGCTGGCCGCGTACGTCCACGGCGGACGGGGTGCGCTGGAAGACGTACAGGTGTCCGGCGTCCGCGGCCAGCAGCGGGATGGCCTGCACGCCGGTGGCACCCGTGCCGACGACGCCGACGCGCTTGCCCGCGAGGCCGGTCATGCCGCCGTCGGGGCCGCCGCCGGTGTAGCCGTAGTCCCAGCGCGAGGTGTGGAAGGTGTGGCCCTCGTAGTCCTCGATGCCGGGGATGCCGGGCAGTTTGGGCTCGGAGAGGGTGCCGGTGGCGGTGACGACATAGGTGGCGCAGAAGCTGTCGCCGCGGTCGGTGCCGACCACCCACCGGTGGGCCCGCTCGTCCCAGGTGAGGGAGGTGACGGTGGTGGAGAACAGGGCGTCGTCGTACAGGTCTGCCTGCTCGGCGATCCGCATCGCGTGCCGCCGGATCTCCTCGCCCGGCGCGTACTTCCACTCCGGTACGTAGCCGGTCTCGTCGAGCATCGGCAGATAGACGTGCGACTCGACGTCGCAGTGGACGCCGGGGTAGCGGTTCCAGTACCAGGTGCCGCCGAAGTCGCCGCCCTGCTCGATGACGCGCACCTTCGCCAGGCCCTCGCGGCGCAGCCGGGCACCGGCCAGGATCCCGCCGAACCCGCCGCCGACGACCGCGACGTCCACCACGTCACGCAGCGGCTCCCGCGGGGCCGGCTCCCCCGCGTACGGGTCCGCGGCGAAGTACCCGAACTCGGCGGTGGTGGGCCGGTACTGGCGCGTTCCCTCGGGGCGGACCCGACGCTCCCGTTCGATGCGGTAGCGCTCGCGCAGCTCTGCCGTCTCCTGCGGAACGGGGGGCGTGTCGCTCTGGGGCAGGGTCATGCGGCGGATTCCTCTCGTGGGGGGACAGGCAGCCAACTCCGCACGGTGCGCGCCCTGGTTGGGCCTTCCGCACGGGCACCGGTACGGTAACCCAACAACCGGACACGGCTGTCCGGTAGGGGTGGGGTTCGCGCCACGTACGCCCGCCCCGACGACCACGTGAGGGTCACGTCCCGAACGGCCACGTCCGGTCATCCGGACTGCAGGAAGGAGCACGATCCCCCCATGACCACGTTCCGTGCATCCCGCGGCGCCCTGGCGGGCCTCGCCGCCGTCGCTCTGCTGGCTCTGACCGGCTGCGGCACCGAGACCGCCGCAGGCCCGTCCTCCGAGCCGTCGGCGTCCGGCGAGGGCCGCACCATCAGAGCCACCCAGGTGTCACACGTCACCGACGTGCACGAGGCCACCGGCATGACGCTCCTCGAAGGTCCGGTCCTCACCGGGAACGGCGAGCTGTACGTCACGGACGTCACCGCGCCGCCCGGCGAACCCAAGCTCATCTCCGTGGACGTCGGAACGGGCCGGCACAGGAGCGTGTACACCGACCGGACCGGCGCGTACACCTCCGCGCAGATCAGCCCGTACGACGACCGCGTGTATCTGACCGAGTACCGGTCGGGGGCCGTCGTCAGCCTCGACCGGGACGGCTCGGACCGGCGAACGTTCTTCCCCGGAAAGGTCGACGGCTCGTCGATGAACCCCGACGACATCGCCTTCGACGACGAGGGCAATCTGTACGTCAGCGATCTGCACGGCATGGAGACGGGCAGGGCCGACGGCCGTATCGTCCGCATCGACCGCGACGGCGAGAAGGCCACCGTGCTGGCCGAGGGACTCGCCCATCCCAACGGGGTCATGTTCGACCCCGAGCAGCGCGGGCTGTGGATCAGCGAGCTCGCGCGGAACACCGTCTCGTATCTGCTGCTCGACGCCGACAGGACGTCCGTGACGTCCCGGCACGAGGCGATCCACGTCGACGGCGGCGTGGCCCAGACGGACTCCATCGCCGTGGACGCCGACGGCAACCTCTATCAGGCGCTGCACGGCCGGCCCGCCATCGCCGTCTTCAGCAGGTACGGGCAGCGTCTGGGCACGGTCGAGGTGCCGGCAGCGGCGGCGAAGGGGCTGCTGTCGGCGACCAATGTCGCGATCACCCCGGGCGGCAGGACCGCCTACATGACGGTCAGCGGCCCCGCGGGCGGATACGTGTACACCTTCTCGGCGGCGGCGAAGGGCATCCGCCTGTCGAACGGCGGCTGACCGGCCTGTCACACGTGTGACCGGTGACCGGTCACACGTCGGCGTCCGTCTCCACGGGGCGCAGCGGTCCCACGTCGATGCCGAGCAGCCGCCAGGCAGCCAGTGCCTGCCGCTCACGCCGGTCGAGGGGGCCCGCGACGGCCCCCGAGACCATCGCCACCGCGAGCATGAGGTCGTCGACCGCCAGTTCGTGGCCGCCGGCCGGGCATCCGGCGAGGACGGCGCGAACCCGCTCGGACAGCTCCCTGCCCTCCTTGTCGTCGTCGCCGCGCAGCCGCAGCAGGTCGACGAACGCGGTCGACCGGGTCACGTGCCAGGTGACCACGCCGAGCACGCTCGTCAACGTCGCGCCCGGCTCGGCGGCGGCCCGCTCGATCTGCCGGACGTTCTCCCCGAGGACGGCCGAGGCGAGCGCCGTCCGGTCGGCGAAGTGGCGGTAGAGACTGCCCTGGCCGACCCCCGCCCGGCGGGCCACGGCGGACAGCGGGGCGTTGAGCCCCTGCTCGGCGAAGACCTCGCGGGCGGCGGCGATGAGGGCGGCCCTGTTGCGGGCCGCGACCCGGCGCCCCTGGTTCGCGGGGCGGGGCGGCGCGGGGTCGGCGGGGTTCGTCACCTCGGCAGCGTAATACGGACCTCATCGGCCCCGGCTGGTGTCCGCCCTCCTGGTCAGCCCGTGAAGCGGTCGGGGTCGGGGCCGGTGCGCTCGTCGCGGTTGAGCGCCGAGATCTCTCCCATGTCGCCCTCGTCGAGCTCGAAGCCGAAGAGGTCGAAGTTCTCCTCGATGCGCTTCTGGGTCGACGACTTCGGGAAGACGATGTCCCCGCGCTGGAGGTGCCACCTCAGGGTGACCTGCGCGGGAGTCCTGCCCACGCGGTCCGCGATGCGGCCGATGGTCGGATCGTCGAGCACCTTGCCCTTCGCGATGGGCGACCACGCCTCCGTCGCGATGTCGTGCTCGGCGCCGAAGGCCCTGACGTCGTCCTGGGTGAGGTACGGGTGCACCTCGATCTGGTTGACCGCGGGAACCACGTCGGAGCTCTCCAGGAGGCGGCGCAGATGGTGGGGCTGGAAGTTGGACACCCCGATGGCCCTGGCCCGTCCGCTCCGGTAGATCTCCTCGAGGGCCTTCCAGGTCTGCGTGAAGTCGCCCTTGTCCGGCACCGGCCAGTGGATGAGGAACAGGTCGAGGTGGTCCAGACCCAGCTTCTCCATCGTCCCGTCGAAGGCGCGCAGGGCGTCGTCGTGGGCGTGTGCGTCGTTGTTGAGCTTGCTGGTCACGAAGACGTCGGCCCGGTCGAGTCCGGAGTCCCGGACGGCCTGTCCGACCTCCTTCTCGTTGCCGTACATCTGCGCCGTGTCGATGTGCCGGTAACCGGCCTCCAGCGCGGCGAGCGTCGTCTCCCGGGTCTCCTCCGGCGCGATCTGGAAGGTGCCGAAGCCCAGCTGCGGGATCTGAACGGCGTTGTTGAGGGTGATGGTGGGAACGGAGGTCACGCGAATCGCTCCTGTCTCTGGGGCTTCCGGGTCTGGGCTGTTCTGTTGTTCGGTCTGCCCCGCATGTCCACGCGGTACATCGGGACTT
The DNA here is from genome assembly GCF_040297005.1 of Streptomyces sp. NPDC001904. NCBI lineage: Bacteria > Bacillati > Actinomycetota > Actinomycetes > Kitasatosporales > Streptomycetaceae > Streptomyces > Streptomyces sp. NPDC001904. Next base: position 78,220 of record NZ_JBEOYI010000020.1, on the reverse strand, counting down.
TGGTCCTCTTTCGCGGGTGGCTGTGCGGGGCGGGTCAGCTCTGCCAGTGGTGGACCGGGGCATTGGCCACCTCGTCCGGACAGTTTTCGCGCCGGTGCCGCGTCCGCCGGTCCCGCAGCCAGTCGGACGTGGCGAGTGCCAGCGAGACCAGCATCGCGACGAGTGCGGCGATCAGCGATACGAAGAGGGCACTTCGGTAGTCGTCGCTGCGGCCCAGCACCAGGTAGAACAGGCCCGGCAGGGCCGCGGTCCCCACCGCCGCGCCGAGCCGCTGCCCGGTCTGCAGCGCGCCTCCCGCGGCGCCCGCCATGCGGACCGGCACGTCCCGCAGCGTCATGGTGATGTTGGGAGAGACGACGAAACCTCCGCCGATGCCGCCGACGAAGAGCGCCGGGGCGGCGATCCAGGGCGCCGAGTCCACGGGCGCGTACCGGAGCAGCAGCGCCGTGCCGCCCAGCCCGGCGATGACGCCCGTGAGGCCCCACACGGTCAGTCGGCGCCCGAACCGGTCCACCAGGCGTCCGGCGATGACCGCCGCGCTCGCGGAGCCCACCGCGAACGGGGTGACGGCGAGGCCCGACCGCAGCGGGGAGAAGCCGAGGCCGTGCTGGTAGTAGAGCGCGAAGACCAGCCAGACACCGCTGAACCCGATGAAGTACAGCGTGCCCACGCCGGCGCCGATCGCGTAGCCGCGCACGGTGGTGAACAGGCGCGGATCGAGCAGCGGCTGCCCCTGCCGGGCGACGAGCCGGCGCTGCCACCAGGCGAAGGCGGCGAGGATCGCGGCGCCGACGGGGAACAGCCACCACAGCTGCCCGATGCCGCCGGAATCTGCCTGGACCAGGGGATACATGACAGCGAGGACTCCCGCGCCGAGGAGCAGGACGCCGGGGACGTCCACGGAGCCCTTGCCGGTCCGGCGGACCCGCGGCAGCAGGCGGCGTCCGAGCAGGACGGCGACGACGCCGATGGGCACATTCACGTAGAAGATCCATCGCCAGCCCTGCGGTCCGGAGGCGAGGGCGAGGATGGTGCCCCCGGTGATGGGGCCGACGGCGGAGGAGATGCCCACGACCGCCCCGAAGAGGCCGAACGCGCGGCCACGCTCGGCGCCCCGGAACATTTGCTGGATGAGCGCCGAGTTCTGCGGGGCCATGCAGCCTGCGGCCAGTCCCTGGGCGAGCCGGGCGACGACCAGCAACGTGATGTCGGGCGCCGCTCCGCAGGCCGCGCTGCACAGGACGAACGCCCCCAGCGCCAGCAGGAAGATGCGCCGTCTGTCCAGGGCGTCCCCGAGGCGTCCCGCGGTGACCAGGGCGAGGGCGAAGGTGAGGGCGTACCCGGAGACCACCCACTGCACCTGCGCGGCCGAGGCGTGCAGGTCCCGCTGCACGGTCGGCAGGGCCACGGCGACGATCGTGACGTCGAGCAGGCTCATGAAGCCCGCCACGAGGGTGACCCAGAGCGCCTTCCATCGTCGCGGGTCCGGTACGTACGCGTCGGGTCCGGCGCCGGGGTTCCGGCCGGGGCCCGGCTCCGCCCCTGGCATCACCATCAGGCTCCGTCCTTCGGCGTACGCGTGCTCTGTTCCCCACTGCGCGCAGACATCATGCTCCATAGTCGAACAAAGGTCGCAAAGCGGCGCACCCGCAGCCACGCCCTCTCGTGGGCGGGACCCCGGACACGTCCGGCTCCGCACGGGCGAGCGAACGAGTGCCCCGGGATCGGGAGACGAAGCCGTCCCGCCCTCGCGACGGCCGACGCGTCGGACACGACGACACGGGGGTGCCGGACGCGTCGGAAAGGGCACTCGGGTCCGGGGAATGCGAGCATGCCCCGGACCGACCGGTCACGGCGCGTCCGGCCTCGTCGGAGCCGGCCGCGGAGACCGGTTCCACGTCGCACGGACCCGGAGGGACAGGACGTATGCGCAGTGTCGGTGTGGAAGAGGAGCTGCTGCTCGTGGACCGCGACAGCGGCGAGCCGCGGGCCATGTCGAGCGCGGTCATGGCCGTCGCCGCCCGGGAGGACGACGCCGACTTCGAGGCGGAGCTGCATCGCGAGCAGCTGGAGTTCGCCACCCGCCCGCACCGTTCGATGACGAACCTGGCGGAGGAGATCGTCAGGTGGCGCACGACGGCCGCCGATCACGCGGAGAAGCTGGGCGGCGCCGCGGTGGCGCTCGCCACGTCTCCCCTGCCGGTGAGCCCCACCATCGGCTCCGGCACGCGCCATCAGTGGCTGGCGCGCGAGTTCGGCCTGACCACGCAGGAGCAGCTGACCTGCGGGTGTCACGTCCATGTGGCCGTCGAGTCGGACGAGGAGGGCGTCGCCGTGCTGAACCGTCTGCGCCCGTGGATGTCCGTGCTCGTCGCGCTGAGCGCCAACTCCCCGTTCTGGCAGGGCGAGGACTCCGGTTACAGCAGCTATCGCAGCCGCGTCTGGGGGCGCTGGCCGACCGCTGGACCCGTGGAGCTCTTCGCCGACGCCGCCGCCTACCATCGCGAGGTCCGGGGCATGGTCGCCACCGGCGTCCTACGGGACCGCGGGATGGTCTACTTCGACGCGCGCCTCTCCGCCGCCCATCCGACCGTGGAGGTGCGCGTCGCCGACGTGTGTCTGGAGCCGTTCACGACCGTCCTGCTGGCCATGCTGGTCCGGGGGCTGGTCGAGACGGCCGCACGTGAGTGGCGGGCCGGTGAGCCCGCCGCCCCGCACCCGGTGTCCCTCCTGCGCCTCGCGGCCTGGCGCGCGGGCCGGTCGGGGCTCGCCGGCGAGCTCGTGTGCCCGCGGCTGATGCGTCCCGTACCGGCCCGGGACGCGGCGGAGTCCCTGCTGGAGCATGTGCGGCCCGCCCTGGAGGACGTCGGCGACTTCGAGCGGGCCCGCGCCCTGCTGTCCCGGCTGCTGCGCGACGGAAGCGGCACCCGCGTGCAGCGGGAGGTCTTCCGCACCGGAGGCCTGCGCGACGTGGTGGCGGAGTGCGTGCGCCGCACCCACAGCGGCATCTGACCCAGGTCCGCCCGCAGGCTCAGACGAGGGCCGCGGCCAGCAGGGCGAAGGCGCCGATGATGATGGCGACGCGGACGTAGTGGTAGCGGTCCCAGCGCTTCATCTGCTCCTTCCAGTCGGCGGGCCGGGTCTCGGGGGTCCACGTCTTGCCCCGGTTGTTGATCGGGACGAGCAGCAGGAGCGACATCACCACGCTGACGATCAGCAGTGCGGCGGCGGTGACGACGAGGCCGGTGCCGCGGTGGCCCCATCCCGTTATGGCCCAGACGGCGGCGAGGACGAGCGAGCCGATGTACCAGAACGGCATGACGGCGCCGAGCATCCGGCCGCCGTGGGAACGGGCCTGCTGATTGCTGTCGTCCGAAAGGCCGTTGAAGATCGGGTTCATGACGAAGGCGACGGAGAACTCCACCCCCACCATCACGCCGACGACCACGGTGGTGAACACCTCAAGTGCGTTGAGCATGATGACCCCTCCTGGGATCTAGCATTGCTAGCTGATGAGGCAACGCTAGCGCTACTGCCGCTCGATTGTCTAGCAGTGCTAGCATCGGGTCATGTCGGTACAGGAACGCAAGGAGCGCGAACGGGCGGGTCGCGAGCGTCTCATCGTGGCCACGGCCCGCGAACTCGCCGAGCAGCAGGGCTGGGACGCGGTCACCACCCGCCGGCTCGCCGAGCGCATCGAGTACAGCCAGCCCGTCCTCTACAGCCACTTCCGGGGCAAGCGGGAGATCATCGGCGCCGTCGCCCTCGAGGGCGCCACCGAGCTCGCCGCGGCGCTGCGGACGGCGACCGCCGCTGCGGTCGACTCCCGCACCAGGGTCACCGCCCTCGCCCGCGCCTATCTCGACTTCGCCGCCCGCAACCCGGCGGTCTACGACGCCGTCTTCCAGCTCGACGGCGGCCTGGCGTTCGCGGACGAGGCCACCCCGGCACCGCTGAAGGACGCTTTCGCCGCCCTTCTGGAGACACTCGAAGAGGTCGCCGGAGACGGCGTCCACCCGGGGCTGTTCACCGAGACGTTCTGGGCGGCGCTGCACGGACTGGCCACCCTGAGCCGGGCGGGACGGCTGCCGCCGGCCGACACCGAGCGGCGGGTGGAGCTGCTGGTGGACCGGCTCGCCATCCACTGACGAACGCGGCCCGGCAGGCTCCCGGGCCTCGTCCGCGCAGCCCTCTCAGGTGGTTTCGGTCATGGCCGCGGACGGTTCGGCGGGCCGGGGCGCGGTCATGTCGAGCAGCACCAGTGCGTCGTGCTCGGGGCTGCCGGGTTCGGCGGTGTAGACGCCGATGCGCCGGCCGGGAGTGCCTTCGATGTGCAATGACTGCGAGGTGAGAGTGACCGTGCCGATCCGGGGATGCCGGAAGGTCTTCTGTGCGGGCTTGCGGCCGGTGACCTCGTAGCGCTCCCAGAGGCCCGCGAAGTCGGGGCTCTTCAGCAGCAGTTCACCGACCAGAGCGGTGAGGTCGGGCGCGTCGGGGGCGGTGCCGGCGACGGCGCGCAGCCGCGCGACACAGCCGGTGACCTGGCGGTCCCAGTCCGGGAACAGATCGCGCGCGGCCGGGTGGAGAAAGAGGTAGCGCGCGAGGTTGCGGTGCTTGGCCGGCCAGTCCTCCAGGCCCGCGTACAGGGCGAGCCCGCCGGGGTTCCAGGCCAGCACGTCCATGCTGCGGCTGATCACATAGGCGTGCTGGTGCTCCTGGTCGTCCATGTGCAGGGCACGGGCGAGGGAGTCGAGGACGGCGGGGCTGGGCCGGGTCTCCTTGCCGCGTTCCAGACGCACGTAGTAGTCGATGCTGATGCCGGCCAGCGTGGCCAGCTCCTCGCGGCGCAGACCGGGGGTGCGGCGGACTCCGGTGCCGACGGTGAGGCCGACACGCGCGGGGCTCGTCTGGGTGCGGCGAGCGCGCAAGTAGCGGCCCAGCTCCGCGCCTTCGCTGTGCGTGCTTGCAGGTGCCATGTCTCCAGTCTCACCCCTCGCGCATCCGCAGGGCGGCCGGAGGGGGGCCCTGCCATTACCCCTGAAGAGCGCGGCCTGCCGCGGCGGGGCGATCCGGACGACGGTGGACGGGGAAGGCGCCCGCCCCTTCGGTGGGGCCCGCCCCTTCGGTGCGGCCCGCCTCCGAACGGCGCGGCCTGCCGGACCGGGCGAGACTGAGAACCCGGGCACCACCTTCCGAGCTGACCGTCCACACCCCGTACGACCCCGTTCAGTACGACCTCTGAGCATCGATCTTCAGTTCGAGCGTTCGGTACGACCTTGTTGGGAGCCCACCCTGATGCGTGCAGCAGTGATGTACGGAGCCGGCGACGTCCGCGTCGAGGACCGGCCCGACCCGAAGATCGTGAAGCCTTCCGACGCCGTGGTGCGCGTCGTCGCCGCCTGCGTGTGCGGCAGTGATCTGTGGCCCTACGGGGCGATGCCCGCCACCGACACCGGCCGTCCCATGGGCCACGAGTTCCTCGGCGTCGTCGAGGAGACCGGCGCGGACGTGCGCGGTCTGACGGCGGGCGACCTGGTCGTCGCGCCGTTCACGTACAGCGACAACACCTGTGACTACTGCGCCAGGGGGCTGCACATCTCCTGCCGCGACGGCGGCCGGTACGGCTTCGACGGCGTGGACGGCGGGCAGGGCGAAGCCGTTCGCGTCCCGCACGCGGACGGCACCCTGGTGAAGCTGCCGGTGGCCGCCGACTCCGCGCTGCTGCCTTCGCTGCTCGCCCTGTCGGACGTGATGACCACCGGCCACCACGGCGCGGTCACCGCGGGCGTCGGCCGCGGTGACGCGGTGCTGGTCGTCGGCGACGGTGCGGTCGGTCTGTGCGCCGTGATCGCCGCGCGGCGGCTCGGTGCCGAGCGGATCGTGCTCGCCGGGCGGCATGAGACCCGGACGGAGCTGGGCCGCCACTTCGGGGCCACCGACGTGGTCGCCGCGCGCGGGGAGGAGGGCGTCGCCCGGATCCGGGAGCTGACCGGCGGCGTGGACAAGGTGATCGAGGCCGTCGGCACCCGTCAGGCCCTCGACACCGCCCTCGGCGCGGTCCTGGACGGCGGCACCGTCAGCCGTCTCGGTGTGCCGCAGTACGAGCAGGGTCCGATCGGCCCGGCCGGGTTCATGCGCAACATCACCCTGACCGGCGGCGCCAGCCCGGCCCGCGCCTACATCGAACAACTGCTGCCCGATGTCCTGGACGGCACCATCGCCCCCGGCCGCGTCTTCGACCGGGAGTACCCGCTCGCCCAAGTGCCCGACGCCTACCGGGCCATGGCCGACCGTCAGGTGCTCAAGGCGCTGGTCCGCCCCTGACGTCGGCCGCTAACCCGTTCCGCTGCCGCCCGCTCCGGCGGCGGCAGCGGCACGGGAAGAAAGCGAGGGCGACGAACTTGGCGGTGTCCTGGCGCCGCGCGCGTTCGTTGTGGTTACCTGACGTCATGACCGTGCTCGTGACCCGTCGCCATGTCGACTACGCGCGTGTCACCACCACCGGCTGTCACGCCGCGAGCTGACGACGCGCTCCGGCCTCGGATCCGCCTTCTGACCAGCAGAAGACCGGTTTCCGACAGTTCCGCGCTCCGTCCCTGACCGGGATCCGCCCGGCCCCCTCATCGCCGTACGGCACGCAGCTCTGCCCGCTCGCCGGGTGGTGCTCCTTCCGCGCGCCGCACCACGGTCGTTCCGGGTCCCGGCGTTCCCGTAGCCGCTTCCGCTTTCCACCCTGCCGACCTGCTTCCAGGGAGCATCGACATGAGCCAGCCCATCGACTCCGTCACCGCCGGACACACCCCCGAGGAGACGCCCGCCGGGCCCGACACCTCGGCCTGGTCCTTCGAGACCCAGCAGATCCACGCCGGGGCGGTGCCCGACCCGGCGACCGGCGCCCGTGCGACCCCGATCTACCAGACGACCTCGTTCGTGTTCCGCGACACCCAGCACGCGGCCGACCTGTTCTCGCTGGCCGAACCCGGCAACATCTACACCCGCATCCACAACCCCACGCAGGACGTCTTCGAGCAGCGGATCGCCGCGCTGGAGGGCGGGGTCGCCGCCGTCGCGCTGGCCTCCGGGCAGGCCGCGGAGACGCTGGCGCTGCTCACCGTCGCCGGTGCGGGAGACCACATCGTCTCCAGTACGTCGCTGTACGGCGGCACGTACAACCTCTTCCGGCACACGCTCCCGAGGCTGGGCATCGAGGTGTCTTTCGTGGACAACCCCGACGACGCGGAGGCGTGGCGGGCGGCGATCCGGCCCCGCACCAAGGCCCTGTTCGCGGAGACGCTGGGCAACCCCCGCGGCAACGTGCTCGACGTGCGGGCGGTGGCGGACGTCGCCCACGAGGCCGGTGTGCCGCTGATCGTCGACAACACCGTTCCCACGCCCTACCTGTTGCGCCCCATCGAGCACGGAGCGGACATCGTCGTGCACTCGGCGACCAAGTTCCTGGGCGGACACGGCACGGCGATCGCGGGTGTCGTCGTCGACGGCGGCACCTTCGACTTCGGCGCGCAGGCCGAGCGGTTCCCCGACTTCACCGAACCCGACCCGAGTTACCACGGCCTCCAGTACTGGCCGGCCCTCGGCCCCGGGGCCTTCGCCGTCAAGCTCCGGGTCCAACTGCTGCGCGACCTCGGCCCGGCGCTGTCCCCGCACTCCGCGTTCCTGCTTCTGCAGGGCGTGGAGACGCTGAGCCTGCGCATCGAGCGGCACACGGAGAACGCCCTCGCGCTCGCCCAGTGGCTGGAGCAGCGCGACGAGGTCTCCGCCGTGCACTACCCGGGACTCGAGTCCAGCAGGTGGTACGAGGCAGGGCAGAAGTATCTGCCGCGCGGATCGGGTGCCGTCGTCTCCTTCGAACTGAGGGACGGCGTGGAGGCGGGCAGGAGGTTCGTGGACGCGGTCGAACTCTTCAGCCACCTCGCCAACATCGGCGACGTCCGCAGCCTCATCATCCACCCGGCCTCCACCACCCACAGCCAGCTCGACGAGGAGCAGCTGGCGGCCACCGGCACCGCTCCCGGTCTGGTGCGCCTGTCGGTCGGCATCGAGAACATCGCCGACCTGAAGGCGGACCTCGACGCGGGGTTCCGCGCCGCGAAGGGCGCGTCCTCCTGAGCACCGCGCCGACCTCCCCACGGGTTCCCCTCCCCCGGGCCACCGGTGCCTGGCTGGAGGGGGACCCGGCCGGGCACCGCCAGTGGTACGACCACCCGGCGCCGCTCCCGTTGGAGGCGGGCGGTGAACTGGCGGGCGCGCGGATCGCGTTCGAGACGTGGGGGCGGCTCGCTCCGGACGCGTCCAACGCCGTTCTGGTGCTGCACGCCCTCACGGGCGACAGTCATGTCGCGGGTCCGGCCGGGGCGGGACATCCCACGCCCGGCTGGTGGGACGGTCTGGTCGGACCGGGGCTCGCCCTGGACACCGACCGCTGGTACGTCGTGGCCCCGAACGTCCTCGGCGGCTGCCAGGGCAGCACCGGCCCGGCGTCCTTGTCCCCGAGCGGGCGCCGTTGGGGCGGCGCCTTCCCGTTCCTGACCCAGCGTGACCAGGTGGCGGCGGAGGCACACGTGGCCGACGCGCTCGGCATCGACCGCTGGGCGCTGGTGGTCGGTGGTTCGATGGGCGGAATGCGGGCGCTCGAATGGGCGGTGTCGCGTCCGGAGCGCACCGGCGCTCTGCTTCTGCTCGCCACGACGGCTGCCGCGAGCGCCGAGCAGATCGCCTGGGCCTCGATCCAGCTGCACGCCATCCGTTCCGACCCGCACTGGCAGGGCGGCGACTACCTCGGGACGGGCCGCGGCCCCGCCACCGGTCTGGCACAGGCCCGGCGGCTGGCCCACGTCACGTATCGCAGCGAGCCGGAGCTCCACGTCCGGTTCGGCCGCCTTCCCCAGGGTGCGGAGGACCCGTGGGCCGGTGGCCGGTACCAGGTCGAGTCGTACCTCGACCACCATGCCGCCAAGTTGGTGCGCCGCTTCGACGCAGGCAGCTACGTCGTGCTGTCCGAGGCGATGAACAGCCATGACATCGGCCGCGGCCGTGGCGGCGTGCGGCGCGCACTGCGCCGGGTGACCGCCCCGACGCTTGTGGCCGCCGTCGGTTCCGACCGTCTCTACCCACCGTCCCAGCAGGCGGAGTTGGCCGCCGGCATCCCCACCGCCGACGCCGTCCGGCTGATCGACTCCCCTTACGGCCACGACGGGTTTCTCATCGAAGGGGAACAGGTCGCCTCGCTCGTGGGTGAACTGCTCCCGTACCCGCACGGCAACCGTCAAGGCCCCCGGCACGGGAGCACGGCGTCGACCTAGCCCTCCCAGGCGGCGACCGTGCTGCCGGGCCGTGCGCCGTATACGACAGATGCCGCCGGCCAGGGTCCCGTGGCCCGGGCCCCGGGGCTTGCCCCTCACCCGCACGTCAAGGGTTAGCGTCCGCGCAACGTGCACGCCCTGCGTACCCCGGAGGTCAGCCATGTCCACAGCGCCCGTCAGTCGCGAGATCCAGCTGGTCGACAATCCCCGCGGCCTGCCGGCTCCTGAGCACTTCCGGGTGGCCGAGGTTCCTCTGCCGCGTCCGGCCGACGGTCAAGTCCTCGTGCGCAACCGGCAGTTCCTCGTCTTCGCCGGGCTGCGGACTCTGGTCTCGCGGCAGGGCGAGGGGTTCCCGGTCCCGCCGCTGAAGCCGGGAGAGCCGTTGCTGGGCCCGGCGCTCGGTGAGGTGGTCGACACGGGGCGCGGGGTCACCGACGTGCCGGTCGGGGCGCTGGTCACGCACATGCTGGGCTGGCGGGAGTACGCGGTGGTCGACGCGGACGCGGTACGGGTGGTGCCGGCCGGGCATCCCGATCCGGTGGCGCTGCTGTCCACGGCGTCGGCCGCGTACGGGACGCTGACCCGTCTCGCCCGGTTGCGCAAGGGCGAGACGGTCCTGGTGACGGGCGCGGCGGGCGGAGTCGGCTCGCTGGCCGGGCAGGTGGCCCGGCTGCTCGGTGCCGGGAGGGTGGTGGGCACGACCCGCAGTCCGGGCAAGGCCGAACGGCTGCGACGGGAACTCGGGTACGACGCCGTCGTGGTCCCCGGACCGGAGCCGCTGGCCGACAGGCTCGCCGAGGCGGCGCCGGACGGCTACGACGTGATCGTCGACAACGTCGGAGGCGACCAGCTCACCGCGGCGCTCGAGGTGACGCGGACCGGCGCCCGGGTGGGCCTGGTCGGGGCACTGTCGGGGCAGTTCGACCCCGCGCTGGCCGGGGGCACATCGCCCGCGGCCATCGACACGTACCTGCTCATCAGGCGGTCGGTGGCGCTGCTCGGCTATCAGGGGGGCGACCATCCCGGCGTGGAGGAGGAGTGGCACGAGAAGCTCGCGGAGTGGCTGCGCGCGGGAGACATCGTCCATCCGTACGTGGCGCTGCCGGGCATGGAGCGGGCGCCGGGAGCGTTGCAGGAACTGCACCAGGGACGTCACTTCGGGACCCTGGTGGTGCAGGTCTGACCCGAGCGGGCCACGAGGGAGATGCCGCATGCGTATCGGAGACGCCGCCGCTGCCGCGGGCACGACCCCGCGCGCACTGCGCTTCTACGAGGAGCGCGGTCTGCTCCCGCCCCCGCACCGCACGACGACCGGTCAACGGGTCTACGCCGAGCGGGACCTGGCCCGGGTGCGCGCCATCCGGCGCCTGCTCTCCCTCGGCCTGACCGTGGAGGACGTGCGCGCCTGCGCCGACCGCATCGACCTGCTCCTCGCCGACCCCGTCCGGCGATGCGTCGCGCCTGGCCCCGGCGAGGCGCCGGGCGTCGTGCAACTGCGGATCGACGCGCTCGACGCGGAGATCACCCGGCTCACCGCGCTGCGCGACAGCCTCGCGCGGCAGATCGCGGCACCCGAGCACGCCGGGCCCTCGGGCGGCTGAGCGCACGCGGCGCCGTCCCCACCGGCTTCAGACGACCCGGACGACGAAGACGACTCAGACGACGTCGAATTCATTGCCTTCCGGGTCCTGCAGAGCGACGGCATAGAAGCCCGTGTCCGGCTCATCCCTGACGCGCAGCACTGTGGCCCCGGCTTCGACCAGACGGTCCACCGTGACCTTGACCCGCCGTGCGCGCACGTCCAGCGGGACGTCACGGCCCCCGCCGACCTTGAGGTCGAGATGCCACCGGTTCTTGGCGGCCTTGGGCTCCGGAACCTGCTGGAACCACACCCTCGGTCCGCGCCCCTCGGGGTCGACGATCGACTCCGGGACATCTCCGGCACCGGTCGGCAGCTCCTCCTCGGGCACCCCCACCGACACCCAGTACGCACGCCACGTGGGGTGCCCGTCCGGCGGGGGCTCGGGCACGTAGCCCAGAGCCTCGGCCCAGAAGGCCACCATTCGCTGCGGATCGGAGCAGTCGATCGTCAGCTGCACTGTCATCTCCATGTGCGGAGCATCCCAGGCAGGACCGACAACCGGACCACGGCCGGGAACCAGCCGAGCGGAATCCCCGCGTCCGCGCGCTTGGAGCGCCGATACTTCATGCCGGGACACCAGGCGTCGTCGAACGTACTGGTGCGATGTGCCACCTGCGCCGCCCGATCCGCCCGCGCCATCCGATCCGCCCGGCCCATTAGATCCGCCTGGTCCACCCGATCCATCTGGTCCATCTGATCCGTCTGATCCATCCGATCTGTCTGATCCGTCTGGTCGTAGAAAAGAGGATCGATCATGACCGTTCCCCTCCCCGTGGTCTTCATCCACGGACTCTGGCTGCACAGCACGTCCTGGCAGCCCTGGATCGACCTGTTCCGCAGCGAGGGTTACGAGCCGTCCGCGCCCGGCTGGCCCGGCGACCCGGACACCGTCGAGGAAGCGCGCCGGCACCCGGAGACCATCGCCGACCACGGCATCGACGACGTCGTCGAGCACTACGCGCAGCTGATCGAGGCCCTGCCTGCGCGGCCCGTCCTGATCGGGCACTCGTTCGGCGGCATGATCGCGCAGAAGTTGCTCGGCCAGGACCGGGCCGCCGCGGCGGTCGCGATCGACGCCGCGCAGATCAAGGGGGTTCTGCCGGTGCCGCTGTCGGCGCTGAAGGTGACGTTCCCGGTCTTCAAGAACCCCGCCAACAGGCGTCGTTCCGTCTCGCTGACCGAAGAGCAGTTCCGCTTCGCCTTCGGCAACGCGATCGCGGAGGAGGAGTCGCGGGCGCTGTACGAGCGGTGGACCATTCCCGCGCCGGGCAAGCCCTTGTACGAGGCCGCCTCCGCCAACTTCAACCCCCACTCTGCGGCGAAGGTCGCCACGGAGAACAGCGGCCGCGGCCCACTGTTGCTCATCTCCGGCGGCAAGGACCACACGGTGCCCGAGGCCGTCACCCGGGCCACCCTCAAGCAGTACCGGCACTCCGACGCCGTCACCGACATCCTCAACTTCCCCGACCGCGGGCACTCCCTGACGATCGACAGCGGCTGGCGCGAGGTCGCGACCACCGTCCTGGACTGGCTGCGCAAGCACAGCCCGGAGGGCGGTCGATGAGCGACCGTCCCTCCCCGGCCACGGGAGCGGCCGGCGCCCCGGGGCCCCTGACCGGACGGACCACCGTCGTCACCGGCGCCGGACGCGGCATCGGGCTGGCCGTCGTCGACGCCTTCCTGTCCGCCGGCTCCCGTGTCGTCGCGGGGACGAGAGAACGCACCGAGGCCCTGGACCGGCTCGTGAAGCAGGGAGCCGAACTCACCGTCGTGGAGGTGGATCTCGCCCTGCCCGACGCCCCGGCGGCACTGATCGCCGAGGCCGTCGCGGTGCACGGCGGTGTCGATGTCCTGGTGAACAACGTCGGGGCGGTGCGTCCCCGCCCCGAGGGGTTCCTGAGCGTGACGGACGACGAGTGGGAGTGGACGTTCACGATCAACTTCATGGCCGCGGTCCGGGCCACCCGGGCCGCCCTGCCCCATCTTCTGGCCACCGGCGACGGGCGCATCGTCACCGTCTCGTCGGTCAACGCCCGGCTGCCCGACCCGCTGGTCATCGACTACTGCGCCGCCAAGGCGGCGCTGACCAACTTCTGCAAGGCCCTGTCCAAGGAGTTCGGGCCGCGCGGGGTGCGGGTGAACACCGTCGGGCCCGGTCCGGTGGAGACGGCGCTGTGGCAGGGTGCGGGGGGTGTGGCGGACGCCGTCGGCCGGTCCCGGGGCGTCGGCCCCGCCGAGGTGGCCCGGGGAGCGGCGGCCCAAGCGGTGACCGGCCGTTTCAGCCGCCCGTCGGAGGTCGCCGATCTCGTCCTCCACCTCGCCGGTCCCTCCTCGGCGAACATCACCGGGGCCGACTTCGTCATCGACGGCGGCCTCGTGGACTCCCTCTGACGATCCGCCGCACTGTCATGCCGTCACGACGTACCGCGCGTGGCGGCATGGCGGCTGCTGTCGGCAGTTCGCTCACGCGAGGCGCTTGGGCACCCGATCCCCTTCCAGCGGCGGCGCCGTGACGCCCCCGTGGGTGCGGCACTCGGGACGCGCGCAGCCAGGTGCGGGGCGGCGTACGAGCGTGAAGGCCAGTGCCGAACCGACGACCAGCACCACCGCGCAGATCGGCATCGCCCGCCGGAACGCCGAACCGAAGGCGTCCGCCGAACGGTACGCATCCGCGCTCATCCCGGTCAGCAGCGGCAGCGCGGCCACGGCGACCAGGCCGGCCACGCGTGCCGCCGCGTTGTTGATACCGCTGGCCAGCCCCGCCCGGGAGGCGTCGACGGATCCGAGCACCGTGGACGTCAGCGGCGCGACCAGGACGACCATGCCCGCGCCCATGACCAGTACGGCGGGCAGCACGTCCGTGAGGTAGTCCGCGTCCTGTCCCACCCGGAGCATCAGCAGCATCGCCGCCGCGCACAGCAACGGCCCCACGGTCAGCGGGACGCGCGGGCCGATCCGGTCGGCCAGCGCGCCGGAACGCGCCGAGAACAGCAGCATGAGCGCCGTCGTCGGCAGCAGCGCGCTCCCGGCCGCCAGCGGCGAGAAGCCCGCCACCACCTGCAACTGCAGCGCGGCGAGGAAGAAGAAGCCGCCGAACGCGGCGTACACGCACAGCGTCACCAGGTTCACCGCCGTGAACTGTCGTGAGGCGAAGATGTCCGGCGGCAGCATCGGATCGGCGCGCCGGTGCTCCACGGCGACGAAGGCGATGCCCGCCAGCACCCCGGCCACCGCGCAGAGCACCACCACCCAGGATCCGCCGCGGGCCTCGATGAGCGCGTAGGTGATCAGGGCGAGGGCGACGGCTCCGAGGACCGCTCCGAGCACGTCGAAGCGTTCGTGGCGCCGCCCGTCGGACGACTCGGGCACGTGGCGCAGGGCGACCGGGACGCACAGCAGGGCCAGCGGGATATTCAGGAAGAAGACCCAGCGCCAGCCCGGACCGCCGACCAGATAGCCGCCCAGGAACGGGCCGATGGCGGAGCCGATGCCGCCGAACCCCGACCACACGCCGACCGCTCGGCTGCGGTCGTCCGGGTGGAACGACGCCTGGATCAGCGCGAGCGAGCCCGGCCCCAGCAGCGCTCCGCCGACCCCTTGCAGGGCGCGCGCGGCGATCAGCACCTCGGCGTTCGGCGCGAGCCCGCACATCAGCGATGCCGACGCGAACCACACCACCCCGATCACGAAGACGCGCCGCCGGCCGTAGGAGTCGCCGAGGGATCCGCCGAGCAGGATCAGCCCGGCCAGGGTCAGCATGTACGCGTTGACCGTCCACTGCAGGCCCGCGAGTTCGGCTCCCAGGTCCTCGCCGATGCGGGGCAGCGCCACGTTGACGACGGTGGAGTCCAGCATGGCCATGCTGGAACCGAGCACCGTGGTGAGCAGGATCCATTTGCCCTGGGGCGAGGCCAGCCGGACATTCGACATGCCCCAGGTATACAGCGCCCGGCCGTCGGCACGACGGAGCGATGGGCGCGAGACCGTGCGCGGCGAAGTCGACACGCCTCTGTTCCGCATGTCCACTCAGCGTGAGAGGCGCTTTGTCATATATTGCGCTGGTCTGATCCTCCGGTTCGGTCCACTGTCGAAAGGCTCTCCGTGCATCCTGTCTCCCGACGCATCGCGTCCGTGGGTACCGGTCTCCTGATCTGCGCCGCGCCGCTGGCCGCCGCGCCGGCCGTCGCCAACGCCTCCGCCCCTCGGGCCGTCGTGGCTTCGGCACCGCAGCAGGCGCCGAAGCCGACGCTGTCGGCCAAGGCGACCGTGAAGTCCGCCAAGGCATGGCAGGAGTTCCGTGTGTACGGTTCCTCCACGCGCCTCGCGTCGGGCACCCGCGTCACCCTGCAGCAGTTGCAGAAGAAGAGGTGGGTCAGTCTCCCGATCCACATGAACACCACCCGCAGCCACGCCTACAACCTGCGCGTGAAGCTCGGCATCAAGGGCCTCAACAAGATCCGGATCGTCGGCGGCGGGGCCGTCTCCAACACCGTCCAGGTCACCATCCGCTAGGCCGAGCGGCACTCTCCGAGCCGCCCCCGTCACGTCCGGATTCCCGGGCCGTGACAGGGGCGGCTCGTCCGCGACGGCGCCGGCCGCACGGCGACGCCGGCAGTCGTGCCGTCAGATGCCGCAGGAGGACGCGGACCAGTACCGCGAGCCCTGGCTGCCGAGGTGGGCGTGCGTGCTGTGACCGGGGTAGCCCGGGCCGAGGATCTCGTTGAAGCCGTGGTTGCGGGCCTGCTTGACGATCTCGCAGTACGAGGGTGACCCGACGAGGTCGATGCCGCGGCCGTAGAGGTGGTTGCTGTTGGCCGCGCCGCCGACCGCGTTGTTGCAGGCATGGGAGCGGAAGCCGCTGCTGGTGGTCAGTGCGCGGTCGCCCAGGGCGTGCCGCAGGGCCTCCAGCTTCCACATCTGTTGCAGCGCGTTCGCCTTCGCGGCGGCCGCCGAGACCGCGCCGCCGGACCAGTCCGCGTTGCAGCGGTTCATCTCGGCGTAGGTGAAGTGCGCCGGGGTGCAGTCGCCGTCCTGGAGGGCGTAGAGCTTGCTGAAGGTCTGCGCTCCGGCGATACCGTCCGCCGACAGGCCGTAGGCCTGCTGGAAGCGGGTGACGGCGGCCTTGGTGCCCGGGCCGAACTCCCCGTCGATGGCGAGGACGGCGCCGTATCCGGGGTACCCGGCGACCCGGATCTGCAACTGCCGCACGTCCTCACCGCTGGCGCCCTGACTGAGGGTCCGGTTCCACGAGTAGCAGTCGTCGGCGTGCGCGGTGCCCGTTGTGGCCGCCGCACCGAGCATCGAAAGCGACGCGAGCATGACAAGCGTGAGGAGCGTACGAAGATGGCGTCTTAACACGGTGCCTCCCGAGGTGAATGCCACGGAGAATCAAGGGGCCTCGACCCTGCCCGGCACCACTACGCGCGTCAATAGGGCCCCGTCCCGGGCGACTCGGGCACCTCGCCTCTCACATGGGCGCTTTCGGCAGCTTCCCCATGTGCTGGTGCATGAACAAGACCTGCGGGGCGCCCGCCAAGTGCCGCGCGCGTTCGCCCACCATGCGCCGCACGTGCGGCTGGTCCTCGTGGAAGAGGAAGGCCCGTTCATCGGTGTACAGCTCGTAGAAGACGCGCACCAGGGGCTGCCCCTCGGGCGTGTGGACGGTGTACACGAGCGTGTCCGGTTCGTCGGCGATGCCTTCGAGCGCCGCGGCGACGAGCGCGTCGAAAGCCGCCGCCGACTCCGCGGAACGCAGTTCGAAGACGACGTTCAACGCATACGGCATCGGCCCTGGCCGCTCGGGAAGGGCGCTGAGGTCGCGGCTCAATTGCAGCGCCTCGCGCCGGGTGATCTCGGGGTCCATCTCCCCCTCATGCCCCCATGTTCCGCGCCTAGCCGTCAAGCCGTGTCGGCGTCCGTCAGGTTCTCGGCCGCGCTGCGTCCCGCCTCGGCGGTGCGGCGCAGGAAGTCGGCGAGCAGCTCGAGTTCGGCGCCGTCGTAGTCGGCGCAGATCCGCTCCACGGAGGAGTTC
Organism: Streptomyces sp. NPDC001904; assembly: GCF_040297005.1. Taxonomy (NCBI): domain Bacteria; kingdom Bacillati; phylum Actinomycetota; class Actinomycetes; order Kitasatosporales; family Streptomycetaceae; genus Streptomyces; species Streptomyces sp. NPDC001904. The sequence goes on along the minus strand of NZ_JBEOYI010000020.1, from coordinate 61,227 downwards.
ATCTCGGCGAAGTGGCCGAGCAGTTCGGCGTTGCGTTCACGCAGGGCGTGGATCGAGGTGGAGCGCCGGTCCGACGGGTCGCGCTCGCGCGCGATCCAGCCGCCGCGTTCGAGCCGGTCGAGGATTCCGGTGGTGGTCGCGGCATGGAGCCCGGCGCGCTGAGCCAGGGCCGTAGGGCTGAGCGGGCCGTGCGCGTTGATCAGGTCGAGGCAGTCCATGTCCATGCCCTTGAGGCCCAATCGCGTACCCACCTTGCGCCTGAGCAGCACCAGTTCGGCGCTCAACTCGCGCAGCCCCTGGCCCACTTCGACCGTCACCTGCCTGCGGCGCCGCGCCCCACCAGCATTTTCTACGGATCCCATAATGTACGCCTCCCGAATTACTATGCTACGGTTCTCGTACATTACGGCATCCCAAGTACGGCTCGATGGGGGCATGAGCATGTTCGTACTGGTCGGAGCAACCGGAACCATCGGGCGGCAGGCCATGGACCTGCTGCTCCAGAGCGGCGCAGAGGTCGCCGCAGTGACCCGTGATCGGCTGGCGCGGCTGCCCGACGCCGCACGGCCGGTTCTGGGAGACCCGTCCAGGCCGGGCACGCTGGCCGGCTGGCCGCAGCAGGCCGAGGGGATCCTCCTCAGTCCACGCGCCGTCGGCTCCGCCACCGACGAGTTGCTCGCTCTGGGTGCGGCGCGCGGAGCGCGACGTGTCGTGGTGCTCTCGTCGGCCACGGTGGAGCACCCGGCCGGGCATGAGCGCTTCAGGGCGGAGTTCCGGGCCGTCGAGGATGCCGTCCGCCGCTCGGGCCTGGAGTGGACGTTCCTGCGGTGCGCCGACTTCGCCGCGAACACCCTGGCCTGGGCGCCGCAGATCCGGACGACAGGTGTGGTGCGCGGCGCCCATCCGCGAGCCGCCACCTCGCCGGTCCACGAGCGCGACGTCGCCGAGACGGCGGCGCGGGCCCTGACGGAGGGCGGACACTCCGGTCGCGCCTACGTCCTCACCGGCCCGGACTCCCTCGACCAGCAGGACAAGGTGCGGCTCATCGCCGAGGCCGTGGGCCGGAAGCTGGAGTTCGAGGAGGTCGCGCCCGAGCGGGTGCGGCACGCCATGCTCGCTCAGGGGCTGCCCGAGGACGTTCCGGACCGGCTCCTCGGCTCGCTGGCCGACTACGCGGTCCAGGCGGGCCCCACCACGGACACCGTGGCGAGGATCCTGGAGCGCCCCGCGCGCAGCTTCGCCGCATGGGCCTCGGAGAACGCCTCCGCCTTCACGGCATAGTTCCGCACCGTCCTCTCCACCGGCCGTCCCGAGGAGACCTCATGCCGGAGATCGAGCTGTCCACCGGAACCATCACCTATCGCGACACCGGCGGCCACGGCCCCGTGCTGGTACTCCTGCACGGATTCCTGATGGACGCCTCGCTCTGGGACGCGGTGCAGGCCGACCTGGCGGCCGATCACCGCTGCATCGTGCCCACGCTGCCCCTCGGCGCCCACGAGCACCCGATGCGCCCGGACGCGGATCTGTCGCTGCCGGGAGTCGCGCACCTCGTCGCCGAACTCCTCGACCGGCTCGACCTTCAGGACGTCACCTTGGTCGGCAACGACACCGGCGGGGCGCTCGTCCAACTGCTCATGGCCGACGACGCCGTTCGCGTCGGGCGGGCGGTTCTCGTCTCCTGCGACGCGTTCGACAATTTTCCCCCGGGGCTCACCGGGAAGACCCTCGTCCTCGCCGGAAAGCTGCCCCCTCGCCTGTTCGGCCTGTTCATGCGGCAGATGAGACTGCGCCCGATGCGGCGGCTTCCGCTCGCGTTCGGTTGGCTGACCCGGCGGGGCGACGCGATCACCGCCGCCTGGATCGAGCCGGTCACCAGTCGGCCGGGGATCGCCGAGGACACGGTACGCATGCTGCGCGCCGCCGCGGCGGACACCGCCGTCCTGCAACGCGCGGCCGAACGGCTGCCTCGGTTCCCGCGACCCGCTCTCGTGGTCTGGGCGGCCGAGGACCGGGTGATGCCGCCCGAGCACGGCGGCCGCCTGGCCCGGCTCCTCCCCCAGGCGGCCCTGCGCGTCGTCCAGGACAGCTACACGCTCATCCCCTTGGATCAGCCGAAGCAACTCGCGATTCTTCTCAGGGACTTCGTTTCGTCAGGGGCGCTTGGCCCGCAGTGACGCGGGCAGCGCCCAGCGGGCACGCTTGGACGCGCCGGCCTCGTCCGTGCCGGACGCGGGGCGCTTCTCGGTGTCGGACGCCGTGGCGGCCGTGGACCGGGTGCGCCACCATCCTGTGCGCCGCTCCTCGACCGTCGCCGCTGTCGCGGTCGTCGCGGGCGCGGGACGCGCGTGCCACCAGCGCACGCGGCGGGGGTGCAGCGCCCGGCCGAGCCTGCGGCCCAGGACGAGGTATCCGAGGAAAGCGCCCGCCGAGTTAAGGATCACGTCGTCGATGTCGAAGGCCCTGCCGGTGACCAGCAGCCCCTGCGCGGTCTCGACGGTGAGCATCACGAGTGCCGTCATCAGCACGACGCGGATCAGGCCCCTGGTGCGCGGGAAGAGCACCGGCAGCAGGAAGCCGAACGGCACTCCCAGCACGATGTTTCCGCCCACCTGTTTCACGGTGTCCCGCCAGTCGGGCTGATCGAAGTACAGCCGGATGGAGTTTCCCGGGTGCAGATTGGTGTGGGTCAGCGACACGGACGCCGGCGACGGCACCAGCGTCGCCCTGGCCAACGCCACGGCGAAGGCCACCATGCAGACGAATCCCAGCGCCATGACAAAGGCGCGCGCCAACTTCCAACCCCATGTGTGCCGTCGTAGCCGCGGCTCGCGTTCCATGGACACCCAGATGCCCCCGAGTTCGCTCTCTACGCACCGGATTTGGGGCTCCGGGAGGGGCGGGCGAGCCGGGCGTCACTCGTCGGGTCCCACGGGTGCGACGGGCCCTGTCGACCAGCCTCCGGGACAGATCCGGTCCGGCACAGGCGTGGTCGATCAGCAGCGGCCACCGGGACAGCCCTCAGTCCGACGTCAGCAGACGGTCGAGGACGCCCGCGTCGGCCTTCACTCCGTCGTGGAGGTGGGTCTCCGAGACCCAGGGACGCAGGTTGCGGATCAGGGACGCCGTCGTCAGGGACTGGTCGTGGTCGACGAACATGTCCTGGCGGTACACCGCCGCGGCCGTCGGGACCTCGTTGGCCGACAGGCGGTCCAGGTCGTAGAGGGCGGGCCAGTCCGTGTGCTGGGCGAGGCTGTCGGCCGTCGCCTTCAGCGGGACGAGCGCCGGGTCCTCGTCGAACATCCAGGGGTACATCATCTCGCCGGTGAAGTGCAGCGGACCGGCGCCGGCCGCGTCGAACTCCGGGAACTCGTCCCGGATCCGGTGCGCCGACCAGGCCGTCGCCCGGCCGCCCTGGGCGTAGATCGCCTCGTGCAGAACCGCGTACAGGGGGCGCGGCGCCAGGGAGACCACCGCGTCGACACCGCGCAGGAACGGGTCGGAGAGCGCGGGCCCGTGCGGGCCCGGCACGAACGCGCACTCCAGGAGGTAGTGGAGGGTGTCGAAGCCCGACGCGGTGCCGAAGGTGATGCCCAGTGTCTGGAAGCGGCGGACCGAGAGGCGCTCGCCGGACGGCATGCGGACGTCGTGGTCGGCCAGGTGCGCGGCGACCCGCTCGGCCCGCGCCCGATCGGCCGGATAGCGGTCGAAGTAGCGGGTGTTGGCCGCCGCGGTGCGTCGGTACGCGGCGCGGTACACGTCGTCGGCATGGGAGGTGAGGGTGGGCAGGCCGCCCGTGATCAGGGCTCGGGAGAGACCTTCCGGAGCGATGCCGAGGTAGGTGAGTGTGGTGAAGCCGCCGAAGCTCTGGCCGAGGACCGTCCAGGGGCGGTCGCCCTGGAGCCTGCGGCGCAGGAGTTCGGCGTCACGGACGATCGAGTCGGCCCGGAAGCGGGTGAGGTAGGCCGCCGCGTCGGGACGGGCGGCGAGCGTGGTGCGGTCGGCCGGAGTGGAGCGGCCGGTACCGCGCTGATCGAGGAGGACGACGCGGAAGTCCTTCAGGGCGCGGCGCAGCCAGGCGCCCGCCGCGTTGGGGCGTTCCGCACGCCCGCCGGGACCGCCCTGGAGCCAGAGCAGCCGCGGCAGGTCGCGGCCCTCCATGCCCTCGGCGACGACTTCGCGGGCGAAGACGGAGATGCTCGGCCCGTCGGGGCGGGCGTGGTCGAGCGGTACGTCGAGGGTGTGGTCGGTGCAGACGAGGCCGCTGTGGCGGTACGTGATCTGGTCGTCGGTCAAGTCCGGCTCCTGGGCGGTGGGGTGGGTCGTTGCGGGCGGGCGCGCGGCGGGGTCAGTAGCCGGCGACGCCCAGCTCACGGCAGATGCGGACCAGGTCGGGGTGCACGTACACGCCGTCCTTCTCTATGCACTCGCCGTCGAGGTGGATCGACGGGCCGAGGATCGAGCCGTCGGTGTGCGCGGCGGACACCCACGGCTCGCCGCCGATCCAGGCTCCCTTGGTGCCGATGCCCAGCTCGACGCAGCCGAAGACGCGCTCGTCCTCGACGATGCGGCCGGTGGGCGCGGGCACGCCCGGGTTGAAGCCGAGCGACCAGTGGGCGACGCGGTACATGTTCGGGTCGTCCCACGACTCCATCCAGCGGCGGAAGATCTCCGCGTCCTGGCCCTCGCCGTCGATCTTGGTGACGACGCCCTTCTCCACCGTGCAGCGGACCGGGGTGCGCAGCAGGCCGAGCTGGTCCGGCGGCCACAGGGCGCCGTCGAAGACGAGGACGCCGTCCTGGGTCTCCTCCAGGGGGTTCCAGGAGATCTGGCCGGAGAGCATCACGGTCTCGCCGGGCTTCTCGGCGGGCTTGCCCCGCAGGTTGATGGGGCGGTCGCCGTTGCGGCCGGTGATGTCGGTGCCGTTCGCGGAGGTGATGCGCACCTCGTCGGCCTGCTCCAGGAGGTGGACCAGCGCCTTGCCGAGCCTGATGACGCCGTCGAAGTCGGGGCGGCCGACGGTCGCGACGAGCATGTGGACGTCCATGGCGGTCAGGTTGGTGTAGCGGCAGCCGTTGGCCATGGCGCGGCGGAACGCGTCGGAGTGCATCACGTACGAGACGGCGAACTCGATCCACACGTCGGCGTCGGCGATGGCGCCGGCGACGGGCCGTGGCGGCTCCATCGACGAGCTGGGCATCGTCTCGGACCAGACGACGACGGGGTGCGCCCCGGCGGCGGCGACGGCCTGCGCGGTGGCGTCGACGACCCGGCGGTCGCTGCTGGTGTCGCCGGTGAGGACGACGTGCTCGCCGGGCTTGACCAGCATCACCTGCTCGACGAGCTTGCGGGCGGCGAGGGCGAGTTCGAAGCTCAGGTACTCGGACCGCGGTTCGAGCCGGCTGAACATCTCCATGGGAATCTGTCTCCTTGGGGTGGTGCGTGTGGGAGAAGGTGGTTCGGGGGTGGGCGGGATCCGCTGTCAGCTCGCCTTGACGATCTGGGCGCTGTCGCCCAGGGAGCTGCCCGCGATGAGGCCGGCGCCGACCAGGTTCAGCTCCTCGTCGGCGCGCGGGCCGCGCCACTTGCGGTAGCCGACGCGCACGGCGAGCGCGGCGAGGACCATCCAGCAGGCGTTCGGCGTGAGGATCAGCAGACCGGTGGCGAGCATGACGCCCATCTGCCGCTTGGTGCCGCCGATCAGCTGGATCAGGGCGCCGGGGACGGCCCAGATCAGCAGGGTGCGCAGGACGCCGGGTTCGCCCAGGCCGTTCTTGACGGTGTCGGCGTAGACCTTGGCGACGGGCGGGATGAGGCCCTGCTTGAAGTACGACTGCCAGAGCACGGCGACGACGGCGAGCGCGGCGGCGAAGCCGATGAGGGCGGCGCGGAACTGCTCGCGGCGGCCCTCACGCTCGTACGGGTCCCAGGGCCGGTGGTCACGGCGGAGCAGCCACCCGGCCTTGAGGTCGTAGCCCATGTCGGCGAAGGCGGGGCCGGTGGCGGACACGTAGCCGACGAGGAGTGCCAGGGGCACCGAGGGGATGCCGATGAGCAGGCCCAGGACCAGGAAGATCAGGGTGACGGCGAAGGAGGGGAACCAGCCGGACTGCATCGCGGCGAGGCCGACGATCAGCTCGTGCACGAGGGCGGCGAACGCGGCGAACAGCACCCAGCCGATGAGGCCCAGCGGGCTCATGTCGCCGATCAGGCCGCCGAGGACGGCGAGCAGGACGGCGCCGGCGACGAAGAGGGCGTAGCCGCGTACGAGGGAGCGGCGCAGTGCCTTCTCGTCGACCGTGTACGCGGTCGTCTCGTCCCGCTCTGCCGGGGCGGGACCGGCGTGGGACTGCTCCTGCCGGGCCGGGCGTCGGCGGACCAGCATGAAGACGGCCTGGCCGAGGGCGACGACGCCCGCGCCGACCATCACGCCGTGCGGGACGTACCCGCTGCCGAGGTCGGTGTGGAAGAGGTCGGGGCTGAACTCGCGCAGGCCGAGGCCCACGCCGAACATCAGCAGCGCCCAGACGTTGCCGAGGAAGGCGACGCCGGCTGCGGACAGCGGCAGGCTGAAGAGGGTGCCGCCGAGGCCGACGAGGGTGCCGGCGCCGAGCACGAGGGCCCGCTTGCCGCCCTTGTCGCCCGCCTTGATGGTCTCCGCGGCGGCCTGCCCGGGGGGCCAGGCCGCGTCGGCGGGCAGCAGCCGGGAGCCGAAGGAGCGGTAGAGCACCCAGGTGTCGATGAGCAGGCCCACGAAGGACCCGGCGAGCATCGGCCACACCAGGTCCTTCCGCCCGAAGACGTACGGGACCGCGATCGAGGTGAGCAGGGCGTTGGCGGAGGCGAAGGTGGCGGCGGAGATGGCGCTCTGGGCGAGGTTCTGCCGGTGGACCGAGCGCATCGAGCGCAGCCCGGCGAGCGGGATGCGGCCGATGAGCATGGCGATCAGGGCGCCGACGACCGAGGTGTTGGCGGAGATGCCCAGCTTGGCGACGAGGTCCGCGCCGATGACGGCTCCCACGACGGAGAGCACGGCGAGGACGATGAACACGACGGGTTCGGTGACCCTCGGGTGACCGGCGCCGGAGGAGGTGACGCCGGGGCCGGAGTCGGCGGGCGGCGGCGCGGTGGCCGACGGCGAGGTGTGGTGCGACACGGGGACACCCCTTGCTGGGTGGGCCCGCCCCGGGACGGGGTGGGACTTTTCGGGCAGGCAGCGGCACGCCGCGTACTCCGGTGCGGGTCACGTCGTACGGGCGGGTGGTCCGGCGGCGGTGCCGCCGGACCGGGTCAGGATCCGAAGGCGGCCGTGGCCTCCTCGGCTCCGGCCAGGACGAGTTCGGTGATGCGGTCGGCGGCGCGGGTGACGCGGTGCGCGGGGCCGATGACGGTGAGCGAGGCGGCGACGGTGCCCGCCTGGAACACCGGGGCGGCCACGGCGGCGACGGCCTCGTCGTACTCGCCGTGGCTGACGCTGTACCCCTGGGCACGTACGTCGGCGTAGCGGGCCAGGAGGGCGTCGAGGCCGGTGACGGTGTGGTCGTTGAAGCGCTGTAGCGGGGTGGCTCCGAACAGGCGCCGGAGCTCCGCCTCGGGGTAGTGGGCGAAGATGGCGTGGCCGGAGGCGCCGGCGTGGCCGGGCATCACGGCGCCGACGATCGCGGTGTAGCGGACCGGGCCGGTACCGTCGACGGCGGCGGCGCACCGGTATCCGGCGCCCTGCGGCACGTTCAGCACGACGCTCTCGCCGGTCTCGCGCAGGAGGCCCGCGAGGATCGGCCGGACCAGTGACGGCAGCACGCCGCTGTGCTCCCCGGCGCGGGCCAGCCGGGAGACGGCGGGGCCGAGCCGATAGCGGCGGGTGGTGGTGTCGCAGGTCAGGAACGAGCGGGAGGCGAGCGTGGTGAGGATGCGCTGGGCGACCGCCTTGTCCCAGCCGTGCCGTCGCGCCATCTCGCTGACGCCCCACTCGGGGCGCCGCTCGGTGAACGACAGCAGGGCGAGCAGGGCGCGGTCGGCTCCCTGAAGGACGCCGGGCTGTGCCGGGGCGAGTGCGTCGGCCCCTTCGGGCCGGTCCGCCTGGTGGGCGGTTTCCTCGGCGGTCGTACCGTCCGCGTACGCCTCTGGCATCGCCTCGCTCCTCTCTTCGCTTCGCGTGGTGCGCTGAGCGCAACGCCGTTGCGCTCAGCGGCGAGAACTATGAGTTCAGTGGGGGGTGGGTGTCAAGGGTTTTCTTCGGCACGTCAGGGCGCCCGTGTCACGGCCTCTGGCCTCGATGTTTGACCGGATGCCCCGCTCGCCAGAACTGGAGGGTGAGCGCTTCGTCGAAGGGATCGAGTTGCACACTCCGCACCCCGACAACGCGGCGGCCTGGACCGCGTACGGCCGGTTCCAGCTCGACCGCGGTTACATGCCTCCCACACCGACGCGACTGCGCTGGGGCTTCTGGGACGGCGTCGGCCCGGGCGACGACGTCCTCGGCCCGCTCGCCGGCCGGCGTGTGCTGGACATCGGATCCGGCGCGGGCCACTACGCCGTGCACCTGGCCACGGCGCACGGCGCGCTCGTCGACGCGATCGACCTGTCACCCACCCAACACCGGCGTGCGAAGGGCCGCTTCGGCGATGTGCCGGGCGTCCGTTTCCTGCACGGCGACGTGATCGAGCACCTGCGGCAGGCTGTGCCGTACGACGCGGCGTACGGCATCTGCACACTGGCCGGCATCGACCCGCACGCCGTGCTGCCCGCGCTGCGCGACGGGCTGCGGCCCGGCGCCCCGCTGGTCTTCTCGGTCCTGCACACCAACTTCCGCGGCCAGAGCCCGTCCTCCGACGTGGCACCCCGCCGGGAGACGGTCGGGCTCAAGGGCCTGGCGCCGCTGCCGGTGCAGACGTGGGTGCTGACCGGCGCTGCCTGGGAGAGCCTGCTGAACGACTACGGCTTCGTCGTGGAGCGGACCGAACTGCTCCGCGCTCCGGAACCGGACAACCCCGTCGTCGTGCAGCTGCTCCAGGCCCGCCGCCGCCCCGATCCCACGGTCCGGATCTCCTGTCGGCCCCGCACTCGCGGTGCTCCGGTGGCGCACGCGGCGATCGGCGTCGGCGCGATCCTCCTCGGGGAGCACGGGCTGCTGCTGGGCCGCCATCACCGCGGCACGATCGAACTGCCCGGCGGTACCGTCGAACCGGGTGAATCCCTCGAGGAGACGGTCGTACGCGAACTCGCCGAGGAGACGGGGCTGCGCGCCCGGACCGAGGACGTCACCCTGCTGGGCACGCTCGTCGACCGTGTCGAGGACGTCGTACGCGTCACGGTCGGCGCGATCGTCTCGCACTGGCGGGGTGAGCCCGCCAGCCAGCCGGACGAGAAGGTCGGCGACTGGGGGTGGTGGCCCCTGGAGCGGCTCCCGGACGGGCTGTTCGACTGCAGCGCGCAGATCCTCACCGCCTGGCGCCCCGAATTGCCCATCGACGCCCCTCACGCCCACTTCACCCCGTACGCGCACCGCGCACGGCCGCCGGAGGACGGCGGGACCACCGCTTCCCCGTCCTGACCGCGCACCTCCCGCGGTCCACTTGTCCTCGCCCTCCCACGGAGGAGAAGCGGAAAAGACATGCCCCTGCCCACAGTCCGGCCCGCCGTTCCCGCCGACGCGGGCGAGATCACCCGCCTGCGGTCCACACTCCTGCTGTCACAGCCTCTCGACGAGGACTGGCTCGCCCGCTGCACCGACGACCTGGCCGGGCGTCTGCTCCCGAACGGTGACGCACGCGCCTTTGTCATCGAGGCGCCCGGGGGCGGCCTCGCCTCCTGCGCCCTCGCCCTGGTCCACCCCGTGCTGCCCGCGCCGAAGTACCCCGCGGGCAGGGCGGCACGGATCCAGGTCGTGGCGACGTCCCCGGCGTTCCGCCACCGCGGATACGCCACGGAGGTGCTCCGCGCGCTCCTCGCCGCCCTGGAACACGACGGCGTCACGCTCTTCGAGCTCTACGCACACGACGGGTCGGCGCCGCTGTACGAGCACCTCGGATTCACCCGTGATCCCGCGCTGATGCGCAGGACCCGGTTCCCGGCGCAGGCTCCTCGCACGGATCGACCGGCCGGCCCGTCCTGACACGGTGCCCGGGTGCTCCTCTCGGGCTCAGAGGCGGGCTCTCCCGAGGAATTTCACCGTGCCCTGTAAGAAGTGGGTCGTTGCGCGCATTGCTTGGCGTAGACACCGACACGAAGGGACGGCGCGTGACACAGGCCCAACACTTTCGGGAGATGTACGAGGAGTGCTACCCGCGCGTCCTCGCCTATGCCACCAGTCTGGTGGGCCGACAGGTGGGCGAGGACATCACCAGCGAGACCTTCACGATCGCCTGGCGGCGGGTGCGGGACATCCCGCGTCCCGCACTGCCCTGGCTGCTGGGCGTGGCGCGCAATCTGGTGCGCGAACTGCGCCGCCGCGACAGCCACCAGTACGCGCTGGCCGCCGAGGAGGCCCGGCGGATCGGGCAGGGCGGCGGGGCCGACACCGGTGATGTCGCGGCGGACGTGAGCGACCGGGAGGCGGCGCTGCAGGCCCTGGCGAGCCTCTCCGACGCCGACCGGGAACTGCTGACGCTGCTCGCCTGGCACGGCCTGACCGCGAAGCAGACCGCACGGGTCATGGGCTGCGCCACGGCGACCCTCACCGTCCGGCTGCACCGGGCCAGGCGCCGCCTGGAGAAGGCGCTGCAGACGGCATCCGTGCCCTCGCCGCCGGCACCGGACGCGCGTGCCGCCCACCTCGACGACCACAAAGGAGCACTGACGTGAAGACGAGCGCCGACACCTCCGGGCGTCCCGACGCCCTGCGGGCCCTCGCCGCCGCCCGGCCCGACGCACTGGACCCGGCCCGGCTGTCCGGCTCGGCCCGCCAGCGCGAGGACCTGGCCCGCATCCTCTCCGAGGTCACGGACCGCGACTCCGCACCGGCGCCGCGCGGCCGCCCGGCGTTGCTCAAGCCGCTCGGCGCGGTCGCCGCACTCACGGCCGTCGCCGCGACCGCGGTGATCGTGACCGGCGTCGACGAGCGGCCGGCCCCGGCCGGGCGGCCCGAAGCCGTCCCGCGCTCCTCCGCGACCGCCGTGACCGACGCCCGTCTCGTGCTGCTCAGCGCGGCCACGAAGGCGGCGGCGGCGCCGTCCGAGGGCACGTACTGGCGGACCGAGTCGCGGTCGGAGGTCGTGGACGTGGTCGGGAAGGCAGGGCACCTGTTCGCCGTACGCGACGTGTCGTCGTCCCAGTGGTCGGTGGGCGTGCGCAAGGGAACGGAGAGTCTGCTGGTCTCCGGCCTCGATTCCACGGTCGAGCCCCGTACGGCGGCGGACAAGCGGCGCTGGCGGGACGCGGGATCGCCCGGCACGGTCGAGGCCACCGTCTCCTCGTCGGACGACGGCCCCAAGCGGGCCTACACCCTGGGAACCGGGCACCCGACGGTCGACCGGACCGCCCTCGGGGACAGGATCTACGCCCTCGGCCCGCGCAACGTCACCTACAAGGAACTGCGTCGGCTGCCCACCGGGACCGCGGAACTGCGCCGGCTGCTGGAGCGGCTGTCCACGCAGGACGGCGTCACGGGGCAGGGCGCCCAGCGCTCGGCGTGGCTGCTGCGCGTCACGGCCGACCTCGTCACCATGCCGGTGGAGCCGGGTGTCCGGGCCGCCGCGTACCGGGTGATGGCGGACCTGCCGGGCGTGCGGTTGAGCGACGACGTCAGCGATCCGCTGGGGCGCAAGGGAGTCGGCGTGACGTTCCCCGGAACGGATCGGACTCCGCTGGGCCGGGTGCGGGAACGGCTCGTCGTCGACCCGTCCACCGGTGAGCTGCTCGCCGACGAGACCCTGCTCGCCGAACCGTCGGCCAGGGCCCGGGAGGCAGGGCTGAAGGCGGGTACGGCGGTCAACTACTCCGCGACCACCGAGGCGGCCTGGTCCGAGGACCAGATCACGGTCCCGGGGAACGCACGCCACTGATTCATCGGCGGAGACCCCTGGGCGTGCGCCCGGCCGCGGAGGGCAGCCGAGGAACGTGCCCCGGAGCCCGGCCCCCGCCCAGGGCACGTCACTTCAGCGCACGGACGACGCCGACGGCGATGGTGCCGGTGGCCACGCCGAGCATGACCAGGCGTGCGAGGCCCTCAAGGTCGCGCGGCTCGTCGTGGTCGAGGGGGCACGCGCACAGACCGTCGGCGCAGTGCGGTGCGTCCAGCCAGTACGCGTCCGTGAGGCGCGCGTAGTCCCGGTGAGAGAAACGGTTCGGCTCGTCGTCCATGCTCAGTCCAACCTGCCCGGGCGGATCACGGCACGGGGACGAGGCGAAAAGCCCGTCGGTTCATGCGTCCGTGGATCCGCAGCCCACATGACGAACGCGGCGGCCCGGCCCACCACGGTCGGGCCGCCGCGTGGCGCCGGTCCGGCCCCGAGGGGATGCGAACGCCGGACCGGCGCCGAGCTCGCGGCCGGCTGTGCACCACCCGCCGTCCCTGACGGTGAACCGCGCGCTCTCACCGGATCAACCGGTACGACCTCCGAGGGGTTCTCGGATGCACTCCTTACGGCTGAACGCGCACTTCCCGCGTTGACACTCGTCGGATTGTCACGCCCTCTCGTCGGCGCGTCGGGAGCAGCGCCCCGCGGTGTCAGCGATCCGAGCTGTCAGCGATCCGTGCCGAGGGCGGTGACCGCGGCCTTCGCCGCGTCGGCCAGGAGCTTGTCGTCGGCCGTGCCGTCCTTCGCGCCCTCCCGGTAGGTCAGGATCGCCATCACCAGCGGCTTGCGGCCGGGCGGCCAGATGACGGCGATGTCGTCGCGCGCGCCGAAGTAGAAACCGGTGCCGGTCTTGTCCCCGACGATCCAGCCCTTCGGCACACCGGCACGGATGGTCGTGTCCCCCGTGGTGTTGTTCCGCAGCCAGGTCGTCAACTGGCGCCGCTCGGCCGTGGGCAAAGTGTCGCCGAGGACGAGGCCGCGCAGGTCGTCCGCCATCTGACGGGGTGTCGAGGTGTCGCGCCGCTCCCCCGGGGTCCACTGGCTCAGGAAGGGTTCGACGCGGTCGGTGCGGGTGACCGAGTCGTCGAGTTCCTTCGTGAGGAATGTGCCGAGGCGGCCGGGACCGCCCAGGTCCTTGAAGAGGACGTTGGCGGCGGTGTTGTCGCTGTAACGGACGGCGGCGTCGCACAGCGCGCGCAGGGTCATGCCGGTGTCCACGTGCTTCTCACTGATGGGTGAGTTGGCGATGACGTCCGCGCGGTCGTAGTGCAGTACGCGGTCCATGCCGTCGCTGCCGTTCTTCTTCAGGACGGCAGCGGCCAGGAAGGACTTGACGGTCGAGTTGTAGGAGAATCGCCGCTTGTCGTTCCAGGTGACCTCACGGCCGCTGCCGGTGTCGATCGCGTAGAGACCGAGGTGCGCCCGGTAGGTCCGCTCCAGGCGGGCGAACGCGTCCTGCGCCGAGGCGTTCCCGGACCGGTCGGCGGCGGCCGTGGTCGTGGCCGCTCCCCCGGCTCCGGCGCGGCCCTCCTGTCCGCAGCCCGTCGTGGAGAGGACGGCCAGAGCGGCACAGGCGGCCAGCACGGCACGGCCGGCACCGGCGGGTCGGCGACGGCTCGGTCGGTGGTGCTGCATCGGTCGAGTCCCTTCGACGGGTCCCCGCGCCGCGGACCGCGGACGATCCCGGGCGCAGGGGGTACGGACGGCCGGGCTCCCCCAACGGGCCCCGGCCGGGGCATCGGTGACGCCCTGTCGCACACCCTTGTCGGTCACCCCGTACGACGGCCAATACATTCGCCCCGGTTTCCATGCCGAATCCGCATAGAGTGACCGGGTGGATCTGCTCGGAGCATGTCGCGCCTTCGTCAGCGTCAGTGACCACAACGGGTTCACCGACGGCGCGGCGGCCGCCGGTGTCTCCCAGCCGGTCGCCAGTCGCCGGGTCGCCGCGCTCGAAGAGCTGCTGGGGGCGCGGCTGTTCGAACGGACGGTGCGACGGGCCGTCCTCACCTCCTTCGGCCGCGAGATGCTGCCGCACGCCCGTCGGCTCGTCGAGGACGCGGACGGCCTGCTGGACGAGGCGGCGGCCGCGCACCGCAGACCCTGGCGGCTCGCTGTGCCGGACATCTGCACGACGAGCGGTCTCGCCCGGTTGATCGCCGCTGCCCGCGGGCTCGGGATCGCCCTGGAACCCCGCACCGAACCACCGGCCCGGCGCGCCGAGCTCCTGCTCGCGGGCCGGGTCCAGGCAGCGCTGCTCGCGGTGCCCGCGGCCGAGGCCGTGTGGCCGGTGGCGCTCGGCCTGGCAGCAGCCGAGGATCCGGGCGAGGGATACCTGCACGTCGAGACGCTGCGGCTGGGGCGTACCGAGCGCGGTCCGGCCCGCCGGGTCTGGCTGCAGCCGGAGGACGACGTCCCGCACGTACGGGATCCGCTGGCCCGGCTGCGCGACGCGGTCGGGCTGCGGCCCGCGCAGCTGGCGATGGCGAAGGACCTGACCTCGGCCGCGGCCGAGGTGCACGCGGCGCCCGACCTGCTGCTGTGCTCGGCCGCCCAGGCCCGCGCGCTGGGTCTGCACTGGCGGCCGATGGGAGAGTTCACACCACTGCGCGGATACGTGCTGCGGACGGCGGCGCACGGCTCCCCTCCGCCCGCGCTCACCCGGCTCGGCGTCCGGATCGGCCGGTGCCTCGGCGCCGACGACGACGGCGCGGAGGATCCCTCCCGGGACGCGACCACCCCCACAACCGACACGGCCAACGAAGGAGTCGGCGCATGACCACCGAAGCCCTCCTGCGCAGGGTGCGCGAGGATCTGACCGACGGCGGGCTCCGCGCCAGTCTCCTCGTCCGCGATCTCGGGACGGGCGAGGAGATCGGCATCGATCCGGACGTGCCGCTGCCGTCCGCCTCCCTGGTGAAGCTGCCGCTCTCGCTGGCCACGGCGGACCGGATCCGGCGCGGGGAGCTGGACGGCGCGCACGCGGTCGAGGTCGCGCCGGGGCGGATCGACACGGCCGGTCCGACCGGGCTGAGCCGCTTCCGGCACCCGGCCCGCGTCGCCCTCGACGATCTCCTCTACCTCAGTACGTGCCTGAGCGACGGCAGGGCGGCGGACGCCCTGTTCGACCTCACGCCGCCGGACGCGGTCACCGCGCAGCTGCGTGCCTGGGACCTGACCGGGATCACCGTGCGGCACCGCACCGAGGAGCTGACCGAAACGCCGCAGGAGCATCTGGGACCCGGCCAGGCGCATCTCGCGCACGCGCTGGCGATCGGGGCGAGCACCGCGGGACGGGGCCATCGGGTCCCGCAGCTCGACACCAGCCGGGCCAACACCGGTACCGCCCGCGCCTGGGCCGACCTGCTGCAGGCAATGTGGCTGCCGTCGGCGGTGCCGGGTTCCACGGCCGCCCGGGTGCGGGAGCTGATGCGCCACAATCTGATCCGGCACCGCCTCGCCCCGGACTTCAGTTCGGACGCGACCGTCTGGTCCTCGAAGACCGGCACGCTGCTCAACCTCCGGCACGAGGCCGGGGTCGTCGAGCACACGGACGGGCAGCGCTTCGCCGTGGTGGTCCTCACCGAGTCCCTGGTCCCCGCCGGTGTCCAGCCCGGCGCGGAGGCGCTGATGGGGCAGGCCGCCCGGGCCCTGCGCGATCACCTGCGACGTCGCGTCCGCGTCACCGCGAACGGCCTTCCGGAGCGGCCCGCGACCACCCCAAAGGAAGACCGATCGACCCCATAACCCATACTTATGGGGTCATAGAAGGGACCCGCCTATCAACTAAGGCTTGCCTTACTTTAAGATTCTCTTCGAGCACCACCCGCCCCACTCGAAGGGAACCTCACCATGCCTCGCCCTCTGCGGGTCGCCATCGTCGGCGCCGGCCCGGCCGGTATCTACGCCGCTGACGCGCTGCTGAAGTCCGCGACGGCCGTCGAACCCGGGGTGTCCATCGACCTCTTCGAGCGCATGCCGGCCCCCTTCGGCCTGATCCGCTACGGCGTGGCGCCCGATCACCCCCGGATCAAGGGCATCGTCACCGCTCTGCACCAGGTCCTCGACAAGCCGCAGATCCGCCTGTTCGGCAACGTCGACTACCCGCGTGACATCGACCTCGACACGCTGCGGTCGTTCTACGACGCGGTGATCTTCTCGACCGGCGCGACCGCCGACCGGGCGCTCGGCATCCCGGGGATCGAGCTGGACGGTTCCTACGGTGCCGCGGACTTCGTCTCCTGGTACGACGGTCACCCCGACGTGCCCAGGACCTGGCCGCTCGAGGCCGAGAAGGTCGCCGTGCTCGGCGTCGGCAACGTGGCGCTCGACGTCGCCCGCATCCTGGCCAAGACCGCCGACGAACTGCTGCCGACCGAGATCCCGGCGAACGTGTACGACGGGCTCAAGGCCAGCCGGGCCAAGGAGATCCACGTGTTCGGGCGGCGCGGTCCCGCGCAGGCGAAGTTCAGCCCCATGGAGCTGCGCGAGCTGGACCACTCCCCCAACATCGAGGTCATCGTCAACCCCGAGGACATCGACTACGACGAGGGGTCCATCGCCACCCGGCGCGGCAACAAGCAGGCCGACATGGTCGCCAAGACGCTGGAGAACTGGGCGATCCGCGACATCGGTGAGCGGCCGCACAAGCTGTTCCTGCACTTCTTCGAGTCGCCGAGCGAGATCCTCGGCGAGGACGGCCGGGTCGTCGGGCTGCGCACGGAGCGCACCGAGCTCGACGGCACGGGGAACGTCAAGGGCACCGGCACGCACACCGACTGGGACGTCACCGCGGTGTACCGCGCGGTCGGCTACCTCTCCGACGAACTGCCCAAGCTGCCCTGGGACGTGGCCTCCGGCACCGTTCCCGACGAGGCGGGCCGGGTCATCGAGGACAGCGGGGACCACCTGGCGTCCACGTACGTCACCGGCTGGATCCGGCGTGGCCCGATCGGCCTGATCGGCCACACCAAGGGCGACGCCAACGAGACCGTGGGCAGCCTCCTGGAGGACTTCACCGCCGGCCGGCTGCACACCCCGGCGTCCCCGGCGCCGGAGGCCGTGGACGCGTACCTCGGTGACCGGGGCGTCCGCTACACCACGTGGGAGGGCTGGCACCGGCTCGACGCCGCCGAGCGGGCGCTCGGCGAGCCGCAGGGCCGCGAGCGCGTGAAGCTCGTCGAGCGCCACGAGATGCTCGACGCCAGCGGCGCCTGACCGTCGCCCGCAAGAAGGGGCCGCGTCGACCACGACGCGGCCCCTTCGCATGTCCCGGCAGGTTCGTAGGCACCCGATCACGGCCGTCCGTTCCCGGCCCGACACCTGAGCCGACCGGCCCGGCACAGCAGTCGATTCCCGCAACAGGCACCACTCGCGCACCAGTTGCCTGACTCAGGCATATACAGAGGGTCTGTGCCTGATCGCCGTGAGCGCCTAAAGTGCTGCCCATACCTCCGCTTCGGCGGTCACGTGCATATGCCGTGCGGAGGTCGAGGCCCCCAGTCCCAGGGCCGCGCCCAGAACGGCCGGAGCGGCGTCCTACGCCGACACGCTGCCCGGCCCTCCGTCCTCGTGGGCCAGCCCGGGATGCCTCCCGCACCTCCCGGCTCCGTCGAGGGCGGGGTGCGCGCCGCGCCCGGGAGGGGAGCCCCGGCGCCGCGCACGGGCGGCCGCCGCCGGCGCGGGCCCCACGGCCCCCGGCGGCGGCCGCTGTCGAACACCGCGAACGTCCGTCCGAACTGCCGCGTCCCCACGGTGTTGTTCACGCCAAACGAACCGCGGTTTCCACGCATCCTCAGCTTCGCAACCTCGCGTTAACCCCACGATCGCCATTGCACAGCTAACCTGCTTCTTGACCATCAGTTGACCTTCTGTTGGCATTCCCTTGATCCATGAACAACGGGTGGGGAGTCACGTGTTGCGAGGTGAAGGGGCGCGCGGTGGACATACCGCCGCACGCCGTCGCGCCACCGCAGTCGCGGCGCGCCGTCACGCGCCCGTTCGCTCCCGCACACACGCCCGAGCGGATCGGGGCCGACCACGCCCCGAAAGGCCCCCGCCCCAGACCGCGACAGAGCAGTCGCACCCGTCCTGCAAGCCCGACGCGCTCCCCACAGCGCGCCAGGAGGAATCAACGCATGCAGCCCCTCATCGACAACGCCCGCACGTTCGGAAGGCGCCCTGAGGAGTTCGCCCGGCTCGCCGACGGCCAGTCGCCGCAGGTTCTGTTCATCACCTGCTCCGACTCGCGCGTCGTGCCGGCCCTGATCACGGGCGCCCGCCCCGGTGAGCTCTTCGAGCTCCGCACCGCGGGCAACATCGTGCCCGCCCATGCCACCGACCGCCCCTGCGGCGAGACCGCCACCATCGAGTACGCCGTGCAGGTGCTCGGGGTCCGGGACATCGTCGTCTGCGGCCACTCGCACTGCGGCGCCGTCGGCGCCCTGGTGCGCGGCGACGACCTCGACGCCGTACCCGCGGTGCGCGATTGGCTCGCGCACGCCGCGGACGCGCCGTCCGCCGCCGATCCCGCCGACCCGACCGTCTCCGAAGCAGTGCAGGGACACGTGCTCACCCAGCTGCTCCGCCTGCGCTCCTACCCGTGCGTCGAGGAGCGGCTCTCGACGGGGCAACTGCGCCTGCACGGCTGGTACTACGAAGTGCACACGGGAAGGGTGCACGAACACCGCACCGCCACCGACTCGTTCGAGGCTCTGTGAGTGCCGTGATGACCAAATACCCTCACTTCAAGCAGGACTTCACCGCCTCACTCGTCGTCTTCCTCGTCGCGCTCCCCCTGTGCGTGGGGGTCGCGGTGGCCTCCGGTGTGCCGGCCGAACTCGGTCTGGTCACCGGCATCGTCGGAGGCATCGTCACCGGGCTGATGCGCGGCAGCAGCCTCCAGGTCTCCGGCCCCGCGGCCGGGTTGACCGTGCTCGTCTACGAGGCGGTGCGGGAGTTCGGCCTTCCCGGGCTCGGTGTCGTCGTGCTCGCCACCGGCCTGCTGCAGATCGCCATGGGCGCGCTCAAGGTCGGGCGCTACTTCCGGGCCATCTCGGTCTCGGTGGTGGAAGGGATGCTGGCCGGCATCGGGCTCGTCCTCATCGCCGGCCAGCTGTACTCGATATTCGCGGCGAAGGCGCCCGAGTCGGGGGTCGACAAGGTGATGGGGCTGCCCGGCGCGTTCGTCGACGCCCTCGGCAGCACCCGCTCGATCGCCTCGCTGGCCCTGGGAGCCGCCACCGTCGCCGTCCTGGTGCTGTGGAAGCACCTGCCGCGGCAGGTGCGCGTCGTGCCCGCGCCCCTGGCGGCGGTGGGCCTCGCCGTCCTCGCGGTTCTCGTCCTGGACCTGCGGGTGGCGACCGTCGAGGTCAGCGGGCTCGTGGAGTCCGTGCAGCCGCCGTCCCTCGACACCTTCACCGAGCTCGCCGGGCTGAGCCTGGCCGGGACGATCGTCGCGTTCACCCTGATCGCGTCGGCCGAGTCGCTGTTCAGCGCGGCGGCCGTGGACCGGATGCACGACGGTCCCCGGACCTCCTACGACAAGGAGTTGCTGGCGCAGGGCGCGGGCAACACGGTGTGCGGCGTGCTCGGCGCGCTGCCGATGACCGCGGTGATCGTGCGGAGCGCCGCGAATGTGCAGGCCGGTGCCCGTACCAAGGCGTCCCGGGTCCTGCACGGCGTGTGGCTGCTGCTGTTCGCGGCACTGCTGCCGGCCGCGCTGGCCTACATCCCGGTCCCGGCGCTCGCGGGTGTCCTCGTGCACGCCGGGGCGAAGCTCATTCCCGTACGGTCCGCGGTGGCTCTGTGGCGCGAGCAGCGCGGGGAGGTGCTGATCCTGGCGGTCACGGCGGTGTCGATCGTGTCGGTCAGCATGTTCGAGGGCGTCCTCGTCGGTGTGGCGCTGTCCGTCGTGAAGACGGCGTGGGACGCCTCGCAGGTGAAGCTGGAGGTCGTCGACAAGGGCGCGGGCCCGGTGCAGGCGCACCTGTCGGGCAACGCGACGTTCCTGCGGCTGCCGAAGATCCTCGACAGTCTGGAGGCACTCCCCCACGACCGGCCCGTCGAGGTGGACCTGTCGGGTCTGCACCATCTCGACCACGCCTGCCGGACGGCGCTGGAGAGCTGGGCCCAGCGGCACAGCTCCGCCGAGACGGAACCGGTGAGGGTCACCTCGGGCTGAGGCGACCCGATCCGGATCCGGGCCCGACCGCCGTGCGCCTCCACGGCGGTCGGGCCGCTCCGCCGTCCGTGTCAGTCGTCGAGGACCGCCGCGACGGCCTCGATCTCCACGAGCTGGTCGGCGTACCCGAGCACCGTGACACCCATCAGGGTGCTCGGTACGTCGTGCGCGCCGAAGGCGTCCCTGACCACCTGCCAGGCCGTGACCAGATCCTCCTGCCGGGTCGAGGCCACCAGGACACGGGTGCTGATGACGTCCTCCAGGGTGGCCCCGGCCGCGGCGAGGGCGGTCGTCATGTTCGCGACGCACTGCGCCGCCTGTCCCGCGTGGTCGCCGACGGCCACGGTCGCGCCGTCCGCGTCGAGCGGGCACGCCCCCGCGAGGAAGACGAGCCGCGCGGCGGCGGGTGCGGTCGCCGCGTACGCGTACTCGGCGACGTCGGACAGGGCGGCGGAGCGGATCAGGGAGACGGAGCGGGGCACGGGCCTGGGGTTCCTTCCGGCGGTCGCTCCCCCGGGCAGGGAGCCCGGACATGCTGCCACAGGGGCGCGCGCCGACGCGCCCGGATTGTTTCCCCAGCGCGAGGTGGGAAGGTACGGCGCGCGGACGGACGACCCACCGTCCCCGCGCGTCGCGGGGGACGGTGTCGATCAGGCCGTCACCACCGGCAGCCCTCAGGAGCCGGCGATCCATGAACTTGGCGGTGGCGTGCGGGACTTCAGGCGTTGACGTCGAACGGGACACCGTCGGGCAGGGCGGCGGCCAGATGACTCGGGAAGGCGGAGTCCTTCAGGCCGAAGGTGGCGCTGCCGAAGTCGTGGGCGCTCAGGGCGTCGCGCAGACCGGGCGGATAGCCGTTCCAGCCCACGAGGGTGGGGAACTGCCAGGTGCCCCGATGGTTCTCCGGGGGCTCGTCCCCGGCCGTCGCGGCGCGGAAGCAGTGGGTGCCGATGCCGTCCTTGTGGTAGACGATCTTGGGATGGGTGCCGTCCCAGCGGATCTCGTCGCGGGTGTGGACGACGAAGTCGCCGTGGGCGGAGGTGGCGACGTACCGGGCGGTGCCGTCCTTCACCCAGACGACGACGTGCTCCCAGTCGTGCCGGTGCCCGCCGAGACCGCTGCCGGGCACCGCCTGGTCCTTCTCGAAGTAGAGGCCGTAGATGATGGCGCACCAGCCGTTGTTGCACTTGGTGCGGGCGTAGCCGTTGGTGTTGGCGAGGTCTTCGGCGTCGCGGCACTGGCCGTTGAGGGCACCGCTGGGCTTGAGTCCGCCGTTGAAGGTTCCGTCGGCGCCGATGGCGGGTGTCGGGTAGCAGCCGTCGGTGTCGTAGTCGTACGCGGGCTGGAACGTGGCCTCCGTGCCGTCCGCGTTGCCGGGCAGGGCGCCGGGCGGGGCGGCGAGGGCGCTGCCGGCGAGTGCGACGACCAGGGCGAGGGCGCCGCCGGTGACGAGGGACGCTCTGCGCAGGGTCCGTAGGGGCTTCAACACGCTCTCCTGTCACTGCGATGGGGGGATGACGCATGCCGTGAGTGTCATGCCCCTGTCGAGTGCCGGAGACTCGGGTTGTGGGCCCGGAAGTTGACCGAGGTGCGTGGCGGGCCGGTGTCAGCTCGCGAGGCCCTGCGGCTGGGCGTGGCCGGTGAGGGCGCGGACGAAGGCGTCCTCGGCCTCCGCGCTGAAGAATCCCCGGATGCCGCGCAGGAGTTGGAGCGCGGTGCGCACACCGGCGGGCAGCGGGCCGTACATGGCGGCCGCGAGCGCGGGGTGCTTGTCGGGCGCGGTGCGGGCCGCTTCGAGGTGGAAGTGCGCCTGGGCCAGATCGCCGCTGCCCGCGTGGCGCACGGCGCACGTCACGTCGCGGGAGGCGCTGCGCGACACTTCGAGCAGCGACTGGATCCCGCTCAGGTCCCGGTCGTCGACGGGGGCCGGGAGCGTGGCCCATTCGCGTACCGCGGCGCTGAGATGGCCGTCGGCGCGGTCGAGGATCTTCGCTATGGCGGACAGCCGCCCCGCTTCGAGATGAGTCTGAGGTGTCATGCCGAATCCTTTCATCCCCCCTGTGCCAGAGCCGTGTCTCCAGCGGTATCACCCGGGTCGGGCACGGCGAAGCACCCCGGAGGGGGCGCACCGCATGCGCAGAGAGAGAGCCTCCGGCGCATGGCGGGAGAATTGAGGCACGGAGCGGCGCACGTGCGCCGCTCCGCTAGAAGGCTGCTTCGAGGAGTCCCCGGACGGAATCGGCGGTCACCGGGCGGGGGTTGGGGTGGGGCGCGGCGGCGACGCGTTCGGCGATCGCGAGCAGCCCGTCGCGCGGGACGCCGAGGGCGGCGAGCGTGGTCGGGCCGTCGTAGGAGCGGGCGAGGCGGGCGACGGTCGCCACCGGGTCGGTGCCTCCCGTGGCGCGGGACAGCCGGGCGGCGGCGTCCGGGGCGGACGGCAGGTTGAAGGCCATGACGTGCGGCAGGAGCAGCGCGTGCAGGGCCGCGTGGGGCAGGTCGTAGGTGCCGCCGAGGGCGTGGGCGAGTTGATGGTGCAGGCCCATGCGGGTGTCGGCGAGGCACAGCCCGGCGAGCCAGGCGCTCGACTGGAGCCGTCCGCGATGTCCCGGGTGCGCGGGTTCGCCGAGCACCCGGGGAAGGGCGGTGAGGAGGCCGGTGACGGCCTCGGTGGCGAGTGCGTCGCTCACGGGAGTGGCGTCCGGCGCCCACAGGGCTTCCACGGCGTGGGCGAGGGCGTTGAGGGCGCTGGTGAGCGTGAGGCCGGGAGGCAGGGTCAGGGTGGTTTCCGGGTCGTAGACGATCGTGCCGGGTGCGATCGCGGGCGCGCGGCGGGTGGTCTTCACGCCGTTCTCGGTCTCGCCGAGGACGGGGGTCGCCTCCGAGCCGGCGTAGGTGGTGGGGACGGCGATCTGCGGGATGCCGGTGCGCACGGAGAGGGCTTTGGCCAGGCCGACGGCCGAACCCCCGCCGAACGCCACGACGCCGTCGGCGGACACCTGGCCGACGAGGTGCAGCGCATCGGCCGTGACCGCGACCGGGGTGTGCGCCGCCGGGCGGCCGAAGCGGGCGGCGAGGCGCGGGCCGAGGGCGCCCGCGAGTTCGTCGGCGTGTGCCGCGGCGGACGGGGTGGAGACGAGCAGGACGCGCCGGACGCCGAGGCGTTCGCACTCGTCGGGGACGCGATGACGGGCGCCGGGGCCGATGAGGACGCGCACGGGCAGCGACTCGTGGACGGTCACCGGCGGGGTTCCTGCGGGGTGGTCGGTCATGGCTCCGTGCTCCGGGGTGTCGTCGGTGGGCGTGCTTCGTGGCGCGTCGCGCCGGCCGTCGTCGGCCGAGAGGCCGGACGGTGGCCGGAAAGCGTCCGATCGTCAGACCTCGCGTGGAACGGTGATCGGGAAGTCGACGTGCCGGAACGGGTTGGGCAGGCCGTGGGCGGCTGCCCGCTCGGCGTCGTCGATCTCGGCGAAGTCGCGGATCAGGCTCGCCTTGACGCCGAAGACCGCGTCGGAGTCCAAGTAGGGCGAACCGGCGACGAACAGATGGGTCGTCAGGGTACGGGTCGCGGGCGACGTCACCTCCACGTGGAGATGGGCGGCCCGGAAGCCGTGCCGTCCGGTGGCCCGCAGGAGGACGCCCACGGGGCCGTCGGTGGGGATCGGATAGTGGCGCGGCACGATGGTGCGGAACCAGAACCGGCCGTCGTCGTCGGCGGTGAACAGTCCGCGCAGATTGCGGTCCGGGACCGCGCCGGGGCGCTGGACGTCGTAGAAGCCGTCGGCGTCGGCCTGCCACACGTCGACGTGCGCACCCGGGACAGGCGCGCCGTCGCCGTCGGTGACCCGGCCGGTGACCAGGCACGCCTCGCCTCCGGCGGCCGCTTCGTCGATGGTGTCGCCGAGGGCGCGCGGCGGCGAGTCGACCAGGTGGAAGGGGCCTTCCACGGTCGATTCGGTGAACCGGCCGTCGCTCGGACGGGCCAGGGTCTCCACGAGCATGGAGAGCCCGAGCACATCGGACAGCATGATGAATTCCTGCCGGGTGTCGTCGCAGGTGTGGCCGGTCTCGGTGAGGAAGCGGATCCCGGCGGCCCATTCGTCGACGGTGAGGTCCACGTCCTTGGCGAAGGCGTGCAGGTGGTGGACGAGTGAGCCGAGGATCTCGCGCAGCCGCGGGTCGGGGGCGCCGGCGAAGCTGTCGGCGACGGCCTCGGCGGAGCGCTCCGCCGTGAACAGTGGCGTAGGCGCAGGCGCGGCGGCCTCCGTGTCGTCCTGGGTGCGGGTACCGGCGTCGGTCTGGTCGGTGGTCATGAGGCTCCTGCCCGGCTCGGTCGGGTGCGTGTCCCCGCCCATCACATCACCGGCGGAAGCAACTCCTGCGCACTCTGCTCCAGTCGGCCGAGCGCGGGCTGCGGGTCACGCGGCAGGCCGTCAGGGCTTGAGCCAGATCCGGAGCGTTCCGGCGGCCGCGAAGCCGTGCCGCAGCGCGATCGTCAGTTCGTCACCGTGTTCGTAGCCGACGACGGGCAGGTCCGGGCCGAGGCGGTGGGCGGCGTCGAGGACGCGCGGCCAGACGGTGTGCGGCGCCGGGTCGCGGGAGAAGACGTTGGAGACTCCGACCGCGTGGGCGCCCCGGTTCAGGACGGCACCTGCGGTCACGCGGCCCTGCGGGTCGAGCCCGGCGATCACGTGGACGTCGGGCAGGCCGAGGAGTCCGGGCCCGAAGAGGTCCGCGTCGCCGTCGCCGTCGTCCCAGGCGAGGGCCCAGGCGCGCAGGATGTCGGCGTCCCGCACCACCTCCCAGGCCGGGACCGGTTCCGTGGCGGCCGCGCCGGCCGGGCGGTGGATCCAGCTCGCCTCGAACAGCACCTGGAATCCGGCGCCGGTCAGGTCGAGATCGCCGAAGCTGTCCTTGACGGTGGCTCCCGGCGCGACCGTGTCGATCCGCCGCACGAGCGCGGCGGGATCCGCGCCGGGCACCAGGGTCACCGCGTCCGGGTAGTACGGAGGTGTGCGGACCGGAGCCGCCCAGGAATCGTCGGTGAACGTGCCGGTGACGCCGTGGGTACGGCTCATGGCGTCGCACCACAGGGCGTTGTTGCGGGCGGCCGCGTGGACCGGTGACTGCTGTGGAACCGTTGCCATGAGGGGGATCATGACCGGTCCGGAGCATCGGCGCCAGTGGATTCGGGCGGCGCCGACGCCCCGGCCGGACGCCGGTCAGGCCGTCGTCAGGGCCAGACCGTAGCGGTTCAGGATCTCGTTGATCGGCTGGTACCAGGTCTCGCCGCCGCCGGTGCAGTCGCCCCAGCCGCCGGAGGTGACGCCCTGGGCCTGGTCACCGCTGATGAACGAGCCGCCCGAGTCGCCGGGTTCGGCGCACACGTTCGTCTTGGTCATCTCGCGCACGGCGCCCTGGCTGTAGTTGACGGTCTCGTTCTTGGCGAGAACGGTGCCGCAGTGCCAGTGCGAGGTGGAGCCGGAGCGGCAGATGGAGGCGCCGATCGGGGCCTCGTTCGAGCCGCGCACGAGCTGATCGGAGACCGTGCCCCAGCCCAGCACCACCGGCACCGTCCACCAGCCGCTGCCGACGTTGACCCAGGCGTAGTCGTTGTCGGGGAACGACGAGCCCTGGATGTTGCCGACGTACGAGCCGTCCCAGCCGTTGACGCCCTGACCGGCGCCGCCGCAGTGGCCGGCCGTGACGAAGCCGCCCTGCACCGAGAAGCCTATGGAACAGCGGACGTTGCCGGTGTAGAAGGGGTCGCCACCGACGGTGCCCGCGGCGAGGGTGCTGGGAGCGCGGTCGGTGGTCTCGACCTTCAGGGCGCCGCCCGTCCGGCGGGCCCGTGCGAGAAAGCTCTTGACATCGTTGTCGCCCTGCTGTCCCGCGACGACGTCCACGACGACGCTGTTGGCCTGCCAGTCGACGCGCCAACTAGCGATGCCCGCAGGGGCCTTGAGGTCGTCGATGCGAGCCTTGGCGGCGTCGAGCTGCCGGGCGCTGCGGGCGACGAGCTCCACGTCGGCACCGGTGGCCCGTACGGCGTCGGCCTTGGCGCTGTCGGCGAGGGCGACGGTGAGCCGGCCGCTGCGCGCGGTGAACCAGGATCCCGCATAGGCGGATCCGGCGGCCCGGCGCGCCTGCCGTTCGGTGGCGGCGGCCGTCTTCTCGGTGGCCAGGCGCGTCTCGGCCTGGCCGCGGGTGAGGCCGAAATCGTGCTGCATGGCGGCGAGCACGCCGTCGGAGGCGGGGGGCTGGGCGGTGGCGGTGGCGGCCGGGACGAACCCTGCCGTCGCGCAGGCGCCCGTGACGAGGAAGGCGGACAGGACGGTGCGCAGGGAGGTGGTGCGACGTCTCGTACGTCTCATGGTGCGACCCTTCGTTGTTCCAGTGATGTGGGGGTGGAACCGAACGGAATGGCACGGCACGGATTGGGAGCGCTCCCTTTGCGTGCCGGTGGCGCAGCCTAGCGAGGGATCATGGGCAGGTCCATGCCAATCACGGGCGCGATCCGGCCATGGTCGACGCCTCTCAGAGATGGGCGCGCAGCGCGCGCGACGCGGCCACCTGCCAGCCGCCCAGGGTCGCCGCCTCGGTGTCGTCGAGGTCGTGCACGGCGGTCACATGGCGCCGGGGCAGCAGCACGAGCCGGCCGGGCAGCGCGCTGGTGAACGCGTGGGCGATGCGCCAGTGGGCGTCGTGGGCGATGCGCTCGCGCGGCGGCAGCTCGTCGAACCGGGCTTCGTTGGCGCAGGCGTAGCAGTCGGCGGGCGCGGGTGTCGCGGGCTGGAGCGAGGTCATGGGCCCACGGTGCCGTAGCGGGCGGGGGTGTCGTAGGGGTTCAGCCCGCCCCGATGTGCCTTTCCTCAGTGCCCGGTGGGCAGGCCGAGGACAGCGCGCACGGTGCGGACGACCCCGTTGTCGGTGTGCGCGGGGGCGCGGTGGCGGGCGCGGAGCGCGACCTCGGGGTGGGCGCCCTCCATGGCGTACGACCAGTCGGCGGCGTCCAGCATCTCGAGGTCGTTGAGGTAGTCGCCGAAGACCATGGTCTGGGCGGGCGTGATGCCCAGTTCGCGCTGGAGGCCGCGGACGGCGACGCCCTTGTTCGCGGTGAGGTTCATGACGTCGACCCAGTGCTCGCCGGAGACCACGACCTGGTGGGTCTCCTTGAGCTCCGCGAGGGCCGGGGCGACGGTCCGTTCCGCCTGGCCGAAGTCGAAGACGGCGACCTTGATCACGTCGTCGTCGACGGCCGTGATGTCGTCGACGACGCGGTGGTTGCGGTAGTACTTGCGCACCTCGGTCATGAACGCCTCGTCGGAACGCTCCACGTACGCGGACTGCTTGCCGCAGACGACGACACCCAGGTCCGTCCCGTCTCCGTCCGCACTCGCGCCCTCGTCGACGAGTTGACGAATCGACTTGACGATCCAGGAGACGACCGCGGCGTCGAGCACGTTCGAGCTGAGTTCGGTGCCGCCGCGCACGACGTAGGTCCCGTTCTCCGCGACGTACACCATGCCGCCGTCGTCCGCGGGGGCGAACTGGGCGGCGAGCGTGGCGTACTGGCGGCCGCTGGCGGGGCAGAAGACGATGCCGCGCCGGTCCAGTTCCGCGAGGAGGGGCCACACCTCGTCCGGTATGCGTCCGTCGGCGTCGAGGAGCGTGCCGTCCATGTCGGTGACGACGAGGCGGATGTCGGGCGGAGTGGTGGAGCGGGCGGCCTGCTGGTCTTGCTGGGTGGTCACGGTGGTTCCTGGTTCTGGGTGGTGACGGGTGGTCAGGTGGTGGTGACGGCCGGGTGGGCCGACTGGACGACGAGGGTGCGCAGGCGGTCCGTCGCGTGGGCGCGGGCACCGGTCAGTGCGGGGGCGGCCAGGGTGGCCGCGGTGACCGGGACGGGGCGCGGGCCGTGGCGGAAGCGGCCGTCGAGTGCGGGGACCAGGTCGGGGCCCCAGTCGCCGCCGACGACGACCGTGCGGGGGTCGGCGAAGGCGACGGCCGCCGCGACGACGGCGCCGATCGCGTCGGTGAGCACCGTGCGCGTGGCCCGGTCGCCGGGCGCCGCGAGCCGGGATCGCAGGGCCGCGACGTCGACGGCCGTGGAACCCGCTCGGCGCAGGCCGAGCGCGGCGAACACCTCGGTCAGCGGCAGGGCGCCGCCGCCCGGGCCCGGGACACACAGGTGGGCGATCTCACCGGCGAAGCCGTGGTCGCCGCGGCGCACGTCGCCGTCGCAGACGACGGCGCCGCCGAGGCCTTCGCCGAGGTGGAGGTAGACGAAGTCGTCGACGCCCCGGGCGCAGCCCTCGGCGCGTTCGGCGCGGGCCGCCCAGTTGACGTCGTTGTCGACGAGCACCGGACCGTCCACGCAGGGGGCGAGGACACCCGGCGGATCGAGGTCACCGACGAGGAACGGCGCGTCCGGCAGGTGCGCGAGACGGCCCGTGCCGCGGTCGACGGGGTCCGCGGCGCTGACGACGGCGGTGCGCAGCCGGTCCCCGGTGCGCTCGGCGAGGCGTCGTACGGCCGTGTCCAGGGCGTCGCCGGCGGCCTGTCGGCCCGCGTCGTGGCCGAGTCCCGTCTCCTCGCGCGCCCGTACGCGGCCGAGGGCGTCGACGGCCTCCGCGGTGATCCCGCGCGGAGTGATCCCGACGACGAGCGCGGCGCCGAGCCCGGGTGCGAGTCCGTAGTACGAGCCGACGCGGCCGCGTCCGGTGGTGCGCTCCCCCGTGTCGACGACCAGGCCCGAGGCGGCGAGCCGTCGCACGCTGTCGGAGATCGTGGGACGGGAGATGCCGGTGCGGGCGGCGATCTCTGCCCGGGTGAGCCGGCTCTCGGACATCAGGGAGCGCAGCACGTTCTCGTCGGTGAGCGCGCGCAGCATCTCCAGGGAGGGGCGCGGCGTCGGGGGTGACGAGGACATGCCCTCAGTCTAGTCACTCAAGTAAGGAGTCCTTCCCAAATCCGTCCGCCCCCGCGATCAGGCGGATCGGCGCACCGTGACCGCTCGGCGCCGCACCGGCGCGCCGTTCGGCTGGGGCGCCGAGGAACTCCTCGTGCGGAACGGACGCGTCGCCCTGGCGCTCGGAGGTACCGCGGGAACCGGCCTGACAGGGCGGATCCGCCTACGTACGCGACGAGCCGACCCCGCGACGGCACAACCGCGCCCCTGTCCCCGCGACCACGTGTCCCGCCGAGCGGGGCCTCCCCTCGCCGCCCGGACACGCGAACCATCGCCTCTCGCCGCCTGCCGGCTCCTGCGCGGTGGGCACACCGTCGCGGCGGTCTCCTCCCTGGCGAGCGCATCCGTCCCGCACGTGCCGCTGCCTGCGCGCAGGTGGTTCCGCCCAGGGGCCGAGGCCGTCCACACCGACCTCCCGCAGCGTGCTGAGGGAGACAGGGTCACGCCCGATCCGTACACCGGGCGCGCGCCACGGTCAGAGCGCGCGGTGCATGACGTGCAGGCCGACGCGGCCGTGGCGGGGATGGTCGTACGCGTCGGGCACGGTGCCCAGGATCGTGAAGCCCAGGGAGGTCCACAGCCGTACGGCCGGGTTGGTCTCGACGACGGCGTTGAAGACCATCGCGCGGTACCCGTCGGCCCGCGCGGCGGCCAGGACGTGCTCGGCCAGCGCCCGGCCGTACCCGCGGCCGCCGTGGGCCGGGTCCACCATGAATCCGGCATTGGCGACGTCGCCGGCCGGACCGCCGTAGTTGGGCTTCACGTACGCGGTGGCGACGATCTCGCCCGCCACGTCCTCGGCGACGACGACCCGCTTGCCCGCGCCCTGCGTCCACAGGGCGCGGGCCTCCGCCTCGCTCGTGCCGGGGTCCCAGGTGTAGGTCTCGCCCGCGGCCACGATCTGCCGCCAGAACGGCCAGACACACTCCCAGTCGTCGGCCCGGAAGTCTCGGATCCTCATGCGGCCGAGTCTGGCACAGCACGGTCCTGACCTGGTCAGTTACCCCAGTTGGAGATGCTGGTGGCCAGCTGGTTCATCACGTTGGTGATGCCCTCGCCGAAGGGTGTGGGGGCGATGAGAACACCGAGGACGAGAGAGACCAGCATCACGAAGAACGTGTCGACCCGCTTTCTCGGCCCGACCGGGCGTCGCAACAGAAAGAAGGCGATGATGCCCAGCAAGACGGCGACGTCGATGGTGATCATGTGACGGCCCTCCCCGTGTCGACTGACGGGCGCCGACCCCCTCCGTCCTGTCTATCGGCCGCGCCGTTCGCTGTCCCCGCCCCGGTCAGGGTTGGCCCGAAGCGGCTCGCATGCCCGAAAGCGGGTCGAGCGTCCAATCCGACCCCGGTTGACCGGGCGCGACCGGGTCGTCGTAGGGTCCCCTTTTGTCCGTAGCGCAGGTCCCCCTGCACCGCATCCACCTGGAGTTTTCGCCGTGCCCGCACCGTCCACCGCCCCGGCCCCGATCTACGACCAGCTGGTCGACGAGCAGGGCGACGTCCTGGCCGTCGCCCGTGAAGCGGCGCAGGAGACCGAGCGCACCGCCGAGAACGTGCTCGACTTCGGCCACGCCCCGCAGGCGGAGCAGTCCGCCTGAGGCCGCCGGCCGGACACACCACGACCACCGGCCCCGGCCGCCCCTGGTCACGACCCCGTGCACACCTATTGACTCGTTTTCTAACCCGTCGGTAGCTTCAATTGTCAGCGCGCTGAAATCCCCTGTCGCATACGGAACTTGGCCATGAGCCGAGCCGGTTTCGAAGGAGCTTCAGATGGTGATTCGCGCGTTCCGGGGCGGACGTTCAGCGGCAGTCGCGGTGGCGGCCGGCGCGGCCCTCGTGGGGCTGGCCGCACCCGCACAGGCGACCGGTCAACCCCTGCCCTACGTGGCGCTCGGCGACAGCTACAGCGCGGCCTCCGGCGTCCTGCCGCTCGACCCGTCCGCGTCCCTGCTGTGCGCCCGCTCCACGAAGAACTACCCCCATGTCGTCGCGGAGCGCACCGGCGCCACGCTGAAGGACGTGACCTGCGGCGGCGCACAGACCAAGGACTTCGTGGGGGCCCAGTACCCGGGCGTCGCGCCGCAGCTCGACGCGCTCGGCGCGGACACCCGGCTGGTGACGATGACCATCGGCGGCAACGACAACAGCACCTTCATCAACACGATCCTCGCGTGTGCGACCGCGGGGGTGCTCACCGCGGGTCAGGGCAGCCCGTGCAAGGACCAGAACGGCACCAGATTCAGCGACGACATCGACACGAAGACGTATCCGGCGGTGAAGGCCGCGCTGCAGGCGGTGCGGAACAAGGCCCCGGACGCGCGCGTCGCGATCCTCGGCTATCCGTGGATCATGCCGGCGAAGGCGCAGTCTGGCTGCTTCGCGAAGATGCCGATCGCCAGTGGTGACGTGCCGTACGTGCGCGACATCCAGACGCACCTCAACACCGCGGTCCGGCGGGCCGCGGCCGAGACGGGCGCCACGTACGTGGATGTGGCCCAGGCGTCCGAGGGGCACGACGCCTGTCAGCCGATCGGCACCCGCTGGGTCGAGCCCGCGCTGTTCGGCACCAACTTCGTGCCGGTGCATCCGAACGCGCTCGGGGAGTCGGCCCTGGCCGGCCTGACGATGGGCGCGCTCGGTCTGGGGTGACCCCGCACCCCTGAACGGCTCACTCCGCCAGGGAGGCACACGGGGGACCTGCCTACCGTGAAGCGTCAGGATCTCGAGGCTTCGGCAGGGCGGAGAACCCGTGGGCGGCGAACGGCAGGGCACCGGCGGGGGACGCGGTCCGTGGATCGGCGGCGCGCTGGCCGTCGTCGCCCTCGGAGCGGGCGGCTGGGCGCTCGCGACGGCGGACGATCCGGCTCCCCGGACCGGTCCGCTGTCGGCCGCCGAGATCCGCGGCGCCGCCGACGGGTTCCTCGACGCCTGGGCCGACGGCGACACGGACGGGGCCGCGGACCGCACGGACGACGCGACGGCCGCGGGCCGGGCGCTGCGCGACTACCGGGAACACGGTCACCTCACCCCCGTACGTCTCACCGCGGGTACTCCGAAGGGCACCCGTGTCCCCTTCGCCGTGCGCGCCCGGTTCTCGTACGAGGGCGGGCGCGCACCGGTGTCCTACGACTCCGGGCTCACCGTGGTGCGGCGCGCCGGGGACGGGGAGCCCGTCGTCGCCTGGCGGCCGGCGGTGCTGCATCCCCGGCTGGTCGACGGCGCGCGGTTCGAGGCGCGGGAGACGACCCCCGCGCACGTCGACGCTCTCGACCGGTCCGGCCGACCGCTCGACACCCGTGCCTTCCCCTCGCTCGCGCAGGTGGTGGACGGGCTGCGCGGCGGCTCGGCGGGCGGCCGGCCTGGTGTCGAACTGCGGACGGCGCCCGGCGGTCAGGTGCTGGCGTCCGTGGCCGAGGGCGCGCCCGGGCGGGTGCGGACCACGATCGACCCGCGCGTCCAGAAGGCGGCCGAGCGGGAGGTCGCGCTGCGGTCGGACGCCTCGCTGGTGGTGCTCAGGCCCTCGACCGGCGAGATCCTGGCCGTCGCGGGCTCCGGCGCGAAGGGGCCGGACACGGCGCTGCGAGGGCGGCTCGCGCCCGGCTCCACCATGAAGATGATCACGGCGTCGCTGCTCCTGGAGAAGAAGCTCGCCGCTCCCGACCGGCCGCATCCGTGCCCGAAGAACGCCTCGTACGGCGGCTGGAAGTTCCACAACGTCGACGACTTCGACATCGTCGGCGGCACGTTCCGCAGCAGTTTCGCCGCGTCGTGCAACACCGCCTTCATCACCCAGGCGGGCAAGATCTCCGACGACGCGCTGTCCCGGCAGGCCCGGGACGTGTTCGGGATCGGGGAGCGCTGGTCGGCGGGGGTCGACGTGTTCGCCGGGGCGGTCCCGGTCGAGCACGCCGCGTCGAAGGCGGCCTCGATGATCGGGCAGGGCGGGGTGCGGATGAATCCGTTGACGATGGCGTCGGTGATCTCCACCGCGCGGACGGGACAATTCCGGCAGCCCTATCTCGTCGCTCCGGACGTCGACCACCGCACACTGGCCACAGCGCACCGGCCGCTCGATGCGGCGGCGCACGCGCAACTGCGTGATCTTCTGCACACCACGGCGACCTCCGGTTCCGCGTCCGGATCCATGGCGGGACTGACCGGCGACATCGGGGCGAAGACCGGGTCGGCCGAGGTCATCGGGCAGAAGAAGCCCAACGGCTGGTTCGCCGCCTGGCACGGCGATCTCGCGGCGGCGGCCGTGATGCGGCGCGGCGGCCGCGGCGGCGAGTCGTCGGGGCCGCTCGTGGCGGCCGTCCTCAAGTCCGCGCAGTAGGGAAGCAGCGGTAGAGAAGCAGCAGTGGAGAAACCGTAGAGAAAGCGAACAGGAGAGACCGCCGGGGTTTGCACCCGGCCGGGCGGTCCGCTCTGTCGCGGGCTCAACTCCGCTGCGGACCCCTCATGTTCGCGCCCGTAGCCGTCGCACCCCCGCCGACCTCGCTCTTCCGCCGTTCCGGAGCCGGACCGTCCAGGCGTCAGGGCCGCGCCCACGTGCTCGTATGCTCGGGGGACGAACGCCGGATCGATCTTGGAGTGACGCAGGTGGCGCGACGGCCGACCCTGACCGCG
The DNA here is from genome assembly GCF_040297005.1 of Streptomyces sp. NPDC001904. Taxonomy (NCBI): domain Bacteria; kingdom Bacillati; phylum Actinomycetota; class Actinomycetes; order Kitasatosporales; family Streptomycetaceae; genus Streptomyces; species Streptomyces sp. NPDC001904. The sequence goes on along the minus strand of NZ_JBEOYI010000020.1, from coordinate 27,426 downwards.
ACATGGGACCGCTTCGTGGCCTCCGACCCCGGGCTGCTGCGGCTGACGGCCGGAGTGCGCACCGTGGCGGCGATCGGGCTCGCGCTCGGCGTGCTCGCTCTGCTCGGCACGGACGTGACGCACATGGTGGCGGGCGCCATGGCGGCGATGGTCGCCACCTTCGCGATCCGTGAGAAGACCGTGCGCGGGCAGGCGCTCACCCTCGCGCTCGGGCTGCCGACCGCCCTCGTGGCGATGACGCTCGGCGCGCTGCTGCACAGCCTGGTCGTCATCGGGGACGCGTTCTTCGTCGCCCTCATCTTCGGCGCGGTCTACAGCCGCAGGTTCGGCGACCGGGGCACGGCGCTCGGCCTCATCGGTTTCCAGGTGTACTTCGTGTCCCTGTTCGTGAACGCGTCGGTGGATCAACTGCCCGTCCTGTTCGGCACCTTGGCGATCGCGTTCGCCTGCAGTGCCGTGGCCAGGTTCGCGCTGGTGCCGGAGACGCCGCAGCGGGTGCTCGGACGGCTGCGTGACGCGTTCCGGGCGCGGCTGGCGCAACTCGTGGACGCCCAGACTCTGCTGCTCGACGCGCCGCCGGGGGACCTGGACGACGTCCTAGACGAGCTGCGCCGGCGCACCGCCCGTCTGCACGAGACCGCGCTGATGATCCAGGGCCGCCTCGAGGACGGCACCCGCGACGACGCCGCGGCCGCGCTGATCCAGCGCCGCGTCGCCGACGCCGAGGTGGCCGCCGAGCGCCTCGGCATGCTGCTGCTCACCGCTCGCAGTTCGGAGCGCGCCGACACCCTGACCCTGCACCTGCCGGGCGCCCCGGTGCCCGCCCCCGGCAAGTTGCTGCGCGCCGAGGACGAGTCCACCGCGCTGCTCCGCCGCGATCTGAACGCCCTGCACCTGATGATGGCCCGCCCGGCCGAGGCCAACCGCGGCACGGCCGTCGCCCACGTCCGCAACCGGCTGCTCGGTTACCGCGACGAGGAGTGCATCCCGCCGGGCACGACGCTCGCCGTGCAGGACGTGTTCCGCGGCATCGGTGAGGCGGCCCGTGCCGTCCTGGGTCTGCGCCTCGCGCTCGACGGGCCGCAGGACGAGTCGGACGACTCCCCCGCGACGACTCGCTCCCGCGAGGAGTTCGACGCCGAGGACGTCTCCATCACGAGCACCGAGAAGGACGAGACCCCCGAGCCGTCGGGTTTCCAGCGGCCCACCACCCGGGCCGCGTTCCAGGTCGCCGTCGGTTCGTCGCTCGCCATCGTCGGCGGCGAGTTCCTGTCCTCGCAACGCTGGTACTGGGCGGTCCTGACCTGCTGGGTCGTCTTCCTGAACACCGCGTCGACGGGCGAGATCGTCGTCAAGGGCTACCGGCGGCTGCTCGGCACCGTGCTCGGGGTCGTCGCCGGTGTGGCGCTCGCGGGCGCCGTCGGACACCACACGTGGCTGGCGTTCGTGCTGGTCCTGGTCTGTGTGTTCGCGATGTTCTTCACGGCGCCGCTGTCGTACGCGCTCATGTCGTTCTTCGTGACGGCGATGCTGGGCCTGCTCTACACCCTCCTGAACACCTACAGCCTCGACGTGCTCGTCCTGCGGATCGAGGAGACGGCACTGGGCGCGGCCTGCGGCATCGTCGCGGCGATGCTGGTGCTCCCGGTCCGCACCGACCGGCGCACCGACGAACAGCTCGCCGCCGTCCTGGAACGGCTCGGCGACGTCGTCGAGGGGGCCGTGGCACAGCTCAGCGGCGGTCCCGCCGTCGATCTGCTCGACAAGGCCCGTGACCTGGACACGGCGCTGGACGAGCTGCGGGCGGCCACCCAGCCGCTGACGCACCCGATCACGCCGCTGCGCGAGCGCCGCCAGACCGCCCGCTATCTGGTGGCGCTGCTGGAGACCTCGGCGTACCACGCCCGCTCGCTGGCGGCGACGGCCGAGCTCGTCCCGTACAGCAAGCGGATCGGCGCGGACCCGCGCCTGGCTCGCGCGGCACGGCGGATCGACCACAACATCGACGTCCTGGTCGCGCACGTGAACGAGACGGAGGACACGGGCCGCGTCGAGTCCGGCGCGAGCATCACCGCGATGCTGGAGACCGACGGTCTGGGCATGCCGGCCGCGAACACCGTCACGTTCCGGGTGCTGCGCCATCTGCAGCGGCTCGACGAGGGCATCACGGGTCTGGCCCGGCCGCTGGGCGTGCCGGTGGGACCGCGCGCGTAGGACGGCGGCCGCGGCCGAACGGATGTGCGTCGCAGGGCCGCGGGATGGCAGGCTTGTCCCGTGCACGTATGCGTGCCGAACCCTTCTCGACCTGGAGTTCTTCGCATGACCGTCCCCGTCACCCGCGGCTTCGTGGGGCGCCCCCGCAGCCATGATCCGGGGCTGCCGCCCGGCCAGTACGACGCGCGGGACGAGTGGCCCGTCCTCTCCGCCGAGGTGACGCCGCGGATCGCCGAGCGGGACTGGACCTTCCGTGTCGACGGTCTGGTCGCCGAGGAGCGCAGCTGGACCTGGGAGGAGGCGCGTGCCCTGCCCACGTCCGCGTACGAGGGCGACATCCACTGCGTGACGGGCTGGTCGAAGTTCGGGGTGCGCTTCGGCGGCGTCCCGCTGGACGCCTTCCTCGACGCCGTGCGCCCCGACGCCGCGGCCACGCACGTGGTCGCGTACTCCCACACCGGCTACTCGGCGAACCTGCCGCTCGCCGATGTCAGCGGGGGCAGGGCCTGGGTGGCCTTCTCCTACGGCGACGAGCCGCTGCCGGCCGAGCACGGCGGGCCCGCCCGGCTGCTGGTGCCGCACCTGTACTTCTGGAAGAGCGTGAAGTGGCTCGCGGGCCTGCGTCTCCTCGACCACGACGAGCCCGGCTTCTGGGAGCAGAACGGGTACCACGCGCGGGGCAACCCCTGGGAGGAACAGCGGTACTCCGGTGACTGAGACGACCTTCACGCCGCCCACCCGGTTCGCCGTGCCGGGGCGGATCGCCGTCGGCCGGCAGACCGCGGCCGCCTGGCAGCGCGCGGTGATCACGGAGATCCGGCGCGAGACGCCCCGCGCGTCGACGTTCCGGTTCGCGGTACCGGGCTGGCAGGGCCATCTGCCGGGCCAGCACCTGATCCTGCGGCTGACCGCCGAGGACGGCTACACCGCGCAGCGCCACTACTCGCTCGCCTCTCCCCCGGACGACACCGGGCACATCGAGCTCACCCTCGACCACGTGGACGGCGGCGAGGTCTCCGGCCACCTCCACGCCGTCGCCCGGGTCGGCGACACGGTGGAGGTCCGCGGTCCGCTCAGCGGCTTCTTCGCCTGGCCCGGCGACCGGCCCGCGCTGCTGATCGGGGCGGGCTCGGGCGTGGTGCCGCTGATGTCGATGCTGCGCCATCACCGGCTGCGGCGGTCGGCCCTCCCCCTGCGCCTGTTCGTGTCCGCGCGGACGGCCGAGGAGCTGATCTACGCCGCCGAGTACGGGGACGAGACGACGCCGGTGCTCACCCGCGAGGGCGAGCGCCGGCGCCTGGCGGCGGACCATCTGGCGCCGTGCTTCACACGGGACGCTCCCGCGTGGGAGGCGTACGTGTGCGGCTCCAACGCGTTCGCCGAGCACGCCTCCAGGCTGCTGGTCGACCTCGGTCAGCCCGTGGAACGGATCCGGATCGAGCGCTTCGGCTAGTCCCACGACGACGGCCACGACGACGGAGGCCGGGAACCCGCCGTGCGGCGGGTTCCCGGCCTCCGTCGTTGCGCGCCGAGGATCAGAGCTGACCGGACTCGGCGATCGTGATCTTCGCGGCGGTGGCACCGCTGCGCGAGCCGAGCGACTCGATCTTCTTCACGAGCTCCATGCCGTCCTCGACCTCGCCGAAGACGACGTGCTTGCCGTCCAGCCAGTCCGTGACGATGGTGGTGATGAAGAACTGCGAGCCGTTGGTGTTCGGACCGGCGTTGGCCATGGAGAGCAGGCCCGGCTTGGTGTGCTTGAGCTGGAAGTTCTCGTCGGCGAACTTCTCGCCGTAGATGCTCTTGCCGCCCGTGCCGTTGCCGGCGGTGAAGTCGCCGCCCTGCAGCATGAACTGCGGGATGACGCGGTGGAAGGACGAGCCGGCGTAGCCGAAGCCCTTCTCGCCCGTGCACAGGGCACGGAAGTTCTCCGCGGTCTTCGGGACGACGTCCTCGAAGAGGTTGAACGTGATCCGCCCGGCGGGCTCGTCGTTGATCGTGATGTCGAAGTAGGTCTTGATTGCCATGGGAGCAATCCTTTCATCACGAGCCCCGAAATGCCGATTCGGGCAGGCGGCGTGGCCGCATCCGTACGGTCCGTAGCGCTCCGGCCGCGCAAAGTGGCCGAGTCAGACCGCCAGCCGGTCGCGCGCCTGCACCCCGTCGCCCAGCGGGCGCACGCCGTGCGCCGCGGCGAGGCCGTGCGGCGGCATGTCGGCGTAGATCGTCTCGTAGGAGCCCGCGGGCACGATGTACGTCTCGTGCCACAGGCCGACATGTCCGCGACTCCTGCGGGCGAAGCGGTTCATCCGCGCCCACCAGGGCCGGTGCCGCCGGTCCGGGGCGGCGGCGTACGCGAGCAGCTTCTCCTTCGACTCCCAGTACTGGACGACGTAGTACGTGCGCGGATTCGCCGTGCCAAGGACGTGGTGGAGCAGTCCGAGACCGGGGTCCCTGCCGAGCTCCCTGAGCATCATGGGCATGGCGCAGAACACCGGGAGCCAGTGGTGCACGGCCCAGAATCGATTGATCCGCATCCCGATCAGGAAGACGACGACCTCGCCCTCCACGTCGGCCGCGGTCCGTCCCATCTGTGGCTTCACGGGCACAACTCCCCCTAGGACTCCCGGTGTTCGCGTGATTGGATAGTGGCACTTCCCAATGGAGGGCACAAGAGATGCGGCTGGCGGAGCTGAGCGAGCGCGGCGGGGTGCCGGTCGGCACGATCAAGTACTACCTGCGGGAGGGCCTGCTGCCGCCGGGGCGGCGGCTGAGCAAGACGCAGGCCGAGTACGGGGAGGCCCATCTGCGACGGCTCAATCTGGTGCGCGCTCTGATCCAGATCGGCCGGGTGCCGGTGGCGACCGCACGGGAGGTGCTCCGGCACGTCGACGACGACTCGCTCGGCACGACCTTCCGGCTCGGCGCCGCGCTGTGGGCGCTGCCGCAGCCGCCCGAGGCACCGGCCGACGACCCGCTGACGGCCGAGGTCACCGAGGCGGTCGACTGGTGCCTCGGTGAGGTGGGCTGGGCGCACGCGCGCGAGATCGGCGCCCTCTCCCCCAGTTACCGCCAGCTGATCACCACGGTCGCCACGGTCGTCCGGCTCGGATACGCGAGCGACCCGGCGATCCTCCTGGCGTACGCGCGGCGGATGGACGAGGTGGCACGGCTGGACATGGAGCGGCTGGACGACCTGGCGGGCGACGCCGAGAAGGCCGAGCTGGTGGTCGCGGCGGCCGTGCTCTTCGAGCCGGTCCTGCTGGCGCTGCGCCGCCTCGCACAGGAGGAGCACTCCACTCGCAAGTACGGCTTGTGAGGCGGGCACCGGGGCTGCCTACGATGGCGCGAGGCCCCACGCTCGGCGGTGGCCATCGACCGGGAGGGGACCACTCATGATCATCTTCGGCACGCGCGGTTACGTGTACCAGCTCGCGATGCTCACGCTCGTCTGCGGCGGCTGCGGCAACCCGTCGGCGCACTCGCTGCGCAAATACCTCACGAAGTTCACGCTCTTCTTCGTCCCGTTGTTCCCCGTCTCGACGAAGTACCGCACGCAGTGCACGTTCTGCGGCATAGAGCACCAGCTGTCCAAGGAGCAGGCGGAGGGCATGCTCGCCACGGCGACCGCCCCGCAGGGCCACCCGTCGCAGCAGCAGCCGCACCACCAGGGCTAGCGGCCGCACGTCGGGGCGGAGCACGCCGGACAGACGACAGCCCCGCCGCCTCGCAGGGGGGAGAAGCAGAGGCGGCGGGGCTCATGCTCGAGCGCCCGGGGGGGGCGGGGCTGCCAGAGCCTGTCCGTTGTCTGGTGCCCGGGATCGCCGCGAGCATGCACACCCTTTCGCAGAAAACTTCCGGCCGGTCCGAACGGCGGGCGGTGCCGCCGGAAAAGTCTCAAAGGGCGGTTCAATGACAGGGTGGAAGGCATGAAGTTCCTTCTCGAGATCGACATGGGTGACAGCGCCTTCGACGGCGACGCGGCACGTGAGCTGGGCCGCGCGCTGCGGTACTGGGGCGGCAATCTCCACCACTTCGCCCTGACACCGGGTGACGGCGCGGCGATCCACGATTCCCAGTACCGACAGGTCGGCCACTGGAACATCGTGGAGAACAGCTGATGTTGGCCGAATCCTCTCGCTCGACGGCGCATTGAAATCGCACGGACCGACACCTTCCGGTGATTCTCCCCGCCCCAATACCCCCACCCCCACCTCGACTTCACGGCACGGATAAGGTCGGACCGGCAGCTACCACGATCGGTTGAGCCAAGGGCGAGTTCACGACGAACTCGTCCGCCGGGAGAACTGCCCGGCTTGTCCGGTCTTCCCGTCGCGCGGCGTGACTAGCATGAGCGTTCGTACGGTCCGGAAGATCGGCGTCCTCTTCGGCGCGGACGGCCCGGATCCGCCGCCGACCCGACCGGTCGCGTGGCCGCTCCCCGCACGCAACGACCGAGGGACCGCGGAATGTCAGTGCCTGCTCCACCCTCCTCTGCCCGCTCTCAGCCGAAAGCCGGGGCGGGCCGACCGTCCCTGGTCGCGGCGCTCACCGTGCTGGTGGTGGCGGCCGCCGCGGCAGGCGGCGCGGCCGCGCTCGCTCCGGCGGCCGCGCGCACCTGGGCGGTGTGGACGGCCCTGGCCGCCTGGGGATGCGTGGCTGTCGTCCTCGCCGTGCACACGGCGGCCCTGGGCCGCGCCCGCCGCGACGCGGAGGCCGCGCGTGCCGAACTGGCCCTGGCGAACAGCCGGTTGACGCAGCAGTCCGCGGAGGCGGCCCAGCTGGTGAACGTCACCCTGCCGGGCGTGGTGCGGCATCTGAACGACGGCCGGCTCCCCGCTCCGGCACCGCCCTTCGATCCCCAACTGGCGCGCATCCTCCAGGAGTTCACGACCTCTCTCGGTGAGGCCGTGCACCAGGCCGAGCGGACCGCCGCGGAGCGCGATGCCGCCCGCGACGAACTGCGCCAGGCCGCGAGCGAGCTGGACCGGCTGACCGTCAAGACCTTCCCGGCCGCGGTGGAGCGGCTGCGCGAGGGCGCCTCGGCCGACACCGTGCTCGCCGAGCCGATCTGGCCCGAGAACCCCCTGTTGAGGGTTCCGGCCGAGGCGTTCCTGCGGGAACTGGCCCTCAGCGAGCGGCGCGGTGCCGCCGCGCAGGCCGCGTCGGCGAAGGCGCTCGGCCGCGTACAGGCGAAGGCCGTGAGCATGCTCGCCGACCTGCGGACCATGCAGGAGCGCCACGGCGAGGAGGTCTTCGGGGACCTGCTGCGCCTCGACCACGCCACCTCCCAGCTCGGGCTGATGACGGACCGGCTGGCACTGCTGATGGGCGGCCGTTCCAGTCGCGCCTGGAACCGGCCGATCGTGATGGAGAGCGTGCTGCGCGGCGCCGTCGGACGCATCGCCGCCTACCAGCGGGTGCGGCTGCACTGTGCGACGGACGCGGCGATCGCCGGCTTCGCGGCCGAGGGAGTGATGCACCTGCTCGCCGAACTGATGGACAACGCGGCGAACTTCTCGCCGCCCATCGACGAGGTGCACGTGTACGTGGAGGAGCGCTCCGCGGGCCTCGTCGTGACCATCGAGGACAGCGGCCTGAAGATGGCCGACGCGGCGATGCGGCGCGCCGAGGACGCGGTCTCCGGCCAGGTCACCGACCTCGCCTCGCTCCAGGGCACCCGGCTCGGGCTCGCCGTGGTGGGCCGGCTCGCCGCCAAGTACGGCATCGCGGTGAACTACCGGCCGTCCTCGCGCGGCGGCACCGGCGTCGTGGTCCTGCTGCCGCCCCAGGTCCTCGCCCAGCAGCGCGAGCAGGCCCCGCCCGTCCACATCCCGCGCCCCGCGCCCGCCGAGACGCACCAGCGCGCCGACGCGCCGGTCGCGGACACCACTCCGGCACCCCCGGCCGCCGCGCCCGCCCCAGCCACCACGGACAGTCCGGACACCGTGCACCTCATGACCACCACCGGCAGCACGGACGCCTCGGCTACCCCGGACACCACGGACACGGCCGTGCCGCGCCCGGCGGGTGCTGTCGGGTCGACGCCGAACGGGCTGCCTGTCCGCCCGCCGGGCCGCACGATGGCCGCGGTCGAGCAGGAGCGCTCGCGCCCCGCCCCCGCCGCCGACCGCGCGCCGTCCCGGGACGCCGGTGCCCGCTTCGGTGCCTTCCACGCCGCGCGCAAGGCGAAGGAAGGCCGCAGGCCGGAATCCCCTGACGCCGAGAACGCCGAGGCCCGGGGCGCCGAGCGGCCGGGCGCCACGGACTGAGCTCCGGCACCACCCGGCCGCACCACCCGGCCGCACCACCCCCGCTCCGCACTGATCTTCGCCGCTCTTCACCGCTCTACACCGTGAGATTGGAGGCACGGGCAGCCCTCCGGACCGCCGGAAGGGCCGTCCCGACCCCGCCATGCAGACCACTGACACCAGCCTGACCTGGCTCCTGGAGAACCTGCTCGAGCGCACGCCCGGCACCCGGTACGCCCTCGTCCTGTCCCGCGACGGCCTGAAGCTCTGCTGGAGCGAGCATCTGACACTCGACCAGGCCGACCAGCTCGCGGCGATCTGCTCCGGGATCCAGGCGCTCGCCCAGGGCGCGTCCGTGGAGTTCGGCAACGGCAGCGGCGGTGTACGCCACTCGATGACCGAGTTCCACGGCGGGCTGCTCTTCATCGTGGACGCGGGCGACGGCGCGCACCTCGCGGTCGTCGCCGACGAGGAGGCCGACCCGGGCGTCGTGGGCCACCAGATGTCGGAGCTGGTCGAGCAGATCGGGGAGCATCTGCGGGCCGCTCCGCGCCAGGCCGGCGCGGGAGGCGGAGTCCAGTGACGCGGCGGCCGGTGGACACCGGCGCCCCGGACCGGCTGTACACGGTCACCGGGGGCCGCAGCCGTGCCGACGACGCCTCCTTCGACCTGGTGACCCTGGTGGTGAGCGAGTGCGAGCCGGCCTCGGGGATGCAGTCCGAGCACGTCCGCATCCTCGAACTGTGCCGCAGGCCCACGGCCGTCGTCGAGGTCGCCGCCGAGCTGCGGCTGCCGATCACGGTCGTCCGGATCCTGCTCGGCGACCTGCAGGCGGGCGGCAAGATCACCGCCCGCCATCCGGGGGCCGCCCCGTCCGTCGCCGAACTCCCCGATTCCGCTCTTCTCAAGGAGGTGCTCCATGGGCTCCGCAACCTCTGAGCTGCCCGCGCAGCGCACACCGCTCGGCGCCGGCGCGGACACCGGCCTCAAGATCGTCGTGGTCGGCGGGTTCGGGGTCGGCAAGACCACACTGGTCCGCTCGGTCAGCGAGATCCGTCCGCTGAACACCGAAGAGGTCATGACGCAGGCGGGCGTCGGCGTCGACGAGACGTCGGCCGTGTCCTCCAAGACGACCACCACGGTCGCCTTCGACTTCGGCCGGATCAGCCTCAACGACCACATGGTGCTCTATCTGTTCGGCGCCCCCGGCCAGGAGCGGTTCTGGTTCCTGTGGGACCGGCTGTTCTCCGGGACGCTGGGCGCGGTCGTGCTCGTCGACACCCGGCGCATGGACGACTCGTGGTACGCGATCGACCGCCTGGAGCACCACGGCACCCCGTTCGTGGTGGCGGTCAACCGGTTCGACGACGAGCCGGTGCGGCACTCCCTGGACGAGATCCGTCAGGCCCTCGCGCTGCCCGCGCACATTCCGATGGTCGACTGCGACGCGCGGGTCAGGTCGTCCGGCAAGGACGTGCTGATCACCCTCGTCGACCACCTCTACGCCATCGCCATGGCCCAGGAGACGACACCGTGACGGAATCGACGCCCCCCGCCGTATCGGCCTGCCCCGCGCACGCGGGCGCCGTCCCGCTCAGCGGCCTGCAGTACCAGCAGACACCGTCGCAGCTGTACCGCGCGCTGCGTTCGGAGCACGGCCCGGTCGCGCCCGTGCTGCTCGACGGGGACGTGCCCGCGTGGCTGGTGCTCGGCTACGCCGAGCTCGGCTACGTCACCTCGCACGACGAGCTGTTCGCGCGGGACTCGCGCCGCTGGAACCAGTGGGAGCACATCCCGGCCGACTGGCCGCTCATGCCGTTCGTCGGGTACCAGCCGTCGGTGCTGTTCACCGAGGGCGACGAGCACCGGCGCCGCGCGGGGGTGATCACGCACGCCCTGGAGCAGGTCGACCAGTTCGAACTGGCGCGGGACTGCGCACAGATCGCCGACCGCCTCATCACCGCGTTCGCGGGGAGCGGGCAGGCCGAGCTGATGTCCGCGTACGCGCACGCGCTGCCGATGCGGGCCGCGGTCCAGATGTGCGGGATGCCGGAACTCGCCGACGAGACCCAGGATCTGGTGGACGATCTGCGGATCTCCCTGGACGCCCACGAGGGCGACGACCCGGTGGCGGCGTACGTCCGGGTCGGTGAGCGCATCGCGCGCCTGGTGCGGGAGAAGCGGGAACGGCCGGGGGCCGACGTCACGTCCCGGATGATCCTGGATCCGGCGGGGCTGACCGACGAGGAGATCGTGCAGGACCTGATCTCGGTGATCGCGGCGGCCCAGCAGCCGACGGCGAACTGGATCTGCAACACGCTCCGGCTGCTCCTCACCGACGAGCGCTTCGCGATCAATGTGTCGGGCGGCCGGCTCAGCGTCGGCGAGGCGCTGAACGAGGTGCTGTGGCTGGACACCCCGACACAGAACTTCATCGGCCGCTGGGCGGTGCGCGACACCCAGCTCGGTGGCCGGCAGATCCGCGCGGGCGACTGTGTGGTCCTGGGGCTCGCGGCAGCGAACTCGGACCCGCAGATCTGGCCGGAGGGCCATGTCGGCGCGGAGAACGCGGCGCACCTGTCGTTCAGCAACGGCGAGCACCGCTGCCCCTACCCCGCTCCGCTGCTCGCCGACGTCATCGCGCGCACCGCGGTGGAGACCCTGCTCGACAGGCTGCCGGATCTGGTCCTCGCGGTGGAGCCCGCCGAGCTGTCCTGGCGGCCGTCGATCTGGATGCGGGGGCTGACCGCGCTGCCGGTGAGTTTCACACCGGTCGTGCACTGAGCCGGCCCCCGGCTGTCAGCGGTAGTCGGTGCCCATGGCGGCGCGTACGTCGTCGAGGGTCTGTTCGGCGACGGCGCCCGCGGTCTCGTTGCCTGCCCGCAGCACGTCCCTGACCAGTTGCGGGTCCCGGGCACAGGCGGCGCGCCGGGCGCGGATCGGCGCGAGGCGGGTGTTCACCGCCTCGGTGGCGCGGCGCTTGAGCGCGGCCCCTCCCCCGTCGCCCAGCTCCTCGGCGACCTGCCGCGGGTCGGTGCCCTCGCAGAGCGCGGTGAGCAGGACGAGGGAGGAGACCTCGGGGCGGGTCGTGGGCTCGTAGGTGATGCGGCGCTCGGCGTCGGTCTTCGCGCCGCGCAGCAGGCGTGCGGTCTCGTCGGCGTCGGCGGACAGCGCGATGGCGTTGCCCCGGCTCTTGCTCATCTTGGTGCCGTCGGTGCCGAGCAGCAGAGGCGCCTCGGACAGCAACGCCTCGGGGCGCGGGAAGAGTTCCGTGCCGTGGCCGTAGCGGTCGTTGAAGCGGCGGGCGACGGTGCGGGTGATCTCCAGGTGGGGCAGCTGGTCCTGGCCGACGGGCACCAGGTTGGCCTTGACGGAGAGGATGTCGGCGGCCTGGTGCACCGGGTAGGTGAGCATGAGGCCGCTGACGGCCGACTGCCGGGAGTGGGCGATCTCGTCCTTCACGGTGGGGTTGCGGTTCAGCTCGGCGACGGAGACGAGACTGAGGAACGGCAGCAGCAGCTGGTTCAGCGCGGGGACGGCGCTGTGCGTGAAGATCGTGGAGCGGTCCGGGTCGATGCCGATGGCCAGGTAGTCGAGGACGAGTTCGGCCACGTACTGCTTGAGGTTCTCGGCCACGTCGCGGTCGGTGAGGACCTGGTAGTCGGGGACGAGGACGAAGGTCTCGACGCCGAGGTCCTGGAGTCTGACGCGATTGTGGAGCGTGCCGAAGTAGTGGCCGAGGTGCAGTCGTCCGGTCGGCCGGTCCCCGGTGAGGACCCGGAAGCGGCCCGGGTCGCTGCGGACGAGTCGCTCCAGTTCGGCGCTGCGGGCCCGTGCGGCGGTGGTGCCGAGGACGTCGGTGGTGGGGTGTTCGAGGGTGGTGGTCATGGTCTCTCCCTGCGGTTCGACGGGTCGTGGCCGCCCTCGGGGCGGCCCGGCCTCCGTCGGCGGAGATCCGCGGGAGGAAAGCAAGAAGGGCCGTCCGGGGACGGCCCTTGTTCGTGCATGGCTGCGGCCGCCTCTAAGTGAGGCGCGCCCAGTTCAGACACGTGGAACGAAGCATGTGTACGAGGCTAACACCCGGGAGCTCAGGGGGCGACCGGCGTGAACGTCACCGGGAGCGACTGCGGGCCGCGGGTGAACACGCCCTGCTCCACGGGGTCGAAGCCGTCGGCGAGGCGTACGTCGGGCATCGCGTCGAGGAGTTGGTTCACACCGATCTCGACCTCGGCCTTGGCCAGCAGGGCGCCGACGCAGAAGTGGCGGCCGAGCGCGAAGGCGAGGTGGTCGGCGGCGGCCGAGAACGCCGTCGTGGTGGTGAGGTCAACGCGGAAGATGTCGAAGCGGTCGGGGTCGGCGTAGCGGTCGCCGTCGCGGTTGGCCGCGCCGATGAGGCAGGTGACGGTGGCGCCCGCGGGGACGGTGCCGCCGGACAGCTCCACGTCGGTGGCCGACTGCCGCATGATCATGTGGACCGGGGGCGTGTGCCGCAGCGTCTCCGCGAAGGCCCGGTCGATCAGCGAGCGGTCCTCCCGCACAGCGGCCAGCTGCTCGGGGTTCACCAGGAGGTTGGCGAAGATGCTGGCGATCGCCTTGTCGGTGGTCTCGCCGCCGGCCGCGAGGAGCAGGCTGCAGAACGCCTTGATGTCCTCGTCGCTCATCCGTACGCCGTCGACCTCGGCGGCGCACAGGGCGGAGAGCAGGTCGTCGCCGAGGTTCTCGCGGCGGGCCTGGATGATCGGGATCATGTACTCGGCGAACTCGACCCGGGTGCGCTCGCCCGCCGCCGTGACGTCCGGGTCCCCGGCGAGATTGCCGAGGAAGGCGATGACGGCGGTGTACCAGCCGTGGAAGCGGGCGTGGTCGGCCTTGTCGAGGCCGAGCATGTCGGCGATGACGTTGACCGGGAAGCGGGTCGCGTAGTCGCCGACGATGTCGGCGGAGCCGGTGGCGCGGAACTGGTCGATCAGGGCGCGGGAGTTGCGCTCGATGACCGGCAGGAACTTCTCCTGGAGGTCGCTGCCGCGGAAGGCCGGGGCGACCAGGGCGCGGCGCACGGCGTGCTCACGGCCGCTGAGCTGGAGGATGGTCTTGCCGTGGACGGGCTCGAGCTGCCAGTCGTAGTTGTCGGTGGTGAACTGGCCCGCCTTGTCCTTGAAGACGCGCTCCACGTCGGTGTAGCGCGAGACGATCCAGCTCTGCGTCGCCTCGTGCCACAGGAGCGGCGCCGACTCGCGCAGCAGGCGGTAGGCGGGGTAGGGGTCGGCGGCGAACTCCGGCGACAGTATGTCGGGGATCTGCGCGGTGGACATGGCACTCCCTCAGTGGGATGTACGGACGGTTCACCTCAGGCTATTGATCACCCGTGGGCCGGAACAGACCTCTCCACGCCGACAGTTGAATGATGAACGCATACCGTGGCCGGAATTCGACCACGGTATGCATCCTCGGTCAGCCGTTCGGGAGGATCACCGCGCGGCCGTTGATCTTGCCGTCGTGCAGGCGCTCGTACGCCAGGGGCGCGTCGTCGAGGGAGTACGTCTCGGTGTGGACGGAGACGGCTCCGGCCCGGGCCAGGTCCAGTACCTCGATGAGCTCGCCGCGGCTGCCCCAGTAGGGCGCGGTGACGCTGACCTCGAAGTTGGTCGCACCGAAGCCGACCGGGAGCGTGCCGCCGCCGATGCCGACGAGGGTCACGTCACCCTCCACCGCGGCGATGGCGCCGGCGGTCTCGACGGTGGGCTGGACGCCGACGAAATCGAAGACGGCCTCGGCGCCGCGTCCGCCGGTCAGCTCGCGCACCTTCGCGGCGGCCTCCTTGTCCGAAAGGATCGCCTCGTGGGCGCCGACGGTGCGGGCGAGGGCGAGCTTGTCCTCGGTCACGTCGAGGGCGACGACACGCGCGGCGGTCATGGCGCGCAGCAGCTGGATGGCCACGTGGCCGAGCCCGCCGGTGCCGATGACGACGGCGGTGGAGCCGGGCACCAGCTTGGGCAGCGAGCGCTTGATCGCGTGGTACGGGGTGAGGCCGGCGTCGGTGAGGGGCACGGTGGCGACGGGGTCGAGGCCGTCGATCGGCACGAGGTGGCGCGGGTCGTCGACGATCATGTACTCGGCCATGGAGCCGGGGGCGCCGAGTCCGGGCGGGCGGATGCCCAGCTCGTCGGCGCGCAGGCAGTAGTTCTCCTTGCCCTGCGCGCAGTTCGCACAGGTGCCGCAGCCCCACGGGCCGTAGACGGCGACCGGGTCGCCCTCCTTCAGGCCGGTCACGCCCGCACCGAGCGCGGCGACGGTGCCCACGCCCTCGTGGCCGAGGGTCAGCGGCAGCTCATAAGGGAATCCCTCGGCGGGCCAGCTCATCACCGCGATGTCGGAGTGGCAGACGCCGGCAGCGGTCACCTTCAGGAGGACCTGTCCGGGACCCGGCTCGGGGTCGGGAACGGTGACGACCTCGGGCGCCGCTCCGACGGTCCGGTACTGAAGTGCCTTCATGACTCGACTCCTTCGTCAATCTCACTCACCCCCGCCCTGCCACAGTAACTCTCTCGCGTCCCATTGAGACATGTGTCCCAATGAGACATGCGACACGACAAAAAAAGGACCCCGACCGTACGGGGGAGAACGGTCGGGGCCTTGGTTCAAAGTTTAACAGTGAACCGACCGTGCTCCTCCCCCTTCGGCGGCCCCCTCCAGGTGAGATGGGGCACACCCACCCAACTTGCCGCACATGCCGCGCCCCGAATCTACCCATAAAGTGACAAAACTAGAAACACGGCAGCTGTGACGGGAGACTTCGTGGTCGAGCCCCAGTCCGTCCTCACCCCGCCCGCGAAGGCCGCGGTGTTCCTCGTGGTCACCGTCGCGCCCGGCGGCGAGAGCGCGGTGCGCGACACCCTGGAGGACCTGTCCGGGCTGCTGCGCTCGGTGGCCTTCCGCTCCCCCGACGACGGACTGACCTGTGTCGCCGGAATCGGCTCCACCGCTTGGGACCGGCTCTTCGCCGGTCCACGGCCGCGCGAGCTGCACCCGTTCCAGGCCCTGGCAGGACCGCGCCACCTGGCCCCGGCCACCCCCGGCGATCTGCTCTTCCACCTCCGCGCCCGCCGGATGGACCTCTGCTTCGAGCTGGCCCGGCTCCTCGTCGACCGGCTCGGCTCCGCCGTCACCGTCGTGGACGAGGTGCACGGTTTCAAGTACTTCGACGAGCGCGACCTGCTCGGCTTCGTCGACGGCAGCGAGAACCCCGTCGGCGGAGCGGCCGCCGAGGCGGTGTACGTGGGCGACGAGGACCCGGACTTCCGCGGCTCCAGCTACGTGATCGTGCAGAAGTACGTGCACGACATGGCGGCCTGGGAGGCGCTGCCCTCCGACGAGCAGGAGCGGGTCATCGGCCGCACCAAGACCGCGAACGTCGAACTGGCCGACGACGTCAAGCCCGCGAACTCGCACGTCGCGCTGAACACGATCGTCGACGAGGACGGCACCGAGCGGCAGATCCTCCGCGAGAACATGCCGTTCGGCAGCCTCGGCCGGGGCGAGTTCGGCACCTACTTCATCGGTTACGCACGCACCCCGGACGTCACGGAACGGATGCTGCGGAACATGTTCCTCGGCGATCCGCCCGGCAACCACGACCGCATCCTCGACTTCTCGACGGCGATCACGGGGTGTCTCTTCCACGTGCCGAGCGCCGACTTCCTCGACGACCTGCCCGACCCACCGCCCGCAGCGGCCGACCTCGTCGACGGCTCGCTGGGCATCGGCAGCCTCAAAGGAGCCTGAGCACCATGAGCACCCCCACATCCAGCACCAATCTGCACCGTGAGCTCGCGCCGATCACACCCGCCGCATGGGCGGAGATCGAGGAGGAGGCGCGCCGCACGTTCCAGCGCCACGTGGCGGGGCGTCGCGTCGTGGACGTCACCGGCCCGCAGGGGCCGGAGCTCGCGGCCGTCGGCACCGGTCACCTCGCGGAGATCGCCCCGCCCGCGCCGGGCGTCACCGCGCGGCTGCGCGGGGCCCGACCGCTCGTCGAGCTGCGGGTCCCGTTCGTCGTGAGCCGGGAGGCGGTCGACGACGTGGAGCGCGGGTCGCTCGACTCCGACTGGCAGCCGGTCAAGGACGCGGCACGGTCCATGGCCTTCGCCGAGGACCGGGCGATCTTCGACGGCTACGAGGCCGCCGGCATCCCCGGGCTGCGGGAGCGGACCTCGAACCCGGTGCTGAGCCTGCCGGCCGAGCCGCGCGACTATCCCGACACCATCAGCCGCGCCCTCACCGCGCTGCGCCTGGCCGGCGTCGACGGTCCGTACGCGCTGCTGCTCGGCGCCGACGCGTACACGGCCGTCAGCGAGACCTCCGACCACGGCTACCCCGTCGCCAACCACCTGAGCCGCATCCTCGACGGTGAGCTGATCTGGGCCCCGGCCCTCAACGGCGCGTTCGTGATCTCGACGCGCGGCGGCGACTTCGAACTGCGCCTCGGCCAGGATCTGGCGATCGGCTACACGGCGCACGACGCGCGCGGCATCGAGCTGTACTTCCACCAGACGCTGACCTTCCTGCCGTACACCGACGAGGCCGTGGTCGCGCTGCAGGCCTGAGGGGACGCGATCACGGCGCCCCGGGACGGCACGATTCAGGTCGCTCTCACACCCCGATCCGGCCACCGAGGGGCCGCATCGCGCGCCCGGCGCCCCTCCCGTACCGCCGTCCCGGGCCGAGATGCGGCCTCAGCCCCCGGCCGGGGACGAAAAACCCCGGCCAGATACCCCATGCGTACGAACTGGCCGGTCTTCGTGTCGACCTGATCGGTGGTAGGGGCATCCAATGACGAGGGAGCGCGGAACGGCCAGCTCCGCGCGCACGACCGAGCACTGCGAGGCGATCCGATCCATGACGGAATCCACGACGGAACCGGCCCGCCAGGCCCCCCACACATCGCACACGTCCAGCTCATCGACCGGCCCGGTCCCCTTCCCGCAGGACCGCGGCTGCCCCTACCACCCGCCGGCCGCCTACGCGCCCCTGCGCGCGCAGGGCCCGCTCGGCCGGGTCACGTTCTACGACGGCAGCACGGTCTGGGCCGTCACCGGGCACACCCTGGCCCGGGAACTGCTCGCCGACCCCCGGCTGTCGAGCGACCGCGAACGGCCCGGTTTCCCGGCGCCCACCGAACGGTTCGCCAAGGCGGCCTCGCGCCGCCTGGCGCTGCTCGGCGTGGACGATCCCGAACACAATTCCCAGCGCAGGATGCTGATCCCGAGCTTCTCGCTCAAACGGATCACCGGGCTGCGCCCGAGCATCCAGCAGACCGTGGACGGGCTGCTCGACGCGATGGAGCGGCAGGGCCCACCCGCCGACCTCGTCAGCGCGTTCGCGCTGCCCGTGCCCTCGATGGTGATCTGCGCGCTGCTCGGAGTGCCGTACGCGGACCACGAGTTCTTCGAGGAGCGCTCACGGCGGCTCCTGCGCGGCCCGGCCCCCTCCGACGTCCAGCGGGCCAGGGAGGAGCTGGAGGGATATCTCGGAGACCTGATCGACCGCAAGCGCGCCGATCCGGGCGACGGGCTCCTCGACGAGCTCATCCACCGGGACGGACCGGACGGTCCGCCGGACCGCGATCAGCTGATCGCGTACGCCGTCATCCTGCTCGTCGCCGGGCACGAGACGACCGCGAACATGATCTCGCTCGGTACCTTCACGCTGCTGCGCCACCCCGAGCAGCTGGCGGCGCTGCGCGCGGGCCGCACCTCGACGACCGTCGCGGTGGAGGAGCTGCTGCGGTACCTGTCCATCGCGGACGGGCTGCTGCGGATCGCCAAGGAGGACATGGAGGTGGCCGGGGCGACGGTCCGGGCCGGTGACGGCGTGGTGTTCTCCACGTCGCTGATCAACCGCGACGACGGCGCCTTCGCGGCACCGGAGAGCCTCGACTGGGACCGCAGCGCGCGCCACCACCTGGCGTTCGGGTTCGGCATCCACCAGTGCCTGGGCCAGAACCTCGCGCGCGCCGAGCTGGAGATCGCTCTCGAAAGTCTCCTGAAACGGTTCCCCGCGCTGCGGCTCGCGGCCCCCGCCGAGGACATTCCGTTCAAGCCCGGGGACACCATCCAGGGCATGCTCGAACTGCCGGTCGCGTGGTGAGCGCCGTGCGGGTCGACATCGACAAGGAGCGGTGCGTGGGCGCGGGCATGTGCGCGCTGACCGCGCCGGACGTGTTCACGCAGGACGACGACGGACTCAGCGAGGTGCTCCCAGGCCGCGCCACGGCGGCCGGGGAACACCCCCTGCTGAAGGAGGCGGTACGGGCCTGTCCGGTCAGCGCGGTGTCACTGACCGCCGAGGACTGACCCGGCCGTACTCCGGGACAGGCCCTCAGACGTGCGGCACCACGGCCACCGGGCACGGCGCGTGGTGCAGCACGGCGTGCGCGACGGAACCGATGCGAGCGCCGACGGCGGTGCGCCGGGCCCGGCGTCCGACGACCAGGAGCTGGGCCCCTGCGGCGACCGACAGGAGCACCTGGCCGGCGCTGCCGATCTCGACGTGCTCGACGACCGGCACGTCGGGGAAGCGCTCCCGCCAGGGTGCGAGGGCCGCGCCCAGGGCCTTCTTCTCGTACGGCTCGATGCCTCCGGACTCGTCGAGCAGCTGGAGCGAGGCCGGGCTGTAGGCGAACACCGGCGGCAGGCTCCAGGCGCGCACCGCCCGCACGGTCGCGCCGCGGGCTGCCGCGGTGCGGAAGGCGAACTCCAGGGCGGCGGCGCTGTCCTCGGCGTCGCCCTCCTGCCCGACGACGACCTCGCGCCCGGCCGCCTCACCGCTCGCCTCGTCACCGGCCCGGACCAGGACCACGGGCCGCTCCGCCGTGGCGACGACCTGCTGGCCGACGGAGCCGAGCAGGAATCCGACGAGGGTGCCGTACCCGCGCGAGCCGAGCACGAGGAGTTCCGCATCGCGCGCGGCGCCCGTCAGCGCCGCGGGGGCACCGTCGTCGAGGACGTCGATGGTGACGGAGAGACCCGGGTGGCGCTCGGCGATCTCCTGCTCGGCGTCCTCCAGCAGGTCGTGCGCCCACTGCACGCGGGCGGCCTCGTCGGCGGCGAGCGCAAGGCTCTCCGGCACGGCCTCGCTCACGTGCACGAGACGCAACGGCAGCCCGCGCCGTACCGCCTCGCGTGCCGCCCAGGCGGCCGCCGCCGCGCTCTCGGGTGATCCGTCCACTCCCGCGGTGATCGGCCGAGCCATGGGACCGCCTCCCTCATCCGTGCACTGCACTGTCGGTTGTCGCCCGTTCCGCACCGCCGCGGACGGGCCGCTGTCGTCGATCTTGCCCTACTGCCGGGTTTGTCCCCACCGCAGTCTCGCCGACCCGGTGGCCCGGCGCGGGCGAAGTGACTCAAGTGGCCTGGTTTCACCGGGTGTTCATCTGCGATCCGTACCGCCCGGTTCCCCGGGACGGTGCTGGGATCTACGCTCGGCGGCGATCTTCGCCCCGACGACGAAAGGCCGACTCCGTGCCCGACAGATCCGCGGCGCCCGCGCGCCGCCTCGCCGTGCTCGGTCTGGCGACCGCCCTCGCCCTGACCGTGCCCGGCCCGCTCGCCTCGGCCGCCGCGCCGCAGGACCGCCCCACCGCCTCCGTCGATCCGCTGATCGGCTCGGCGAACGGCGGCAACACCTATCCCGGGGCCACCCGCCCGTACGGCATGATCGCCTGGTCCCCGACCAGCACCACCGGCGACCAGACGAACACCGGCGCGGCGAACGGGTACGCGTACAACACCACCCGGATACGGGGGCTCAGCCTCACGCACGTCAACGGCGCGGGCTGCCATCCGGGCGCCGCGGGCGACGTGCCGATCATGCCGTTCGTCGGTGACGTCACCTCGTCGCCGTCGGCCGACACGAAGGACGCGGTGTACGCGTCCGACTTCTCGCACACCGACGAGCGCGCGGTGCCCGGCCGTTACACCCTCGGGCTCGCCTCGGGCGCGGCGGCCGATCTCGCGGTGAGCCGCCGCGCGGGCGTCGCCGACTTCGCCTTCCCCGCCGGCAAGGCCGCCTCACTGCTGTTCCGCACCTCCAACTCCCTCAACGGCAGCGAGGACGCGCACGTCGAGATCGACCGGGCGCACCGCAAGGTCACCGGCTGGGTGCTGACCGGCGCGTTCTGCGGGCGCCGGGCCAACGGCGGCACCAACAACCGCAAGAGCTACTACAAGCTCCACTTCAGCGCCTCCTTCGACCGGGACTTCGCCTCCTACGGAACCTGGAAGGACGCCACCGTCTCCCCCGGGTCCACCAGCGCGGACGGCGGCGAGGGCTACGCCACCGGCGCGGACCGCGCGGGACGCGGCTCCGGCGGCTGGGTCGGCTTCGACACGGCGTCTGACAACGATGTCCACATGCGGCTCGGGATCTCGTACGTGTCCTTGAAGGGCGCCGAGACCAATCTGCGCGAGGAGATCGCGCCGCGGGCGAGCGTCGACTCCGTGGCGGCCGAGGCGTCCCGCGACTGGGACCGCGAGCTGAGCTCCGTGCGGATCTCGGGCGGCAGCGACGCACAGCGCACCACCTTCTACACGGCGCTCTACCACTCCCTGATGGAGCCGAACATCATCAGCGACACCGACGGGCGCTATCCCGGCATGGACGGCGCCCCGCACCGCCTCGCGCGCGGGCAGAGCGCGCAGTACAGCAACTTCTCGGGCTGGGACCAGTACCGCGCGCAGATCCAGCTGCTCGCGCTGCTGAAACCGCAGGTGGCCGGGGACTTCGCGCAGTCGCTCCTCAACTTCGCGCGCCAGAACGACGGGGTGTGGGACCGCTGGGTGCACATCAGCGGAGCCACGCACGTCATGACCGGCGATCCGTCCGCCGCCACCCTCGCCACCTTCTACGCGATGGGCGTACGGAACTTCGACTACGAGGGCGCCTTCGCGTCGCTGGCGCGGCAGGCGACCGAGCCGCGCGACGCGGGCCTGTCGGACGCCGGCTGCCCCGGGCAGTGCGAGGGCCAACGCCCCAACCTGGCGCAGTATCTGACCTCGCACTACGCACCGCAGGACGTGTGTCACTGCTGGGGCGGGGCCGCCGAGACGCTGGAGGACTCGGTCGCGGACGCCGCGCTCGGCTCGTGGGCGAAGCTGCTCGGCAGGGAGAAGGAGGCCGCGTACTTCACCGAGCGCGGCACCTGGTGGCGCAACGTCTTCAACGCGGACACCGGCTACGTCCAGGCGCGCAACGCCGACGGGTCGTGGGTGACGCCGTTCAGCCCCGGCAGCGACCTGGGGTTCGCGCAGGGCACCAGCGCCACGTACACCTGGATGGTGCCCCAGGACGTGCGGGGCCTCGCGAACGCGATGGGCGGCCGGGAGACCGCCGCGGGCCGCCTCGACGGGTTCTTCCACAAGGCGGACGGCTCCTGGTCCGTGAAGGGCGGCGACGCGCTGCGCTACGACCCGACGAACGAGCCGGGCATCCACGCACCGTGGCTCTACAACGCGCTCGGCCAGCCCTGGAAGACGCAGGCCACGGTCCGCGAGATCGTCGACACCGTGTACGGGACCGGGCCCTCGGGCCTGCCCGGGAACGACG
Organism: Streptomyces sp. NPDC001904; assembly: GCF_040297005.1. NCBI lineage: Bacteria > Bacillati > Actinomycetota > Actinomycetes > Kitasatosporales > Streptomycetaceae > Streptomyces > Streptomyces sp. NPDC001904. Next base: position 5,359 of record NZ_JBEOYI010000020.1, on the reverse strand, counting down.
ACCTCGGGACCATGTCCGCCTGGTACGTCTTCTCCGCGCTCGGGCTGTACCCGAAGGCGCCGGGCAGCGCCGATCTGCTGCTCGGCGCCCCGCTGTTCCCGCACGCGGTCGTGGACCGGCCCGGGCGCGCGGACCTGGTGGTCGACGCCCCGGCGGCCGACGACGCCCACGCCTACGTGGCCGGGCTGCGGCGCGACGGCCGTGACCACGACCGGTCCTGGACCGACGCCGGACTCCTGCGGACCGGTGGCACCCTCTCCTACCGGCTGACGGATCGGCCGGACACGCGGTGGGCCACCAATCCCACGGGGCTGCCGCGCTGACGCGCCGCCCGGGGAGGGTCAGTCCTCGCCGACGACCTTCCCCGGGTTGAACAGGTCCAGCGGGTCGAGGGTCTGCTTCACGGCGCGCTGCAACGAGAGCACGGACGGGCCGAGTTCGTCGCGCATCCCGGCGCGCTTGAGCAACCCCACACCGTGCTCCCCGGTCACGGTGCCGCCCGCGGCGATCGCGGCTTGGAGAAGTTCCTCGAAGGCGGCCTGCGCGGCGACGCGGGCCGCCTCGTCGCCGGGCTCGGTGATCAGCAGCGGATGGAGGTTGCCGTCGCCCGCGTGGGCGATGGTGGCGATGCGCACGCCGTGCCGGTGCCCGATCTTCTCGATGGTGGCGAGCATCTCGGGCACGGCGGAGCGCGGCACGCACAGATCCTCGGTGAGGACCGGGCCGAGCCGCTCCAGCGCCGGATAGGCGAGACGGCGTACGTCGAACAGGGCCTCGGCCTCGACGGCGTCGGTGGACTGCTCGGCCCACAGCGCCCCGGCCTCGCGGAACGCGGCGGCCATGGCGTCGGCCTCGGCCGCGCCCGCGTCGCCGGGGGCGTCGATCCGGGCGAGCAGCAGGGCCTCGGCGCCCGGTTCGATGCCGAGGTGCTTCCAGTCCTCGACCGCCTGCATGCAGGCCCGGTCGAGGAGTTCGAGGGCGGCCGGGGCCAGGCCGCGGCTGGTGACCAGGGCGACGGCCGCGCCCGCGGCGACCAGGCTGTCGAAAGCGCCGACGACGGTGCGGGGCTCCGCCACCGGGGCGGGCCGCAGCTTCAGCGTGACCTCGGTGACGACGCCGAAGGTGCCCTCGGAACCGACGAACAGGCTCGTCAGGTCGTACCCGGCGACGCCCTTGGTGGTGCGCCGGCCGAGCCGGACGCGGGATCCGTACTCGCCCGCGGGGCCGCCCATGACGACCTCCATCCCGAGGACGTAGTCCCGGGTGACGCCGTACTTGAGGCAGCACAGGCCGCCCGCGTTGGTCGAGACGTTGCCGCCGATCGTGGACCAGGGGGCGCTGGCAGGATCCGGCGGGTACCACAGGCCGTGTTCGGCGACGGCCGCTTTGAGGTCGTTGTTGACGACGCCGGGCTGGACGACGGCGATCAGGTTCTCGGTGTCGATCTCCAGGATGCGGTTCATCCGCGACACGTCGAGGACGAGGCAGCCGTCCACGGCGTTGGCGCCGCCCGACAGGCCGGTGCCCGCGCCCCGGGTGACGACCGGTATCCGCCGGGCGGCGCACGCCCGGACGACGGCCTGTACTTCGTCGGCGGACGTGGCGCGCACCGCCGCCAGGGCCCGGCCCGCGGGCGCCCATTCGGCGTCGTCGTGGCCGAGTGAGGCGAGCACGTCCGGGTCCGTGACGAGGGTGCTGTCGGGGAGCGCGGCGGCGAGTTCGCGCACCGCCTCTGCTGTGTCTGCCGTGTTGATGGCGTACCTCCTGAGCAAATGTGCATGACCGGCGAGTTCGCGGGTAACTGCCGAACACCATGATGGAACAGGGTGTTGCGCCGGCTCACGGCGCGGGAGGGACGGTGGATTCCACCATGAGCGGGACGGACGTCACTGCGCAGAGGACCCGGACCACGGTCGGTGAGGCATCCGCGTACGACATTTCCGACCCCGGCCGGGTGGCGCCGCGGGACGCGCGGGAGCTGTCGCGCCAGTTCTTCCGGCGCCTCGCGGAGCTGGAGGAGGGCACCGCCGAGTACCAGTACACGCGCAACACCCTGATCGAGATGAACATGTCGCTGGTCCGTTTCGCGGCCGGTCGCTTCCGGCACCGCGGCGACTCGACCGGGGACTTCGAGGACATCGTGCAGGTCGGCACGATCGGCCTGATCAAGGCGATCGACCGGTTCGAGATCTCGCGCGAGGTCGAGTTCACCTCGTTCGTGCTGCCCTACATCTCCGGCGAGATCAAGCGTTTCTTCCGGGACACGACCTGGGCCGTGCACGTGCCGCGCCGGCTGCAGGAGATGCGGATCGAACTGGCCAAGGCGCGCGACGAGCTGTGCAGCCGGCTGGACCGGGAGCCGTCCACCGCCGAGCTGGCCACCCTGATGGACCTCTCGGAGAGCCAGGTCGTGGAGGCGCAGCTCGCCTCGAACGGGTACACGTCCGCGTCCCTGGACGCGGCGCTGACCGGTGACGGCGGGCAGGACGGCGAGTCGGTGCTGTCCGACTTCATCGGGGTCGAGGACGGGGCGATGGAGCTCGTCGAGGACTTCCAGGCGCTCGCCCCGCTGGTGGCCGGGCTGCGCGACCGCGACCGGCAGCTGCTGCATCTGCGGTTCGTCGAGGAGCTGACGCAGGCGGAGATCGGCGAGCGGCTCGGGTACTCGCAGATGCACGTGTCGCGCCTCATCAAGCAGGTGATCTCCCGGCTGCGGTCGGGAATGCTCGCCGAGGCGGACAACGGCTGAGGCGGACCTCAGGAGGGCAGTGCCAGTACTGCCCGTACGCGCTTGCCGACGGGCACCCGCTCCACGGTGACCTCGGCGAGCGCGTCCACGATCTCCAGGCCGTGCCCCCCGATGCGCCCCGGGTCCTTCGGGTAGCGCAGGGGCACGGCCGCGCTGCTGTCGTAGACGGTGACGGCGATGTGCCGTTCCGTCCCCTCCAGCTCCAGGACGTAGGGGCCCGCACTGTGCCGGTCCGCGTTGGTGACGAGTTCACTCACGATGAGCATCACGTCGCCGGTCACGTGCGGGGCGAGACCCACGCACCACTCCTGGCGCAGCCGGGTCAGGAAGGCACCGGTGAAGGCGCGCGCGTCGGCTATGCAACCCGGTTCACCGGTGTAGTGCGTCACCTGCCGCAGCGGCTCGACCGACGCCTCGAAGCCCGATCGGATCACTTCTCCGCCCATGCACTCGGTGTACTCGCTCATCCATGTCTCTCTCGCCGGCCGGCCCGCGTGGCACGGCCTCCGCAGCCATGCTGATACCCCGACTCGGGCTCCGCAGTCCTGATCGGGCCGGCCGAGTGACCGCATCGGGTTCCGGTCGTTTGACGGTCGTCGACACGTCTCGTGGTCCGACGTGTCCTTCGGTCCGTCTTCCGACCCGAAAGGCCCGATCATGTCCGTTCTCCGAACCGGCCGTCCGATCAAGCGCACCAGGATAGCCAAGGACCGCGCCGAGGCCGCACTCGTGGCGCAGTACACGGCACTGGTACGCCTCGCGTATCTCACGCTTCCGGCCGCTCTCTCCCGTCATCGGCGGGTGCTGCTGGCCCACGGAGCCGCGCAACGGGCGCTGCCCGGAGCGCGCGGCACGCTCGTGCCCCGCCCGCGCGGTCCGCAGGACGGCGACGCCGTCACCGGGGACGCCCTGCGCGTACGGGTCCTGCGCGCGGCCCTGTCCGCCGCCCACCGGCCCGCGGGCTGGCCCGGCGCGCTGCCACCGCCCCGCACCCTCGTGCCGCGGCTGCCCGTGGTGTGGGGGCTGCGGCTGTTCCCGCACGCGGGCGGCGCGGAGGAGATCGCACTGGGGCAGGCGCTCGCCGACGCACCCGCGCCGACGCGTGCCGCGTTCGTGCTGCGCCGCGTCGACGGTCTGCCGGACCAGCGGACCGCCGCGCTCCTCGAGGCGGCCGGGGTGCCCGACGGCGCGACGAGCGTCCGGGCGGCCAGGGCCCTGGACAAGGGCGCGGGGGCCGCCGCCGAAGCCCTGCTGCGTTCACAGGAGTTCGACGCCTGTTCGATCCAGAGCCGGCCCACCGACCTGGTGCGTCGCGGCCGGCGCAAGCGGGCCGTGTGGCTCGCCGCCGCCACCGCCACCGTCGCGCTGGCCGCGGTGATCGTCCCGCAGACCACCGACGGATCCGGGCGGCCCACGACGTCGGCGCGCGCCGCCACGCCCCGCTACCTCTCCGCCGACCGCCTGGTGCGGACCGGCGCGGGGCAGTGGGCGGACACCTCCCGCGTCGACTTCACGGCGTGGCCGGCCCGCGGCGACCGCACCGACGACAAGGATCTGCTCTCCCGCGCGCTCGGCACCTGGGCGGCGCCCACGACCGACGTACGGGTGACGTCGACGCCCGGTACTCCGGTCGACGCGCCGCCGCGCAGTCCGCAACTGCTGTACGCGGGCGATGTCGGCGGCCGGGGCGTGGTGCTGTTCAGCGACGGCGAGCGGCTGGCGCGGTACACCGACGCCGACGGCGACAGGCCCGCCGCGCTCGCCCTCGCCCGGGCGGACGACGCGGACGTCACCTCGGCCGCCGTCGTCGTGCTGGCCCGGTCCAAGGGCTCGGCCCGCTATCTGACCGCCCCGTGGGTCGCCGAGTCGACGACCCGTGACCTGCTGCGGCCGGACAGTCCGGCCCGGCCGCTGCACGTGTCGGGGGACGGCGTGACCGACGCGGTCCCGGTGGTCGCGGCGGGGGACTGCGCGCGGCGTCCGGTGCTGCAACTGCGCTCCTCGTCGCGGATCGTGGAGCACCACGCGTTCGTGGTCGCGGATCTCGGCGGGCTCTCGCCCGTGCACCTCACGTACACGCCGCTGCCGGGGCACGGCACTCCCCCGGCGCGCCAGCCCCGTGAGGCGACGAGCAGTCAGGCGCTGCTCGCGTGGGCGCGCAGCGCGTGCCGGCTCGGATCGTGGGAGGGCGGAGCGGTGCGCGCCGTCAACGCCTGGGACTACGCCGAGCAGGAGCTGCCGGAGGGCGGCGGCCACGCGGTGTGGATGTGTGCGCGCGCGACGACGTGGCGGGGACCCGGCGACGTGGCGCTGCTGCTGCGCACGCCCACCTCGTCGCTGACAGCGCCCGCCGAGCTGGTGGGGCAGGCGCGGAACACGGCGGCGTGCAGCCGGTTCGGGCAGCACGTGGTGGCGTCGACACGGTGGAAGTCGCCGAAGGACCACTGGTACCTGGTCGCGGCGGGCAGCCGTGCGGTCGTCGGGATCTCGGCGAGCGGCGCGGTCGACACCACCCGGCTGAGCAGCGGGTCGGGCAGCTGGAAGTGGATCTGCAGGACGTAGTTGTCCGCGGTCGTGAACATCGTCTTGGCCAGGCCCTCCCACGTCTTG
>NZ_JBEOYI010000019.1:0-171079 GCF_040297005.1 Streptomyces sp. NPDC001904 | reverse complement strand
GTACTGCAGGGGGGACCCTGTGGGAGAGTAGGACGCCGCCGAACAAATTTTGAGAAAAGCCCGGACCGGGAACGGTCCGGGCTTTTCTGCGTTTACGGGGCGGAATTCAGGCGGGCCGCCTGGCGGGTCAGGTGATTGCGTTCGGGCAGCGTCGGGGCTTGTTGCGCGGCCTTCGCGTAGAGGCGGGCCGCTGTGGTGAGGTCGCCGGCGCGCTCATGGAAGTAGGCCGCCACCGCTGTGTGGCGGGGCACGGAATCGTCCAGCTCCGCCAGCGCGGCCAGACCCGCGTGCGGGCCGTCGGCCTCGCCCAGCGCCACCGCGCGGTTGAGGCGGACGACCGGGCTGTCGGTGAGCGCGGCGAGTTCGTCGTACCACTCGACGATCTGGACCCAGTCCGTCTCCTCGGCCGTGAGGGCGTCCGCGTGGAGGGCCGCGATGGCCGCCTGGGCCTGGAATTCGCCGAGGCGGTCACGGGCCAGAGCCTCCTGGAGGATGCCGATGCCCTCCGCGATCATCGACGTGTCCCAGCAGGTGCGGTCCTGGTCCGCCAGCGGGACCAGACTGCCGTCGGCCGTGGTGCGGGCCGGGCGCCGGGCGTGGTGGAGCAGCATCAGGGCCAGCAGGCCCGCCACCTCGGGGTGGTCGATCGCGGACGCCAGCTGCCGGGTGAGGCGGATGGACTCGGCGGCGAGGTCGATGTCGCCGGAGTAGCCCTCGTTGAAGACCAGGTACAGCGTGCGCAGAACCGTCGCCACGTCGCCCGGCCTGTCGAAGCGGGCCGCGGAGACCGTGCGTTTCGCGCGGCTGATGCGTTGCGCCATCGTCGCCTCCGGGACCAGGTAGGCCCGGGCGATCTGACGGGTCGTGAGGCCGCCCACCGCGCGCAGGGTGAGCGCCACCGCCGACGACGGCGTGAGCGAGGGGTGCGCGCAGAGGAAGTAGAGCTGGAGCGTGTCGTCGGTGGTGGGGGACGGGCCCGGGAGCGGTTCCTCGTCCACGCGGTCCTCGCGGCGGCGCCGCGAGGCGTCCGCCCGGGTCGCGTCGACGAAGCGGCGCCAGGCCACGGTGATCAGCCAGCCCCGGGGGTCCCGGGGCGGTTCGGTGGGCCAGGAGCGGACCGCCTCCACCAGGGCGTCCTGCACCGCGTCCTCGGCCGCCGCGAAATCTGCTCCGCGGCGGACGAGGACGGCCAGGACGCCCGGTGTGAGGCTGCGCAGCCGGGCCTCGTCCAGTGCGTCGGGAGAGGGCATGGGATACGGCTACTCCGTGATGGTGGGCGGGGCGTGCAGGAACGGGCGGAGCTCCAGCCACTCGTGGATCGGCTCGCCGCCCGCGCCCGGCGCCGCCGACAGCTCCCCGGCCAGCTCGACCGCACGCTCGTACGTGTCGACGTCGATGACCATCCAGCCGGCGATGAGGTCCTTGGTCTCGGCGAACGGGCCGTCGGTGACGGGCGGGCGGCCCTCACCGTCGTAGCGGACCCAGGTGCCCTCCGGGGCGAGGGCCTGGCCGTCGACGAACTCGCCGGACTTCTCCAGACGGGCCGCGAAGTCCTGCATGTACTGGATGTGGGCCGTGACCTCCTCGGGCGTCCACTGGTCCATGGGCGCGCAGTTCACGGGTTCCGGGGCGCCTCGGTAGTGCTTCAGCAGCAGATACTTGGCCATGACGGTCTCCTTGGTGCCGGTGCGGTTCGCTTGCGTTCATAGCAGGGACGGAGCCGGGCGCGGGTTCTCGACATCGGCGCGGAAATTCTTTTTTCCGGTGGTGTCCGGCGACTCTAGAGTGCCGCCATGGACTTCGTGGTGCGAGCGGTGCGGGCTGACGAATGGGCGGCCGTGAAGGAACTGCGGCTTGAGGCGCTGCGGGACGAGGTGGCGCCGATCGCGTTCCTGGAGACGTACGAGACGGCGCTCGGGAGGCCGGACTCGTTCTGGCGCGACCGGGCGGCCGGGGCCTCGCACGGCGGGGCGGCGCGGCAGTTCGTGGCCGTCGACGAGAGCGGGCGGTGGCTGGGGACCGCGGTCGCGCTGGTCGAGGAGGCCGGGACCGAGGACTTCTTCGGGCACACCGTCGAGGAGCGGCAGGCGCAGATCGTGGGCGTCTACGTGCGTCCCGAGGCCCGGGGTGGCCGGGTCACCTCCGAGCTGTTCTCGGCGGCGTGCGCGTGGGCGTACTCGCTGGAGGGGCTCGGCCGGGTGCGGCTCCACTTCCACCAGGACAACGCGCGGGCCGAGGGCTTCTACCGGAAGTTCGGCTTCGTGCGCACCGGAAGGGCCGTCCCCCACCCGGACGACCCTTCCGAGGTCGAGTACGAGATGGTGCTCGACAGGCCCTAGCGGTACGGGCGTTCGGCGCGGGCCGTCCGCAGGGCGTGGGCCCACCAGTCGAGCTGGTCGAGCAGCACCTTCGCCGCGCCGGGCGCGCCCTCGGGGTCGTGGGCCGGGCCGTCCGGGGCGAAGTGGTCGGGGGTCACCTTGTGGAAGCTGACGCTGTCGCGGACCGTGACGCAGTGCAACTCGGCGAAGACCAGGCGGAGTTGTTCGACGGCACGCAGGCCGCCGGCGACGCCTCCGTACGAGACGAAGCCGACGGGCTTGGCCCGCCACTCCGTGTGGTGGAGGTCGATCAGGTGCTTCAGGTGGGCCGGGAAGCTGTGGTTGTACTCGGGGGTGATGACCATGTAGGCGTCGGCGTGCTGGATGCGGGCGGCCAGTTCGGCCTGTTCCGGGGTGCGTTCGTGGGACCAGGACGGGTGGACCTCCGGGAGGTTCAGGGTTGCCACGTCGATGACGTCGAAGTGGGTGGTGGGGGCGTGTTCGGTGGCCTGGGACGTGAACCAGTCGGCCACCGTGGGGGCGATGCGGCCCTCTCGGAGTGAGCCGATGATCACGGCTACGCGGAGCTGGGGTTGGGGCTGGGGCTCTGGGGCGGTCATTTCTCTGTCTCCCTGGGATCGGGTTTCTACGGGGTTGTCGTGGGGGTTGCTTCAGTAGTGCTCTGGGCCGAGGGCTGTGCCCATTCGTTCCGGCGGGCGGAACGCCTCCCCACAGCCGAGGGGCGGGAGAGCAGGAGGTGGGTGGTCAGGGCCAGGGCTGTTATGAGCGCTGTCACCGTCCACAGCGCCGTGTGCCAGGCCCTGGTGAGTTCTGCGGTGAGGAGCAGGGCGCCGAAGACGGTCAGGGTCAGGGCGCCGGTGGCGCCGCGGACGGTGTTGAGGAAGCCGGAGGCCATGCCGACCTCGGACGGGAGGACCAGCGACATGGCCTGGGCGTCGACGATGCCGATGGACAGGCCCTGACCGGCGCCGATCGTCAACAGCGGGCCGGCCAGGGCGGGTACAGGGATGCCGGGGTGGAGCGTGGTCAGCCAGGCGTTGCCCGCCGCGATCAGCAGCAGGGACAGCACCAGCAGACGGCGGGCCGGGACGCCGCGGTTGACCAGGCGGGCGCCGAGCGGGGGCAGCACCAGGATCGGGACCGTCATCAGCAGCAGGGTCAGGCCGGCGGCGCGGGCCGACGTGCCGTTCACACCCTGGAGGTACGTCGGCAGGAAGGCCAGCACACCCGTGGTGCCCGCGCCGAGCGCGAAGGAGCCGACGGCCCAGCCGGCGAAGGCCGGATTCCGGGCCAGCCGCAGATCCAGGATCGGGCGGCCCCGGCCGGAGCGGGCCAGTCCCTGTTCGACCCGTACGAAAGTGGTCAGCAGGGCCGTGGCGGCCGCCGCGGGGAGCAGTGTCCACGGTGAGTTCCAGCCCGCCTTCGAACCCTGGGTGACGGCGAACAGGGCCAGGGCGAAGCCCGCGATGAACGTGGCCGCGCCCGCCCGGTCGACCCGCGGCCGCTCCTCGGCGCGGGACTCGCCCAGCAGGCGGGTGCCGGTGAGGATGACGGCGCCCACGGCCGCGTACGACAGGAACGTGGCGCGCCAGCCGAGGGCGTCCACCAGCCAGCCCGAGAAGGTCGGGCCGAGGGCGAGGCCGAGGCCCGCCGTGGTGCCCAGCGAGGCGAAGACGCGGGTGCGGGCCGGGCCCGTGAAGGTCGCCGCGAGGAGTGAGCCGCCGCTCGCCATCACCCCGGCCGCGCCGATGCCGGACAGGATCCGGGCCGCGTCCAGGAGCAGGACGTGCGGGGCGGCGGCCGAGGCGAGGGTGCCCGCCGTGTAGAGCGCGGCGCCCGCCGTGAGGATCCGGCGGCGGCCGTACAGGTCGCCGAGCGAGCCGGCGACGAGCATGCACGCGGATGCGGCGAGGAAGTAGCCGACGACGACCCATTGCAGTGCCGCGCCGGAGGCGTCCAGGGCGGTGCCGATGCGCGGGAGTGCCACCGTCGTGCCGGACATCGCCATCGGGAGGGTGAGCATGCCGAGGAGGACGACGAGGAGGGTCGGGACGGGGCGGCCGTCGTCGGATGTGCGGACCGCCCGGGGCTGGGGTTCGGTTGCCATGACCGTAAAGTACAACCGTGGTTGTAGTTACTGCAACGGTCGTTGTACTTAGGTCGCTGGGCCCAGGCCGGATACGGCCTAGGGTGGAGGTGAGCGGAGGAGCGGAGCATGGCGGAACAGGCGGCAGGAGTGCGCAGGGGCACGCTCGAGAAGCGGCGGGCACTGCTGCGCGGTGCCCGCACCGTGTTCGGGCGCGAGGGGTACTCGCGTGCGGGCATCGACGAGATCGCCGCCGAGGCCGGGGTCTCCACGCGCACCCTCTACAACCACTTCGGCGGCAAGGAGAACCTCTTCCGCGAGACGCTGCTGGACAGCGCCGCGGCCGTCACCGCCGCCCATGTCGCCCTGATCGAAAGGCACTTGAACAAGGTCACGGACATCGAGGCGGACCTGCACGCCCTCGCGCGGGAGTGGATGGGGCGGCGCGGTGAGCACGCCGACCACATGCTGCTCGTCCGGCAGGTCATCGTGGAGGGGCCGCATCTGCCCGGCGACGTCGTCGAGGAGTGGCAGCGGACCGGGCCGGTCGCCGTGCGGGAGGCGGTGCGGGCCGCGTTCGAGCGGCTGGGCGAGGAGGGGCTGCTGGCCGTGGACGGGAGCAACTCCGCCGAGGCCGCGCGGTACTTCACCCTGCTGATCGCCGGGTCCGTCACCGTGGACACGTTCTTCGGGGCCGTGCCGATGGACAGCGCCGAGATCGGTGAACGGGTCGAGAGCGGGGTGCGGGTCTTCCTGCGGCTCTTCGCCGTCGCCGAGGACGTCGACAGGTCCTAGGGCAGCGGGAGCGGGAGGTCGGCGTCCGGCCAGCGGGTGCGGCCCTGTTCGCGGGACCGGAGCAGGGCCAGGGTCTCCAGGCCCCGGTCCGCTCCGGTGGCCAGCAGCTCCGGCAGCTGGGGAAGCGGAGCCACTGCGGCGACGTCGTCCAGGACGAGCGTCATTGGTGGGTCGAGCCGGCCGGCAGGTGACCGTTCGGCCATGCGGCGGCCGTGCTCGACCACGCTTGAGGCGAGGGCCGTCAGCAAGGGCATCGCTCCGGGATTTCCCTTGGGGTCCTCGATGGGTTCACCCACCACATAGAGCGTGCCCCCTTCGGCGATGAAGGAATCCAGCGTCAGCGCATCAGTTCGGTTCGGGGTGCAGGCGTCGCGGATGTGCACGGTGAAGAGGGAGGACAGCGCGCGGGCCGTCAACTCCTGTGCCATGTCACGGCGTTCGGGGTGGGCGGTGAGCGCCGCTTCCAGCTCGCCCGCCGTGCCCGAGACGGCTTTCGGGTTGGTCCGCAGGATGCGTACGGCTTCCTGGACCTGGCTGCCCTGGGCCCAGCGGTGGACGTGGCGGAACGGTTTGCCCTCGATCGCCGCCGCGTGCAGATAGCTGCGCAGCAGGGTGTCGGCCGTTTCGGCCAGGGCCGAGTCGAGTTTGGCCGTCGGTCTTATCGGGGCGAGCAGGGCGATGGCGCGGTCCGCTGCCGTCGCGCGGTTCTCGCAGCCCGCCGACGGGTTCCAGTGCAGGCGGGCCGGGGTGTCGCACAGGTGGGTGGGGTCGTAGAGGAGGACCGGGCCGAGTTTGGCGCGGGCGTCCTTCGTCTCCTGCCAGACCGTGGGGGCCGAGGTGATGACCAGGGCCGGGCCCGCTGCCTCCCGTACGGCTTCGATGGCCAGGGGGTGGCGGTGGGACGGGGGGCCCAGGTGGAGGGGGGTTCGGGGGGACGGGAGGGGGGCCGTCAGAGGGGATTCCGGAGCTGCCGGGGCTGCCGGGGCTGCCGGAATTGCCGGGGTGGCCAGGATGGTTGGTGCGGGTGCGGGTGCGGGTGCGGGGGTGGGGGTGGCTGGGGTTTTGGGGGTCGCCCCCTCGGGGGTCAGGGGTTCGTCGTCGGGTGCGCGCTCGTCGGTGTGCTCGCGCAGTTCCCCGCGCCCCTTTCGGGGCGCCTCGCGCTCCCGGCGGCGGACCGCTCGCCACCGGGCCAGGGTGCCCGCGGCGAAGACCGTCAGGACCAGGAGGATCATCACCTGGCCGATGAACAGGCCCCAGAACAGGCCGTAGCCCGAGAGCTGGGCGCCGGGGGTGTTCGGCCAGGCGCCCGTGATGTCGTGCGGCTGCCCGATCAAGTGGCGCATCGCCAGCGGGGTGTGGGCGAACGTCACGTCGTCCGGCCACGCCCCCTTCGCGAAGAGGCCCGCGAGGCCCGTCGCCGTCCACACCAGGATCGTCATGCCGAGCAGAAACGCCAGTACGCCGATCAGCAGGCCGTCGGGGACGCCCCGCTCCCGCTCTCTGTCGTCGCGCGCCATCGTCACGCCACCGTGGACTCGGAGGTGTCGCCGAGGCGCTGTTCCACGAACGCCGCCGCCCGTTCCTCCGCCTCCAGTTCGGCGGCGCGCATGGCGTCGTCGCCCAGGAAGTCGTCGGAGGACTCGGTCATGGCGCGGTCCGTGAAGACCAGGGGGCGTTCGGTCTCGGTGACCAGGTGTTTGACCACCTGGACATTGCCGTTGACGTCCCAGACCGCGATGCCCGGGGTGAGGGTGGGGATGATCTCCACCGCCCAGCGTGGCAGGCCGAGGACCCGGCCCGTCGAACGCGCCTCGTCCGCTTTCTGCGCGTAGATCGTTCTGGTCGAGGCCATCTTCAGGATCGCCGCCGCCTCCTTCGCCGCCGCGCCGTCGACCACATCCGACAAGTGGTGGACGACCGCCACGAAGGACAGGCCGAGCCGGCGGCCGAACTTCAGCAGGCGCTGGAAGAGCTGCGCCACGAACGGGCTGTTGATGATGTGCCACGCCTCTTCCACCAGGAAGATGCGCTTCTTGCGGTCGGGGCGGATCCAGGTGTGCTCCAGCCAGACGCCGACGATCGCCATGAGGATCGGCATCGCGATGGAGTTGCGGTCGATGTGGGACAGGTCGAAGACGATGAGGGGGGCGTCGAGGTCGATGCCGACCGTCGTCGGGCCGTCGAACATGCCCCGCAGGTCACCGTCGACCAGCCGGTCCAGGACCAGCGCGACGTCCAGGCCCCAGGCGCGTACGTCGTCTATGGCGACGTTCATCGCCTCCGCCGACTCCGGTTCCGGGTGGCGCAGCTGCTCGACGATGTCGGTCAGGACGGGCTGGCGCTCGACGATCGTCTCGTTGACGTAGGCGTGCGCGACCTTCAGGGCGAAGCCGGAGCGCTCGTCCAGGCCGTGACCCATCGCGACCTCGATGATCGTGCGGAGCAGCGCCAGCTGGCCCGTCGTCGTGATCGCGGGGTCGAGCGGGTTGAGGCGGATGCCCATGTCGAGGGCCGCCGTCGGGTCGAGCCGGATGGGAGTTATCCCCAGCTCCTGCGCGATCAGGTTCCATTCGCCGACGCCGTCCTCGCCCTGCGCGTCGAGGACCACGACCTGGCGGTCGCGGAACCTCAGCTGCCGCAGGACGTAGGTCTTCTCCAGCGCCGACTTGCCGTTCCCGGACTCGCCCAGGACCAGCCAGTGCGGGGCCGGGAGCTGCTGTCCGTACAGCTGGAACGGGTCGTAGATGTATCCCTTGCCGGAGTACACCTCACGCCCGATGATCACGCCCGAGTCGCCGAGTCCGGGCGCGGCCGTCGGCAGATAGACCGCCTGGGCCTGCCCCGTCGACGTCCGCACGGGCAGCCGGGTCGTCTCCACCTTCCCGAACAGGAAGGAGGTGAAGGCGTCCGTGAGCATCGACAACGGATCCCGCATCAGCGCGCTCTCCCTCTCTAGCGTCGGATGCCGGTGGCGAACGGCAAGGTGTTCACGAACGCCCGGTGGTGCTCGCGGTCGCACCACTCCAGCTTCAGGTACGACTTGCCGGCCGAGGCGCGGATGGTGCGCTTGTCGCGGGCGAGGGCATCGGGGTTGCGGGAGGAGACCGTGATGTAGCCGACGAGGTTGACGCCCGCGGCGCCGCTCGCCAGGTCCTCGCCGCGCTGGTCGAGACGGCCGTGGGCGGCGATGTCGCGCGGGTCGACGGTCCGGTTCATCTTGGCGGCGCGGGACGCCTCCGCGTCGTCGTTCGTCTTCTCGGTCAGCATCCGCTCGATGGCGACCTCGGTGGGTTCGAGGTCCATGGTGACGGCGACGGTGCGGATGACGTCCGGGGTGTGGACGAGGAGCGGTGCCAGGAAGTTGACGCCGACCGGCGTCATCGGCCACTCCTTCACCCAGGCCGTGGCGTGGCACCACGGTGCCCGCGTCGACGACTCGCGCGTCTTCGCCTGGAGGTAGGTGGGCTCCATCGCGTCCAGCTCGGCGGGCCAGGTGTTGCGCTTCGTCATCGCCTGGATGTGGTCGATGGGGTGGTCCGGGTCGTACATGGAGTGCACGAGCGAGGCGAGCCGGCCCTGGCCCAGCGGCTGGCGTACGCGGATGTCGGCTTCCTGGAGGCGGGAGCAGATGTCGGTCAGCTCGCGCGCCATGACGACGGCGAGTCCCGCGTCCCGGTCGACCTTGCGGCCGGACTTGGGGCGTGAGGCGCGCGCCATCGCGTTGGCCTCGGCGGCCAGCTCGCGCGTGTAGTGCATGCAGGCCACCAGGTACGCGCGGTGCTGCTCGCTGCTGGTCGACACCATGGACTGGAGCTGGTCGTACGACTCCTGGAGCCAGCCCAGCGAACGCTCGTCGCCGCGGATGGCGACGTCCTTGGCGTGCGCGTCGGGGTCGGCGGGCAGGGTGCGGGCGAGCATCTGGAGGCGGGTGACGAAGCCGTCGCCGTTCGCCACGTGCTTGAGCAGGGTGCCGAAGCGGTCGACGAGGGCTTCCTGGTCCTCGGAGTCGCGCAGGCCGACGCCCGGGCCCTCGATCTCGATCGCGGCCGTCACCGTGCGCCGGTCGGCGTGCAGCAGGACGGCGATCTCGTCGGGTCCGAACGGCGCCGCGAGCCAGGTCAGCCGGCCGATGCCGGGCGGGGGCCCGATCTCGACCTCCCGGCCGTCGAGCCGGACGCCGGCCTCGGTGGCCCCCGAGCGGTAGGCGGAGCCGCGCTTCAGCTGCCGCTTGTAGCTGCGGTTGATCTCGAACCACTTGTAGAAGGTGCGGTGCCGGTACGGGACGTAGACCGCTGCCAGGGCGAGCAGCGGGAAGCCCATGAGCAGCACGATGCGCAGGGACAGAACGGGGACGAGCAGTCCGCACATCATGCCGAGGAAGGCACCCGCGATGATCAGGAAGAGTTCTCCCGACTCGCGGTTCCTGCCGACGATCGCGTTCGGCCGCGCGCGGCCGATCAGATATGTACGGCGGGGCGTGACCGGAGGGGACACGTGGGACTGGGTCGTCAACGCCCTGCACCTCCTTGCCGATTGCCGTTGTTACTGGTGGAGCCGGTCGTGCCGGTGTTGCTCCCGCGGTTGCCGGCGTGCGGGGTGTTCGTGGGACTCGTGCGCGGCGGGGGTGCGGCGGAGGGGACAGTTCCGCCGCCGCCCCCTGCCGCGCCCTGCCGCGTACTGTGCGCGGCCACCCCGCCGGACACGGGGTTGGCGGGACGGGCCTGGCCGGCGCCGCCCCCGCCGCCGCCGTCCTGACGGGCGCTGTGGGTCTTGATGCCCTGGGAGACGAGGGCGGCGGGCGAGGTGAACGCGGCGGCCGCCTTGCCCTCCGCGCCCTGCATGATCCGGTTCTTGCGGACGTTGGCCATCTCGTCGCCGAAGCCGGGGACGAAGCGGTAGATCATGCCGCTGGCGAAGATGGCGAGCAGGATGATGGCGAGGCCGGAGACCACCGCCGCGAGCGAGTCCGGGCCGCCGGCGGTGGTGGACAGCGCTCCGGCCAGGCCGAGCACGATCACGATGACCGGTTTCACCAGGATGACGGCGACCATGATCCCGACCCAGCGGCGGACGTGGCCCCACAGGTTCTTGTCGACGAGTCCCGAGTACACGACGACGCCGAGCAGCGCGCCCACGTAGAGCAGGACCGCGCGCAGGTACAGCTCCAGGTAGAGCACGCCCGCCGCGACGATGGAGACCAGCGACACCACGATCAGCATGATCGGGCCGCCGCCGATGTCGTTGCCCTTCTTCAGCGCCTCGGAGAACGTGCCGAAGAACGCGTCCGTCTGATTGCCCGTCGCCTTCGCCAGCACGTCCGTCACGCCGTCCGTCGCGGAGACGACCGTGTAGAGGATCAGCGGGGTGAACGCGGAGGCCAGCACCGTCAGCCAGAGGAAGCCGACGGCCTCCGACAGCGCCGTGCTCAGGGGGACACCGCGCACGGCGCGCTTGGCCACGGCCATCAGCCACAGGACGAGGGTCAGGATGGTCGAGGCGGCGAACACGACGGCGTACTGCTGGAGGAACTTCTCGTTGGTGAAGTCGACCTGTGCCGTCTTCTGCACGGCTTCGCTGAGCTTGTCGACGGTCCAGGCGGCGGCGTCGGCGCAGCCCTTGGCGAGGCTGGAGAGGGGGTCCAGGGGGTTGGTGGTGTTGTCGGGCATGGCGGGACTGCCCCCGCCGCCTCCGCTGCCGCCTCGCTCGCAGTAGTTCTTGGCGGGGCCTCGGATGAGGTCGCAGGGGTCGTTGCCGGGGTCCGGTGCGGCGACGGCATGCGTCGCCAGCAGGACTGCCCCGGTCTGGACGGCGGTGACCGCTCCGGCGAGCGTGAGGGTGCGGCGGCGGCTGCTAGCGGGCATAGGTGAACCCTCCGTACTCCTCCACGGCCTTGGCCATGTCGTCGGCCGTGGAGGCCCGCTGGTCGCGGCCCACGGGGACGGGGCCGTCCTTCTGCGTGAAGTCCTCGACCTTCCAGTCGTCGTTCACCCAGTGCAGCTTGTAGCTGTTGGTGTACCAGCTTTCGGAGACCGGATTCGTGGTGCTCTCACCGGCCAGGCCGAACAGGGACGAGTACCAGATCGAGACGGTCGCCGTCGTGTCCTGATAGGCGGTGGTCTTGGTGCCCACGGGGATGATGCGCGAGACGAACGTCGTGCCGGCGGGTGCCGACCCGTCCTTGTTGAGGCCGATGCCGGTCAGGAAGCGCTCGCTGGAGTAGACCTTGTCGAGATCGGCGCGGCGGGCGTTGGCGGCCGACGAGGTGTAGACGGCGTCGACGATCCGGTCCCGCTTGGCCTTGTCGAACATGTCGGCGGAGCCGAGCTGCACCGCATAATTCGCCGCGGCCGACTGCGCCCCCTGCTGGTCATGGGCGAAGCCCGAACCCACCGGCTTCGTGCCGGTCGGGGACGTGGGGGAGGAGCCCGCGCCGGAGGCGGT
The DNA here is from genome assembly GCF_040297005.1 of Streptomyces sp. NPDC001904. Classification (NCBI taxonomy): domain Bacteria; kingdom Bacillati; phylum Actinomycetota; class Actinomycetes; order Kitasatosporales; family Streptomycetaceae; genus Streptomyces; species Streptomyces sp. NPDC001904. The sequence continues at coordinate 159,418 of NZ_JBEOYI010000019.1, read as the reverse complement.
GCTGCCCTTGGAGCCCGAGGACGTGTCGTCGTCGCCGCCCCGGTTCGCGAACGCGATGGCCGCGATGAGCAGCACCACGACACCCACCACGGTGACCAGCGACCGGGACGACGAACGGCCCGGTCTGCGCCCGCCCCCGTACCCGTCGGGCCCCTCCGGGAGCCGCGTGCGGGTCTGGCCGGTGCCGCCGTAGAGGTCGTCGTCCCCTTGCCGGCCGTCGAGACTCATTCCGGGCACGCCCCCTCAACCTTGTGCTGAACCGCCGCATACGCCGACGCCACGTACGACGGTAGCTGTGCTGGTTCCCGCGCGGGCGGGGTGTGGTGACTCGGCATCAGGGGGACGCAACCTCAGTCGGTGGGCACGACGGGACAAGTGGGACAGGGGTGAAGAAGAGGTAACCGAACACGGCCGGCCCGAAACTGATGGTGCGTGAGCCGGGCTAGACGGCCATGCCGTAGACGATCGTGAAGAGGGTGCCGAGCGACCCGATGATGAAGACCCCGGTCAGCCCGGCGATGATCAGGCCCTTGCCCTGCTCCGCGCTGAAGGTGTCGCGCAGTGCCGTCGCCCCGATCCGTTGTTTGGCCGCGCCCCAGATCGCGATCCCGAGGCACAGGAGGATGGCCACGGCCATCACCACCTCGACCATCACGCGTGCCTCGTTGCCCAGGGTCCCGAACGGGCCCCAGTCGGGGGCGATCCCGCCGATGATGGTCGTGATGTCGCCTTTTTCGGCTGCCAGCAGCATGTGTAACTCACCGCCCCAAGTGGGTAGTTCTGTCGCCTCCGCCGCAGCGCAGAGGTCACGCCCATTGTTCCTCAGAACCGCGCCCGTGCCTGCCGACTTGGCGCCATTCGTTGGCCGAGTTTCTGCGTTTTTCCGCGTTTCCGTGGTGTACGGGAGGCCGGTGGGACGGATCCGTATACGAAGAAACGTACGGTCACTCTATGTATCACGAGTGATTACGTGGAGCAATGAACGTGCGGGCCGGACGGGGGCGGGGCGTGACGCACCAGCGGTTCGCGGCGGCCGGTACGGGGGAGGCTTCCCCGCCTACACTGTGGCCTCGGTGGACTCCCGTGCGGCGAAGGGCGGTTGACGGTGCGTAAGGCGTGGATCGTCGCGGGTGCGGGGGTCGCCGGAGGGACCGGGTTCGTGACCCTGCTCGTCGTGGGGACCTACATGGTGGCCGGAAACCTCACGAACGGGGTCGGGCAGGGCGCCGTCGGGCTCGCCAAGGGCGCCGTGCCGGCCGCCTACCAGTCACTGGTCCAGAAGTGGGGCAATCTCTGTCCCGCCATCAATCCGGCGCTGCTCGCGGCCCAGCTCTACCAGGAGAGCGGGTTCAACCCGAACGCCAAGTCGCCGGCGAAGGCCTACGGCATCGCGCAGTTCATCGAGGGCACGTGGGCGTCCCACGGGGTCGACGGGGACGGCGACGGGGACAAGGACATCTGGGACCCGAACGACGCCATCCCGTCCGCCGCCTCGTACGACTGCAAGTTGGCCTCGTACGTGAAGGACGTGCCCGGGGACGCGACCAAGAACATGCTCGCGTCGTACAACGCGGGCGCGTACGCCGTCATCAAGTACAAGGGCGTGCCGCCCTACCGCGAGACCCAGAACTACGTGAAGACCATCACGACCCTGGAGCAGAGCTTCGCGCGGCCCGTCGGGCGGGTGCAGCCCTCGCAGCAGGCCGCGGCCGCCATCACGTACGCGCAGAAGAAGCTCGGCACGGAGTACCTGTGGGGCGGGAACGGGACGGCGGACCAGGGCGGGCGGTTCGACTGCTCGGGGCTGACCCTGGCCGCGTACTCCAGTGTGGGGATCCGGCTGCCGCGTGTCGCCAACGACCAGTACAACGCGGGACCGCACCCCAAGCGCAGCGAGCTGCTCCCCGGTGACCTGGTCTTCTTCTCCGACGACCTCACCAACAGCCGCGCCATCCGGCACGTCGGGATCTACGTCGGGGGCGGGTACATGATCGACGCGCCGCGGACGGGCGCCGTGATCCGGTTCGATCCGGTCGACACGCCTGATTACTTCGGTGCGACACGGGTAACGGAGGATGGCGCGAAAGCGGTGCCCAGTGCGTCGCCGGAAGTGTGACGTGGCCGGAACTCTCCGTTAATCCCAGGCTCTGAGCTGCGGGTTCGTGTCTCTCTTCGATAACGTCTGCGTGATCATTCGGTGGAACGTGGAACGTAGTGAGTGAGGCTGTGCGTTCCTCTTCCTGAACCGAATGAAGTCCACGGGGGTGGCCGACACGGGTAGCACGCAGATGATGAAGGGGCCGCTGAGCTATGGCTGGACTCGAGGCACTCGCAGCACTCGAGACTTCCGGGTCGAACCCTGACGTCACGCTGCTCTACGACATCAACGGCCTGGCCGCGGACGCGCCCGGCTGGTTCGACCGCACGATGGAGTTCGTCGGCGAGTACGGGATTCTGCTCGGGCTCGTCCTCGTCGTCCTCTGGACCTGGTGGGGAGCGCGCAAGCGGGACACGCTCGACGACGCCGCCTCCTCGGTCGCCGCCGTCGTGTGGGCGCCGCTGGCCGCCGCCGTCGCCGTGCTGGTGAACGTGCCGATCCGCGGGTTCGTCGAGCGGCCGCGGCCGTTCAAGGACCATGACGGGCTCACCGTCCTCGTGGACGGCAAGACCGACTTCTCGTTCGTCAGCGACCACGCCACGCTGGCCATGGCCATGGGCGCGGCCCTCTTCGTCGCCCACCGCAGACTCGGCCTCGCCGCGATCGGGCTGGCCGTTCTGGAAGGGTTCTGCCGGGTCTTCATGGGCGTGCACTACCCGACCGACGTCGTCGGCGGGTTCGCCCTCGGTACGGCTGTGGCGCTGCTGCTCTCGCCGCTGGCCTCCGCCCTGATCACGCCGCTCGCCCGGGCCGTCGGGCGGGTCGGGCGGCTGTCCTGGCTGGTCTGGTCGCCGGGGGCCGCGCCGGCCGCCGTGGAGATTCCTGAGGCCCGGGGGGCCTCCGGGGGGTCAGAGGAGCGGGATCTCGCCGCTTAGGGGGGCGTTGCGTCGCCGGGTGGCGGCCGGTGGGGCTTCTCGCGCAGTTCCCCGCGCCCCTTACGGGGCGCCACTGCCGCAGCGCTTCAAAGCGACTGCGGGAACGTGAAGAAGTTCTCGGGGTCGTACTGCTTCTTCAGCTTCGTCAGGCGGGTGGCCGCGTCGCCGTAGTAGGCCTTCTTCCAGTCGGTCAGCGTCGGGTCCGTGTAGTTCTGGTACGCCGCGCCGGACGCGTACGGGCGCATCGCGGTGTGCGTCTTTTTCAGCCAGTCGCGGGCGCTCGTGCCGGACGTGCCCGCGCGCCAGCTCACGATGTACTGCGCGAGCATCCGCGAGCGGCGGTGGACGAACGCCGTGGCCGTCGGGTCCACCCGGTTGACCGCGCCGCCGAGCGCCGTGAGGGCGACGGAACCCGCGCCCGACGAGACCGACGACAGCTGACGCAGGAGCGTGCGCACGCCCGCGTCCGACAGGTTCCGGTCGAAGAAGTCCGAGTGTGCCGCGTAGGTCTCGCGCTGGAGTGCGCCCTGCGCGGAGCGGCCGGGGGTGGCGCCCGGCAGATGGCACTGGGCGTCGGCGGTGAAGCCGGAGCAGCCCGCGTAGATCTCCATGGCCTCCTCGTAGGAGTGGCGCTTGAGGGAGACCGAGGAGGCCGGGCCCGGGCCGCCGGAGCCGTCGGCGAGGCGGTCCACCGCGTTCTGCAGTTCGGTGTACGTGCCCAGTGAGAACACGGAGACGGAGACGGTGGGGGTGCCTCCCGCCGCGTTCGCCACGTGCAGGGACGACCAGATCTCGTCCGGCTGGGCGGGGCCCCACTTCTGCCACGCCTTGAGCACCGTGGCCGCCTTCGACCAGGGCCAGGACATGTACGCGGAGACGCCCTGCGGGGCCGGGTGGGTCTTGAAGCGGAGCTCGGTGACGACGCCGAACTGGCCGTTGCCCGCGCCGCGCAGCGCCCAGAACAAGTCTTTGTTGGTGCGGGAGTCGGCGGTCAGCTCCTTGCCGTCCGCCGTGATCAGGGTGGCGCCGGTGAGGCTGTCGCAGGTCAGGCCGTAGGCCCGGGAGACGACGCCGTGGCCGCCGCCGAGCGTCAGGCCCGAGACGCCGACCGTGGGGCAGGAGCCCGCCGGGATCGTGACGCCCTTGGCCGCCAGTGCCCGGTAGACGTCGATGAGTTTCGCGCCGGCGCCGATCACCGCCTCGCCGCCCGAGGCGCGGACGGACTTCATGCGGGACACGTCGAGGATCAGCCGTCCGTTGCCCGAGGACCAGCCCGCGTACGAGTGCCCGCCGTTGCGTATCGCCACCGGGACCTTGTGTGCGCGGGCGTACGCCAGCGTCGTACGGAGGTCGTCGGGGCCCGCGACATAGGCGACCGCCGTCGGTTTCAGGTCGTCGAAGCGGGTGTTGTACAGCTGGTGCGCCGCCGCCCAACGGGCCTGGCCGGGGCGGACCAGGGAGCCGTCGAGGTCCTTCGCCAGCGCGTCCAGGTTCGCCGCGGCGGTGGCCCGGGCCGAGGCGCTGGTGGAGCGCAGGGGAGACAGGGAGGACGGGGAGGACGGGGACGAGGATCTCGACGCCGCCGACGAGGATGCCGCCGGGGAATCGCCGGCCGGCGACGAGCAGGCCGAGACCGTCGTCGTGAGCGCGGCCGCCGACGCCGCCATGAACGTACGCCGTTCTATGCCCGTGCTGCCCATGTCCGTTCCGCCTCCCGTAGCCCCCGGGGTACGAGACGAGAACTGGGAGCCGTGGGTTCCCTGTACCCCGCGGGGCCCGTCAGGCGGCGTCGACGTGTTCCTGTGCGTCCGTACGGGCCCTGCTGCGGGCCCTTCTGGCCGGACCGCGCCAGCCGCACGTGCAGCGGGCGAGACAGAATCTGCCCTGTTCCGCGACCGTCGTGGCGTGGTCCGTCTGCTGCTGGTCCTGCTGTCGCCCGTCCACGGCGCCACGGTAGCGGGGTTGTGTGAACCCTTCTGTAAACCCCCCGTTCGCGTGACGGGTGACCCTACTCGTCGTTAACCGGAACGACAGAGGGGCCGCACGACCCACGGACAGGCTTGGGGGTAGGCAAGCGATGGTGGTGCAGCAGGACGGGAGTTCGGCGGGCTCGGCGGGCCCGATGGGATCGCCGCGGTCGGCACGCAGAACGGCGGCGGTCGCCGTCGCCCTGGCGGGCGTCGTGGCGGGTGCGGCCGGGTGCGGTGGCGGCGCCCGCGCGGGGGACCGCGAGAGCGACCCGGTCAAGGCCGTGCGGGACGCCCCGGACCGGCTGGTCCGTGAGGGCAGTTCGCGGGCGCGGACGTCGATGCAGATGGCCAGCGGCGGCACCCGGGTCACCATCCGGGGCGAGGGCGTGTACGACTACCGGGCCGGGCTCGGGCAGCTCCAGGTGCGGCTGCCGCAGGACGCGGCCGGGGCCCAGGAGCACCGGCCCATCACCGAACTCCTCGTGCCCGGCGCCCTCTACATGAAGAACCGGGGCGCGGGCGTGCCCGCCGACAAGTGGGTCCGCCTCGACACCGCGTCCCTCAACGACGGCAATCTGGTCACCGGCGGTGCCACCGATCCGCTCACCGCCGCCGAACTCCTGCGCGGCGCGCGGGACGTGACGTACGCGGGAGAGGCCGATGTCGCCGGGGTGCCGACCCGGCACTACAAGGGGCGCATCGATCTCGCCGCCGCGGCGAAGGCCGCGTCCGCGGGGAACCGTAAGGCGCTGGCGGCCGCGGTGAAAGGGTTCGGCAGTTCGCCGGTGCCCTTCGACGTGTATCTGGACGACGAGGGACTGATCCGGAAGATCACGCACCGCTTCAGCTTCGCGGAGCAGCAGGCGGCCGGGGAGCCGAAGAAGGACGTGGACGTCGCCTCGACGACGCTGCTCTACGAGTTCGGCAGGCCGGCGAAGGTCGAGCTTCCGGACAAGAAGGACATCTTCGCGGGGAAGGTCGCCGAGCGGTAGTGCGCCCGGTGGGTGCCCGCGGGGTCCGCCCGGGGGCCCTCCGGGGGAGCGGAAATGGTTCTTCCGTGCCATGCGCCGGGCGTGTGCGGCTGCCTACTCTAGGAAGCCGACTCCATGAGTCGGCAACCGCGGAAGGGGTGATGGACGTGGCTCCGGTGGGCGGTACGGCTGTTCAGGACTATGTCGCCCTCGCCGAGATCGAGCTCTGCGGAGAGCTGATCATCGCGGCCTCCGCCGTCTCCGAGGGACGGCTCAGCGCGGACCGGATCGACGAGGTGCTGCGGGTCGCTGAGGCGTTGCCCGAAAGCCCGGGCGACCTGCACTGACGCGGGCGACGGCCTTTTCGGGCCGTCGCCCGTTCCGCGTGCTCGGGTGCTCGGGTGCTCGGGTGCTCGGGTGCTCGGGTGCTCAGGTGCGCAGCAGTCGCGCGATCGCCTTCGTGGCCTCTTCGACCTTGGCGTCGATCTCGTCGCCGCCCTTGAGTGCGGCGTCCGCCACACAGTGGCGCAGATGCTCCTCCAGGAGCTGGAGCGCGAACGACTGCAGGGCCTTCGTGGAGGCCGAGACCTGGGTGAGTATGTCGATGCAGTAGACGTCCTCGTCCACCATGCGCTGCAGTCCGCGGATCTGGCCCTCGATCCGGCGCAGGCGCTTGAGGTGCTCGGCCTTCTGGTGGTGGTAGCCGTGGATGCCGCGGTCGTGGTCGGTCACGATCTCGGCCGTGGGCTCTGCTTCGGTGGCGTCCGTGGTCATCGTGTCCGACCTCCCGTTGTCATGCTCGTATACCCCCGGTGGGTATAGGGTAACCGATTTGCCGCACCCCGTGCTGATCACTGTGCCTGATGGGCGACACTGGGGGAACGCCGGTTAGCCGTGGCCGGATGATGCGCCTAGCATCAGCCTGACCCAATCCAGAGCACCCCGAGGACCCCACGTGCGCTTTCGTCTGACCCCCAGGGAGACGAGCTTCTACGACATGTTCGCCGCATCCGCGGACAACATCGTCACGGGCTCGAAGCTCCTGATGGAACTGCTCGGTGCGGACTCCTCCGCCCGGGCCGAGATCGCGGAGCGGATGCGGGCAGCCGAACACGCCGGTGACGACGCCACCCACGCGATCTTCCACCAGCTGAACTCCTCGTTCATCACACCCTTCGACCGCGAGGACATCTACAACCTCGCGTCGTCCCTCGACGACATCATGGACTTCATGGAGGAGGCCGTCGACCTCGTCGTCCTCTACCAGGTCGAGGAACTGCCCAAGGGTGTCGAGCAGCAGATCGAGGTCCTGGCGCGGGCGGCCGAGCTGACCGCCGAGGCCATGCCCAATCTGCGGACGATGGACAACCTCACCGAGTACTGGATCGAGGTCAACCGTCTGGAGAACCAGGCCGACCAGATCCACCGCAAGCTTCTGGCCACGCTCTTCAACGGCAAGTACGACGCCATCGAGGTGCTGAAGCTGAAGCAGATCGTGGATGTGCTGGAGGAAGCCGCCGACGCGTTCGAGCATGTCGCCAACACGGTGGAGACCATCGCCGTGAAGGAGTCCTGAGGCCGGCTCATGGACACCTTCTCCCTGATCGTGACGATCGGCGTCGCGCTCGGATTCACGTACACGAACGGCTTTCACGACTCCGCGAACGCCATCGCCACTTCCGTATCCACCCGTGCCCTGACGCCCCGTGCGGCGCTCGCCATGGCCGCTGTGATGAACCTCGCCGGTGCCTTCCTCGGCAGCGGTGTCGCCAAGACGGTGAGTGAGGGGATCATCGCGACCCCCGAGGGCGACAAGGGCATGGGCATTCTGTTCGCCGCCCTCGCCGGTGCCATCGTGTGGAACCTCATCACCTGGTACTTCGGGCTTCCCTCCTCGTCCTCGCACGCCCTGTTCGGTGGAATGGTGGGTGCCGCCCTCGCGGGCGGGACCACCGTCTACTGGTCCGGGGTGTGGGAGAAGATCGTCATCCCGATGTTCACGTCGCCGGTGATCGGTCTCGTCGTCGGTTACCTGGTGATGACGGCCATCATGTGGCTCTTCCGGCGGTCCAACCCGCACAAGGCCAAGCGCGGCTTCCGGATCGCGCAGACCGTCTCCGCGGCCGGCATGGCGCTCGGCCACGGCCTCCAGGACGCGCAGAAGACCATGGGCATCGTGGTCATGGCGCTGGTCATCGGCGGCCACGAGACGTTCGAGGACCCGATTCCGGTCTGGGTCAAGATCGTCTGTGCCGTGATGCTGTCGCTCGGCACCTACGCGGGCGGCTGGCGCATCATGCGGACCCTCGGCCGCAAGATCATCGAGCTGGACCCGCCGCAGGGGTTCGCCGCCGAGACGACCGGCGCCTCGATCATGTTCGGCTCGGCGTTCCTGTTCCACGCGCCGATCTCGACGACGCACGTCATCACCTCGGCGATCATGGGTGTCGGGGCCACGAAGCGGGTGAACGCCGTGCGGTGGGGTGTCGCCAAGAACATCGTCATCGGGTGGTTCATCACGATGCCGGCCGCCGCCCTGGTCGCTGCCGCTTCTTACGGGATCGTCTGGCTGGCCTTCGGCTAAGCCCCGGCGGGGTCTGCGCCCAGCCAGAAAAAGCCGCGGACGCGTCTGCTCGGTGCACGAGCGGGTGCGTCCGCGGCTTTCGTCGTTGCTGGTCGCGCAGTTCCCCGCGCCGCCAAGATCGAAGACCCGCCCCCTTTCGGGGGCGGGTCTTCTCTCTTTCCTCGTGGCGGCACCGCCATGCAGCGCCACGAGGGGATCGGGGGAGGGGCGGGATCAGCCGAAGCGGCCCGAGATGTAGTCCTCGGTGGCCTGGACCGACGGGTTGGAGAAGATGCGCTCCGTCTCGTCGATCTCGATGAGCTTGCCGGGCTGACCCACGGCGGCGAGGTTGAAGAACGCGGTGCGGTCCGAGACGCGGGCCGCCTGCTGCATGTTGTGCGTCACGATGACGATCGTGAAGCGCTCCTTCAGCTCGCCGATCAGGTCCTCGATGGCGAGGGTGGAGATCGGGTCGAGGGCCGAGCAGGGCTCGTCCATGAGCAGGACCTGGGGCTCGACCGCGATCGCGCGGGCGATGCAGAGGCGCTGCTGCTGGCCGCCGGAGAGGCCCGAGCCGGGCTTGTTCAGGCGGTCCTTGACCTCGTTCCAGAGGTTGGCGCCCTTCAGCGACTTCTCGACGACCTCGGCGAGCTCCGCCTTCTTGTACGTGCCGTTGAGCTTCAGGCCCGCCGCCACGTTGTCGAAGATCGACATCGTCGGGAAGGGGTTGGGGCGCTGGAAGACCATGCCGACCGTGCGGCGCACGGCGACCGGGTCGACCGTGGAGGCGTACAGGTCCTCGTCGTCCAGCAGGACCTTGCCCTCGACGCGGCCGCCGGGGGTGACCTCGTGCATCCGGTTGAGGGTGCGCAGGAACGTCGACTTGCCGCAGCCGGAGGGGCCGATGAAGGCCGTCACCGAGCGGGGCTCGACGGTCATGGAGATGTCTTCGATCGCCTTGTGGGATCCGTAGTAGGCGGTCAGACCGCTTACGTCTATTCGCTTGGCCATGGGATTACTTCGCTTCCGAGAGTTCGAGTCGCTGAATACAGCCGCGTCAGCGGCCCGTCTTCGGGGCCTTCCAGCGGGCGATGCCGCGGGCCACGAGGTTGAGGATCATGATGAAGGCGATCAGTACGAGGGCCGCGGCCCAGGCACGGTCGTACGCGGCCTGGCTGCCGCCGCTCTTGGCGTACTGGTCGTAGATGTAGAGCGGCAGGGACGCCTGCGGTCCGTCGAAGGGGTTCGCGTTGATCAGCGGGTTGCCGAAGACCAGGAGGAGGACCGGGGCGGTCTCGCCGGCGATGCGGGCGATGGCCAGCATGACGCCGGTGGTGATGCCGCCGATCGACGTCGGCAGGACGACCTTGAGGATCGTGCGCCACTTCGGCACGCCGAGGGCGAGGGAGGCCTCGCGCAGCTCGTTCGGGACGAGCTTGAGCATCTCCTCGGTGGAGCGGACCACGACCGGGATCATCAGGATGGACAGGGCCATCGAGCCGGCGAAGCCGGAGTAGCCGAAGCCGAGGATGAGGATCCAGAAGGACAGGATGAACAGGCCCGCCACGATGGAGGGGATGCCCGTCATGACGTCGACGAAGAACGTGACGGCCTTCGCGAGCTTGCCGCGGCCGTACTCCACCAGGTAGATCGCCGTCAGCAGGCCGACCGGGACCGAGATCAGGGTGGCGAGGCCGACCTGCTCCAGGGTGCCGAGGAGGGCGTGGTAGATGCCGCCGCCGGGCTGGTAGCTGGTGACGAAGCCCATCGAGTGGGTCAGGAAGTACGGGTCGAGCACCTTCACGCCGCGCTTGACCGTCTCGTAGACGAGCGAGGCGAGCGGGATCACGGCCAGGATGAACGACACCCAGATGATGCTGGTCGCGACCCGGTCCTTGGCCTGGCGCCGGCCCTCGACCTTCGTGGCGATGGCGTAGGTGCCGAGGACGAAGACCAGGGCGGCGAGCAGGCCCCACTGGACGCGGCTGGACAGACCGGCGCCGAGTCCGATCGCGCAGCCGACGGCGACCGAGCCGACGGCCGCCACCCACGGGAACCAGCGGGGCAGCCGGGCGGCGCTGAGCGAGCCGGGGCGCTTCACGAGAGGGGTGGTGGTGCTCATGCGTTGGCCCCCGAGTACTCCTTGCGGCGGGCGATGATCATGCGGGCCGCGCCGTTCACGATCAGCGTGATGACGAAGAGGACGAGACCGGAGGCGATGAGGGCGTCACGGCCCTGGTCGTTGGCCTCGGCGAACTTCGCGGCGATGTTCTGCGCGAAGGTGCCGCCGCCCGGGTCGAGCAGGCTGGCGTGGATCAGGAAGTCTGGGGAGAGGACCGTGGCGACGGCCATCGTCTCGCCGAGCGCGCGGCCGAGGCCGAGCATCGAGGCCGAGATCACGCCGGACCGGCCGAAGGGGATCACCGACATGCGGATGACCTCCCAGCGGGTGGCGCCGAGCGCGAGGGCCGCCTCCTGGTGCATCAGGGGGGCCTGCTTGAAGACCTCGCGGGAGACGTTCGTGATGATCGGCAGGATCATGATCGCCAGCAGGATGCCGACGGTGAGCAGGGTGCGCGGGGCGCCGCCCTCCCAGGCGAAGATGCCGGTCCAGCCGAAGTAGTCGTCGAGCCAGCCGAACAGGCCCTCCATGTGCGGCACCAGGAAGAGGGCGCCCCACAGGCCGTAGACGATCGAGGGCACGGCGGCCAGCAGGTCGATCACGTAGGCGATGGAGCCGCTCAGCCGCTTCGGCGCGTAGTGCGTCAGGAAGAGCGCGATGCCAACGGCGACCGGGACCGCGATCAGCATGGCCACGATCGAGGTGACGACGGTGCCGAAGGCCAGCACGGCTATGCCGAAGACGGGCGGCTCGGCCGTCGCGTTCCATTCGAACGTGGTGAGGAAGTTGCCGTTGTTGTCGGGGAGGACGAGAGCGGCACGGTAGGTCAGGAAGACCGCGATGGCGGCCATGACCACCAGGAGCAGGATGCCCGCGCCGCGGGAGAGGCCGAGGAAGATCCGGTCTCCGGGGCGGGTGGCGCCGCGGGCGGCGCGCTTGGCCTGGCCGGTGGTGGGGCGGTCGGTGGGCGCCGGTGGCGCGGGTGGTTGCGTGGTGATGTCCATGGGGTTCTCCGGTCTGCGAAGTCCCGGACCCGATGAGGAGGTCACGGAGCTTCTGGCGGCGGTGCACCGGACGGTGCGGGCCGCTCACCCGGGTGAGCGGCCCGCACGCGGGGTCAGCTGATGCTCGCGACGGTCTCGCGGACCTTCGCGTTGATCTCGGCCGGGATCGGGGCGTAGCCCAGCTCGGCCAGGGCGCCCTGGCCCTGCTCGCTGGCCATGTAGGTCAGGAAGGACTTGGTGGCGGCGAGGGTGTCCGACTTGTTGCCCTTGTCGCAGACGATCTCGTAGGTGACGAGGGTGATCGGGTAGGCGCCGTCGGCCTTGGTGGCGTAGTTCAGCTCCAGGGCGAGGTCCTTGCCCGTGCCCACGACCTTGGCGTCGGCGATCGCCTTGGAGGCGTTCTCCGTGGTGGCCTTGACCGGGGCGGAGGCGCCGGTGTCGATGTCGACCGTCTTCAGACCGTCCTTGGCGTAGGACAGCTCGACGTAGGTGATCGAACCGGAGGTCTGCTTGACCTGCTGGGCGAGGCCGGAGGAGCCCTGCGCGGACTGGCCGCCCTTGGCCTGCCAGGCCTTGCCGCCCTCATACTTCCAGTCGCTCGCGGCCGTGGCCTTGAGGTACTTGGTGAAGTTGTCCGTGGTGCCGGACTCGTCCGAGCGGTGGAACGCCTGGATCTTGGTGGAGGGGAGCTTGGCGTCGGGGTTCAGCTTCTTGATCGCCGCGTCGTCCCACTTGGTGATCTTCGAGTCGAAGATCTTGGCGAGGGTCGGGCCGTCCAGGACGAGGCTGTCGACGCCGTCCAGGTTGTACGCGACGGCGATCGGGCCGCCGACCATCGGCAGGTCGATGCCCTGGCCGCCCTTGCAGACCTTCTTGGAGGCGGTGACCTCTTCCGGCTTGAGCGCCGAGTCGGAGCCGGCGAAGGCGACCTGGCCCTGGTTGAAGGCGGTCACACCGGCGCCGGAGCCCTCGGGCTTGTAGTTGATCTGCACGCCCGAGCAGGCCTGGGAGAACGTCTGGCGCCACGCGTCGATCGCATTCGCCTGGGCCGACGAGCCGTTGCCGAGAAGCTGGCCCTTGGCGTCCTTGCACTCGATGTTCTTGGCGCTGCCGGACGTGCTGGCGCTGCTGTTGCTGCTGCCGCCGGAGTTCGTGTCGTCCGAGCCGCACGCCGTGAGGGCCAGGGCGCCGGAGACGGCGAGAGCGCCGAGAGAGAGGGCGCGGAGCCGGTTCTTGCGCTGAAGCTTCACCTTCGGATGTTCCTTCCAGGAGCCGCCGGCCGGGGTGTCTGGCACTGCGGCGGCGTGCGAAAGTCTGCGGAATGTCAGTCGAGCGGCGAGCTGCTTCCCGTTGCCGGGGCCGCACCGCGTAAGGCTGAAATTAAGCAGATCAGGTGAAGTGACCGATGGCCGTGAGTGAACGGAGGGTGAACCTAAGCAGGCGGTGTGGTTAGGTCACGGAGGGGTTACGTCACGTCATGTGCAGCGCGGCGAGGAGCGCGTCCACGAGCTTGCGGTCGCGGGGCTGGGTGAGGCGGTTGCGGGCCGCGGTGGGCGGCAGCCAGAGGATGCGGTCCACCTCGCGGTTGGGCAGGAAGGCGCCCGAGGTGGCCTCCGCCGCCCAGTAGCTGACCTTCTTGGGCCGGCCGTTGGCCGTGTAGCGCAGCGTGGGCAGGACGGCGCCCGGCGCGCACTCGTGGCCGGTCTCCTCGCGCACCTCGCGCAGCGCGCCGGCCAGCGCGGTCTCGCCGCGCTTCAGCTTGCCCTTGGGGTGCGACCAGTCGTCGTACTTGGGCCGGTGGACGAGGCAGATCTCCAGGCCGTCGTCGAGCAGGGCGCGGCGCCACAGGATGCAGCCCGCGGCCAGCACGGTGTCGTCGGGGTCGTTGGTGGTGCGGGCGTCGTGGGTCTCGTGGGCGTCGGTGTCGTAGGGGTCGGGCAGGGTCATGGGGTTCTCACCGTCTCTCGCTGCCACGTCTGTCCGAACGCGTTCCTTGCGGCCTCCACCTGATGGCGCTGGTCGGCGTGGAGCACACCGAGGGCGTACGCCGTCGCGGGGGCGATGCGCGGGGTGCGCGCCGCGTGCGCTGCCGCTGCCGCGGCCTCCGCGGCGTCGCGGTGCGTGTTGAGGGCGTGCGCCGCGGCGGTCAGTCTCACGGACGCCCGGTCCGCGCCGGGCAGCACCTCCTGCGCGTAGCGGTGCAGGCGCAGTAGGAGGCGTACGTGGTGCCAGGGCGCGTCCGCGTCCGGGTTGTACGGGGTGGGGAGCCGGCCGCCCGGGTGGTGCAGGGCGCCGACCGCCTCGGTGAGGCGGGACTCGGCCTCCCCGGCCAGCTTGGACAGCGCGCCGCCGCCCGCCGCGGCCAGCGGCACCTCGCTGGCCAGCACGGCGACCCGGTCCGCGACCGCGTGGAAGCGGGGGCTGCCCAGGGACTGCAGGGCGGCGCTGTGGGCGCGCGTCCTGGCGAGGGTGAGCTGGCGGTCGAGGAGCGCCGCCGCCTTGGCCGAGCCGAGGGCCAGGGTGGTGGCCGGGGCCGAGGCGGCGGTCGCCTGCTGGGGCAGGGCGCCGCCGGTGGAACCGGAGGCCGCCGACGTCAGCCGGTGCAGGGCGTCGGTCAGCCGGACCAGCCGCTCCGCGCAGGCGTGCTCCTGGGCCAGCGTGCCGGACAGCCAGGCCAGTTCGGGGCGCAGCTCGTCCGACCACTCCGCGTCGAGGAGCGGGCGGAAGGTGTGCAGGGTGCCGCTGATCCGGCGGGCGGCGCGGCGCAGGGTGCGGGCCGCCTCGGCCGCGGGGCCGCCCGCCGCGCCGCTCTCGCCGTGCCGGCGCAGCGAGCGCAGGAACTCGGTCGCCTGCTCCCGGAGGTACGTCCCGAGGATGTCGCCGTCCTCCGCAGCGGTGGGTGTGCCGGGTGCGCCCGGGCGCGGGGCGCCGGCCGGACCGTTCGCCGGCCCGGGGTGCGGGCCGGTTCCCGACGGCTCGCTGGACTCAAGGTGTTGCTGTGCCACGCCGGCGCCTCCGGGCGTCTATGAGCATCTCCTGTACGTTCCGCAGGGGGCGTCCGGCCGGGTCCGACGGGTCGGTCGCGTGCCGGGTCCAGTTGCCGTCCGGGCCCAGGTGCCAGGAGGCGGTGGTGTCGGACATCCCCGTTTCGAGCAGCCGGCTGAGGGCGGCGCGGTGGGCCGGGTCCTCGACGCGGACCAGGGCCTCGATGCGGCGGTCGAGGTTGCGGTGCATCATGTCGGCGCTGCCTATCCACACCTCGGGCTCGCCGGCGTTGCCGAAGGCGAAGACCCGGGAGTGCTCCAGGAAGCGGCCGAGTACCGAGCGGACCCGGATGTTCTCCGACAGGCCGGTGACGCCGGGGCGCACGGCACAGATGCCGCGCACCCACACGTCGACCGGGACGCCTGCCTGCGACGCCCGGTACAGGGCGTCGATGATCGCCTCGTCGACCATCGAGTTGACCTTGATGCGGACGTACGCCGGGCGGCCCGCACGGTGGTGCTGGACCTCCTTCTCGATCCGCGTGATCAGCCCCGTGCGCAGGGACTTGGGGGCGACGAGGAGGCGGCGGTAGGTCTCGCGGCGCGAGTAGCCGGAGAGCCGGTTGAAGAGGTCGGAGAGGTCGGCCCCGACCTCCTGGTTCGCGGTGAGCAGGCCCAGGTCCTCGTAGAGGCGGGCGGTCTTGGGGTGGTAGTTGCCGGTGCCGACGTGGCTGTAGCGGACGAGCGACTCGCCCTCCTGGCGGACCACGAGCGAGAGCTTGCAGTGCGTCTTGAGGCCCACCAGGCCGTAGACGACGTGGCAGCCCGCCTCTTCCAGCTTCCGCGCCCACTTGATGTTGGCCTGCTCGTCGAAGCGGGCCTTGATCTCGACCAGGACGAGGACCTGCTTGCCCGCCTCGGCGGCCTCTATCAGCGCGTCGACGATCGGGGAGTCGCCCGAGGTCCGGTACAGCGTCTGCTTGATGGCCAGCACGTCCGGGTCGGCGGCGGCCTGCTCCAGGAACGCCTGGACGGAGGTGGAGAACGAGTCGTACGGGTGGTGGAGCAGCACGTCATGACTGCGCAGGGCCGCGAAGATGTCGGGCGCCGACGCCGACTCCACCTCGGCGAGGTCGCGGTGCGTGCCCGCGACGAACTTCGGGTACTTCAGCTCGGGACGGTCGATGCCCGCGATGGAGAAGAGGCCGGTGAGGTCGAGCAGGCCGGGGAGCGGATAGACCTCCGCCTCGCTGATCTTCAGCTCGCGGACGAGGAGGCTGAGCACCTCCGAGTCGATCGTCTCCTCGACCTCCAGGCGCACCGGCGGGCCGAAGCGGCGCCGCATGAGCTCCTTCTCCAGCGCCTTGAGGAGGTTCTCGGCGTCGTCCTCCTCGACCTCCAGGTCCTCGTTCCGCGTGACGCGGAACATGTGGTGCTCCTCGATCGTCATGCCGGGGAACAGCTCGCCCAGGTGCTTGGGCGCCGAGATCACGTCCTCGATGGGGACGTAGCGCTGCGGGGACGCCTCCAGGAAGCGGGCGAGCAGCGGCGGGACCTTGACGCGGGCGAAGTGGCGGTGGCCGCTCACCGGGTTGCTGACCACGACCGCGAGGTTCAGGGACAGGCCCGAGATGTACGGGAAGGGGTGCGCCGGGTCCACCGCGAGGGGGGTGAGCACCGGGAAGATCTGCTGCATGAACAGCGTGTAGAGCCGGGACTGCTCCTTGTCGGTCAGCTCGTTCCAGCGCACGACGTGGATGCCCTCGTCGGCCAGGCCCGGGGCGACCTCGTCCTGGTAGCAGGCGGCGTGCCGGGCCATGAGCTCCCGGGACCGGTTCCAGATCAGTTCGAGCACTTCACGCGGTTGCAGGCCCGAGGCCGATCGGGTGGCGACGCCGGTCGCGATGCGGCGCTTGAGGCCGGCCACGCGGACCATGAAGAACTCGTCCAGGTTCGAGGCGAAGATCGCCAGGAAGTTCGCCCGCTCCAGGAGCGGCGTGCTCGGGTCCTCGGCCAGCTCCAGGACCCGCTCGTTGAACGCCAGCCAGCTGCGCTCCCGGTCCAGGAAGCGGCCCTGGGGCAGCTCCGCGCCGTCCTGCGCCGCGTAGTCGTCCGTGTAGTCGTCCGGGTCCGCGTCGATGTCCGCGACGATGCCGGCCAGCTTCGCGGCCGACCGTTCGTAGTCGCCGCTGGCCACCGGGTGCGGGCGGTGCGCTGCGAGGGAGCCCACGGAGGGCTGCGGGTGCGATGCCGAGGGGGCCGAGGAGGGCTCGGACTCGGCTGCGGACTGGTCCTGGGCGGCGTTCGGCTGGCTCATGGGCCCATTCTTCCGCGCGGAGACGGTCTCGGGCGCGCCGGGAAGGTCGCTGAGCGCGGGGGCGAGGCGGAGCCTGCCGGGGGTGGGCGCTTGCGGGGTGGGGGGTTCCGGCGGGGTCGAGGGGGTGTCCGACGCGGGGGGCTGCATTCCGTGAGGGTCGCAACCGCGTCTGAATCACTGGTTACGGCGATATGACGTGCGGGCTATGGGCGGGCGGCTCCCCGGCGTCTACGGGGGGCCGGGGTCTGTCCTTCCGGGGTCTGACGGCCGTGCGCGGGGCCGGGATGCGGGGCCGGGCTGTGGCGCGGGTCCGACGGGCGCTCGCCCCGCGCCGGGGGGCCGCCTTGCCCACCCTGCCGCCCTTGGCGGCAGATTGCCCAAGGCGACGGGCGGTGGGGCGGTGGGGCGGTGGTGGTTACGGGGTGTGGCGGCGGAGGAGGGTGAAGGCCAGTGCTGTCGCCGCTGCTGTCAGGAGCAGCGATCCGGCCGCTTCCGTCAGCTGGAGGGGCCAGTAGTGGGACGGCGGGTGGTACGTCACCGAGAAGTCCTGGAAGCCGCGGGCGCAGTGCCTCAGCTTTGCCTCGGTCTCCGCGTCGACGCACGCCAGGTCGTTGGTGACGCGCTCGCCGGCCGCGGTGACGACGTCGCGCCTGAGCACCTGGGAATCGGCGGGCGGGACCGGCGGCAGCGCGCCGTGCTCGGTGACGGTGGGCCACAGGCTGACGCGGTAGCGCGAGCTCAGCCACCCGGTCATCAGGAGGGCGGCGACCCCGGCGACGCCACCGGCCAGGGCCTTGCGGAACAGGACTCCGCCCAGCGCGCCGACCGCGAGGCCCAGCAGGACGCGGGCCGGCGCGAGGGGGCCCGTACCGAGGAACAGGTACTCGTCGTGCCAAGGGATGAGCGGACCCGGCCCGGTCGCCCATACGAGATGGTGCAGGGTGACCAGGGGAACCATCCCGGCGAGGAACCAGGCCGCCGGCACCCCGACCGTCGTCGCCAGCCAGCGGGCCGGGCTGACGGACTGCACCCAGGCCAACTGCGCGGTCCCGCGCTCCAGTTCGCGCCCCACACAGACGGCACCCATGAAGAGCGCCGCGATGTACGGCGTCAGGTAGAGGAACGCGCCCACCAGTCGCAGGAGTTGGTCGTAGTGGAACGACGGGCCGCCGATGAACTCACAGTCCGAGGGCGCGCATCGGGCCAGCTGTCGTGCGGCCGCATCCGCTCCCGGTCCGAGCAGCCACAGCAGCAGGCCGCTCGTGGCCAGGACCAGCGCGAGCCACCCCCACAGGGCGATCCGGTGCAGGCGCAGCGCCGCCCACACGGTGCCGGAGGGACGCAGGGCGCGCAGGGTGCGCGGGGGTGCCGGGAGCGTCTGGGTCATGAGCCGGATCTCTTTCCGCGGGGCCGCGGCGCGCGGAGCGCCGGGGCGGTCTGGGCGGCGGCCGTGGCGCTCATCGGGTGACCCTCCTGCGCAGGATGCCGTAGGTGACGGACACGATCAGGGCGGTGACGGCCAGCAGCAGCCCCGTCTCGACCAGTTGGAGCGGCCAGAAGTGGGAGGGCGGGTGGCCCTCGCGGTAGAAGCCGGTGATGTGGTGGTCGGCGATGCAGGCCCGGTCGGTCACGCACAGGGGGTCGGCGATGTGTGCGCCGGAGGTGGTGACCGCTCCCTCGCTCGTCACCTCGCCGGTGAACTTGAGGTAGCCCTGGGCGACCGTGCCCACGCGGGTCACGGTGGGCCACAGGTACGGGCGCAGCACTCCGGCGGCCGTGGTCAGCGCCAGGGTGAGCACCAGGCCGAGACCGGCGCCGGCCAGCGAGCGCCGGCGGATCAGCGCCATCAGCGCCCCGCAGGCGAGGCCGAGCAGGGGCAGGGCGACCGCGACGGGGCCCTGGACCTCGAAGCCGCCGGAGTACCACTGGCTCTGGTGGAGGCCGGGTGCCGCCACGGAGACCTGGCGGCGCAGCACCACCAGCAGCGCGGTGCCGGTGACCAGGGCCAGAGCGGGCAGCGCCAGCTTCGTGGTCAGCCAGCGGGCCGGAGACACGGACTGGGTCCATGCCAACTGGGCGGTTCCGCTCTCCAGTTCACTGCCGATCAGGGCGCCGCCCGCGAACACCGCGACGGCCGGCGGCAGCAGCGAGAGGAAGAGGTCCACGAACGACAGGGCGTAGTGGAAGGTGCCCGCGGTCGCTCCCTTCGCGACGCACTCGTTGGCCACCGCCGGGTCGCAGACTCCGGTGATGTCCAGGCCCGAGGCGCCCGGGCCCCAGGCCCACAGCAGGACGCCCGCGAGGAGGACGACGTACGCCGTCCACAGCCACAGGGTGCCGCGGTGCAGCCGCAGCACGGTCCAGGTCAGCCCCGAGCGGGGCGAGAAGGAGAGGGTGCTCACGCGGCGGCTCCCTCGGCGGGCTTCGGGGACTTCTTCGGCTGGTAGCGGCGCAGGACCAGGAAGGCCGTGACGACGAGGACGGCGGTGAGGGCGAGCAGGATGCCCGTCTCGGTGAGCTGGCGGGGCCAGTAGTCCGGCGAGGGCAGGTAGTGCCGGTCGAAGCCGGTGACGTGGTGCGCGGCGAGGCACTTCTGGTCCGCGTAGCACCCGGGGTCGGCGATCTGTGCGCCCGTGGAGGTGATCGCCCTGTTGTGGACGGGGATCTCCGGCTGCTGGTACATGCCCTGGAACGGCCAGGAGTTGGAGCGCAGCGCGCCGGCCAGATAGGCGCCGGTCCCGGCGACCACGATCGCGGGCAGCGTGCGGCGGATCACCAGCGCGGCGCAGACGCCGAGCGCCAGGCCGAACAGGACGTTCGCGATCGTCGCCGGGCCGATGTTGAAGTAGAAGGAGCGCGGGCCGATGCCGGCGAGCAGCAGGTGGTTGTGGGACCGCCACACCGGCACGTACAGGGCGACGATCAGGCCGGTGCCGACGGTGACGGCGATCGCGGGCAGGGCCAGCTTGGCGGTGAGCCAGCGGGCCGGGGACACCGACTGGGTCCAGGCGAGGCGGGCGGTGCCCAGCTCCAGCTCCCGCGCGATCAGCGGGCCCGCCGCGAAGGCGGCGACGACGACCGCCGCGATCCGGGTGAACGTCGCCGGGTCGTAGAAGAGGGAGTCGAAGGAGGTGCCGAAGGAGGTCAGGGAGAAGGACATGCCCTTCCAGGCCGTCTCCTGCGTCCCCGCGTACCCGAACGCGTCGAAGGCCTTCTGTGCCGTGGCGGCGCCGGGGCCCCACAGCCACAGCAGCAGGCCGACGCTGACGGCGACATAGCCGGTCCACACCCACAGAGCGGTGCGGTGCAGCCGCAGCACGGTCCAGACCAGGCCGTCGGCGCTGGGCAGGGTGCGCCGCAGCGGCGGCTTGCCGGAGGCCGTGGCGGGCTTGTCGAGGGTGGTGCTCACGCGGTCACCGCCGTCGGGTGCGCGGCCTCGGTGCTCGGGGTGAGCAGGGCCGGGGCCTCGGGAGAGCGCAGGTGGGCCAGGAGCAGCTCCTCCAGGGAGGGCTCCTGCACCTGCCAGCCGTCGCCCACGGGGCCTTCCCTGCGGATCAGCGCGGTGACGCCGCGGCCCGAGGCGCGGGACTCGATGACGGTGTGGCCGGACAGCTCGCCGCGGCCGGTGACCAGGCTGTGCGCGCCGAGCAGGTCGTCGATGCCGCCGCCGAGCCGGATCCGGCCACCGCCGAGGAGCAGCAGGTGGTCGCAGGCGTCGGCCAGCTCGGAGACGATGTGGGACGACATCAGCACGGTCGTGCCGTGCTCGGCGGCGTCCGCCATCAGGGTGCCCATCAGCTCGTGCCGGGCCAGCGGGTCCAGGTCGGCCATCGGCTCGTCGAGGAGCATCAGCTCGGGGCGCTTGCCGAGGGCGAGGGCGAGCGCGACGCGGGTGCGCTGGCCGCCGGAGAGCGAGCGGATCCTCGCCTTCGGGTCGAGCGAGCCGGCCTCGACGATCTGTGTCGCGTAGGCCGCGTCCCACCGCTCCTGGTTCAGCTCGGCGCCCATGCGCAGCGTGTCCGCGACGGACAGCTGCGGGTGCAGCGGCTTGTCCTGGGAGAGATAGGCGACCTTGGCGCGGGCCTCGCCGGGGACGGCGCCGAGCACGCGCAGCTCGCCCGCGCTCGGCCGCAGCAGGCCGGCCGCTATCGCGAGCAGGGTCGACTTGCCCGCGCCGTTCGGCCCGACGAGGGCGCTGATCCGGCCCGTGGGCAGGCGGAACGAGCAGTCGTCGAGGGCCGCGGTGCCCCGTCGGCCGTAGCGCTTCGTGAGGCCCGTCGCCTCGATCGCCGTACTCATGAAGTCCCCTTGGTGGTGGTGCTGAAGTGTGCTTCCAGTGCGACGGTGAACAGGGCCGCGACGTCTTCGCGGTCCATCCCCGCCTCCCTCGCCCGTCTCGTCCAGTCCTCCAGCTCGCTGCGCAGCGGTGAGTCCGCCGGGCCGGAGCCCAGGGACTTGCGCACGAAGGTGCCCAGGCCCCGGCGGGCCTCCACGAGGCCCTCGCGCTCCAGCTCGCGGTACGCCTTGAGCACCGTGTTCGGATTGATGGCCGTCGCCTCGACGACCTCGCGGGCCGTGGGCAGCTTGTCGCCGGGCTCGAGCATGCCGAGCCGCAGCGCCTGCTCCGTCTGGTGGACGATCTGCAGGTAGGTGGCGACGCCGCTGTGGCGGTCGATGCGGAATTCGATCACCGGCTCGGCCGGCCGGTCGTCCTTGGCCACTGGCGTACCCCCCTTTCACTAATCAAGTAGTGAAAGGGTGATGCAAGAGAGGGGGCGGCGTCAAGTGACGCCGCCCCCTCTCGGGAAAACTCCGGAAAACCGGGGTGCTATGACTCGGTTCGGTACATCAGATCCGTTTCGTACGTCGTGAAGCCGAGCCGTTCGTACACGCTCACCGCCGCCTTGTTGTCCGCGTCGACGTAGAGCATCGCCGTCGGCAGCCCGGCCGCCGCGAGATGGCGCAGCCCCGTCGCGGTGAGCGCCTTGCCGAGGCCGCCGCCCTGGCCCTCGGGCGCCACCCCGACCACGTACACCTCGCCGAGCCGCTCCTCGGCGTGCACCTTCGTCCAGTGGAAGCCGACCAGCTCGTCGCCCTTGAACGCGAGGAAGAAGCCGCGCGGGTCGAACCACGGCTCGCCCTTGCGGTCGTCCAGGTCGCGCTGGGTCAGCGAGCCCTGCTCGGGGTGGTGGGCGAACGCCGCCGCGTTCACCGCCAGCCACGCCGCGTCGTCCTGGCCGGGCACGAAGGTGCGGATCCTGATGCCCGGCGGGAGCACCGGCTCGGGCAGTTCGAGGTCGGTCAACGGCCGCCGCATCTGACGCAGCTCACGGAAGAGCGTCAGGCCGAGCACCTGCGCCAGATGACGCGCCGCGCTGTGCCCGCCGTGCGCCCACACCCGCAGCCGCTTGCCCGACGCCGCGAGCAGCGCCGCGCCGAGCGCCCGCCCGTGCCCCTGCCCGCGCCGCGCCGGGTGCACCACCAGCTCGGCCGCCGGGGCCTCCACCGGGTCGGTGTCCTCCAGCTGCGCGTAGCCGACCAGGTCCTCGTCGACAAAGAGCAGCAGGTGCGTGACGCCGTCGCGCTCGCCGCGCAGATGGATGCGCCCCTGCTCCGAGACGGCCTGCTGGCCGTCGGCGCGGGCCGCGTCGGCGAGCAGGGACAGCACGGCGCCGGACTGCTCGCCGGTCAGGGAGGTCAGGGTGTCGATACGGCGGCCCGGGAGGGCGGGATCGGGGGTGTTCGCGGGGTCCGTGGTCATGGCTACGAGGGTACGGCGGGGGCCCCGCCGGGAGTCGGCAACCAGCTCGTAACCTGCAATCCCCTGTTGTGCTACGCGCGTTGACCCTAGGCTGCCCGGCAGTCGCAGTCTCCGTACAGCACCCAAGGGGATCCTCCATGCCCACCAGGACGAACCGGCGTCTGAGAACCGCGCTCGGCACCGTCGCCACCCTCGCCACCGCGGGCGCGCTGATGGCCGCCCTGCCCGCGAGCGCGGCCCACGACCGGGGCCACGGCCACGGTCACGGCCAGGACAGCGGCCGCTACCAGGACGTACAGCTGCTGTCGTTCAACGACTTCCACGGCAACCTGGAGCCGCCGACCGGTTCGTCGGGCCAGGTCACCGAGAAGCAGGCCGACGGCACGACGAAGCAGGTCGACGCGGGTGGTGT
Source organism: Streptomyces sp. NPDC001904 (assembly GCF_040297005.1). Lineage (NCBI taxonomy): Bacteria > Bacillati > Actinomycetota > Actinomycetes > Kitasatosporales > Streptomycetaceae > Streptomyces > Streptomyces sp. NPDC001904. The sequence continues at coordinate 136,281 of NZ_JBEOYI010000019.1, read as the reverse complement.
GGAGTACCTGGCCACCTCGCTGCGCACGGCGCGCAAGAACCACCCGTACAGCGTGACGGCCGCCGCCGGTGACCTGATCGGCGCCAGCCCGCTGCTGTCCGGCCTCTTCCACGACGAGCCCACCGTCGAGGCCATGAACAAGCTGGACCTGGACGTCACCTCGGTCGGCAACCACGAGTTCGACGAGGGCGCCACCGAGCTGGCCCGCATGCAGAACGGCGGCTGCCACCCCACCGACGGCTGCTACGAGGCCGGCAAGAAGTTCCAGGGCGCCGACTACCCCTACCTCGCCGCGAACGTGACGGACGAGAAGACCGGCAAGCCGGTCCTGAAGCCGTACTACGTGTGGAAGCACAAGGGCGTGAAGGTCGGCTTCATCGGCGTCACCCTCGAAGGCACCCCGAACATCGTCTCCGCGTCGGGCGTCAAGGGCCTCAAGTTCCACGACGAGATCGAGACGGTCAACAAGTACGCGAAGATCCTGGACAAGCAGGGCGTGAAGTCGATCGTCGCCCTGATCCACGAGGGCGGCCTCCCGGCCTCGTCCGCGTACAACTACGACTGCGACTCCGCGGGCGCCGGTTCCGGCGTCTCCGGCCCGATCGTGGACATCGCCAAGGGCATCACGCCGAAGGTCGACGCCCTGGTCACCGGCCACACCCACAACGCGTACGTGTGCACGATCCCGGACCCGTCCGGCAACCCGCGCATGGTCACCTCCGCGTCCTCGTACGGGAAGCTCTACACGGACACCACGCTGACCTACGACCGCAGGACGAAGGACATCGTCCGTACGGCGGTGAAGTCCGCGAAGTCCGCGAACCACGTCGTCTCCCGTACGCAGGACAAGGCCGCCGACATGACGGCGCTGATCGGCAAGTGGAACAAGCTGGCCGCGCCCGTCGCGAACCAGGCCGTCGGCTACATCTCCGCGGACATCGCGGGCCGTGGAGCCGGTACGCCGGAGGAGCCGCTCGGTGACCTCATCGCCGACGCGCAGCTCGCGCACGCCAAGTCCCTCGACCCGAAGGCGAGTCTGGCCCTGATGAACCCGGGCGGGGTCCGCTCCGACCTCGTGCACAAGGCGAGCGGCGCCGAGGGCGACGGGGTCGTCACCTACGGCGAGGCGTTCACCGTGCAGCCCTTCAGCAACACGGTCAACCTGGTCGACCTCACCGGCGCGCAGGTCGTCCAGGCGCTCCAGCAGCAGGTCAGCGGGGCGAACGAGGCGTCGCCGAAGATCCTCCAGCCGTCCGCCGGGCTCACGTACACGCTCGACATGACGAAGACCGGCGCGGCCCGTGTCGTCACCGACTCGATCCGGCTGAACGGTGCGGCCATCGACCCGGCGGCCACCTACCGCGTCGCGATGAACTCCTTCCTCGCGGGCGGCGGCGACGGCTTCGCGGCGCTCGGCGCCGGGAAGAACCCGCTGGTCGGCGCGGACGACCTCAAGGCGTTCAACGACTACCTGACGGCCAACTCCTCCGCGGCGAACCCGATCGCACCGCCGAAGGCGGACCGGATCACGATCGTGAAGTGATCCGGTCCGCGGGGCACGCCTGACGAAATAGAAAGACATAAGGCTCTAATCGGATAAATTCGGGCAAGGTCTGTCCGTGCTATCCGGGAGTCTGATGATGCGTCACCGTCCATGGGCGGCGCGGCTGCGGAGCCTCGGCACCGCGGCCGCGCTCACGCTGAGCGCGGCCGTCGCCGGGCCCGGCCAGGTGGCCGCCGACGTGCCGGCGCCTGCGGCCGGGGAGTCCGTCGTCACCGTGAGGACGGGCGGCGACCGGGACGGGGACGCGACGGTGGCGCCGCTCGCCGGGGTCGGGCTCGCCCTGTACGCGAGCGCGACCGCCACCGATCCGCTGCCCGACGCCTGGGCGCAGTGCATCTCCGACGGCGCGGGCGACTGCAGCTTCACCTTGCCGGACACGGGCAGCGGCGGGGCCCACGAGGGGCAGCGGTACTGGGTGCGGCAGATCGACGGGGGAGTGCCGCCCGGCTGGTACACGAACCCCTCGCTGCGCACCGGTCCGGGCAACGGCTCGGGATCGCTGGAGTCGGCGTACCAGTTCGAGACGCCGGCCCTGGCGGCCGGGCAGACGTACCGCTCGACCGGCGACTTCATGAAGAGCACCACCTGGTCGGTGAGCCCGTACGTCGCCTCCGGCGGCATCTGGCAGCAGTCGCGCACGAATCCCGCGATGCCGCAGTCCTGCGGCCTCGACGTCGCCGTGGTGCTCGACCTGTCGGCGTCGGTGGGCAGCGCGCTGCCGCAGCTCAAGGCGGCGACCGACAAGCTGGCGGACGCGCTCACCGGGACGCCGTCGCGGATGGCGCTGTTCTCCTTCGACCGGAACTCGCCGAGCACCGGGGCCGGCAACCACCCCGATCCGATGTCGGTGTCGACACCGGCCGGGGCGTCCGCGTTCAAGGCGCAGTATGCGAACTGGACGCTGGGCGCGGGCACCAACTGGGACCAGGGCCTGCACGCGGTGGCCACGGCGCAGCCGGTCTACGACATGGTCGTCGTGCTCACCGACGGCAACCCGACGCGCTTCAGCAAGCCCTCCACCGGCGACGGCTCCAACACTCACTTCGCGGATGTGGAGGGCGGCATCTTCGCCGCCAACGCGGTGAAGGCGAAGGGAGAGCGGGTCGTCGCGGTCGGCATCGGCAAGGGGGTCGAGGGCGTCTCCGGCCTCAACCTCCGGGCCATCTCCGGCGAGGAGCCCTACGACGGCTCGAACCCGAAGACCGCCGACTACTACCAGACCACCGACTTCGCGGCCGCGGGCGAGGCCCTGCACGAGCTGGCCACCACCCACTGCACGGGCAGCCTGTCCGTGATCAAGCAGCTGGTGCCCGCGGGGAACACCGGCGAGGACGTGACCGGCGCCCAACCGGCGGGCGCGGGGTGGACGTTCTCGGCGTCCACGACGACCCCGGGCATCGGCGGCCTGCCGGACACCCGGACCACGAAGTCGGGCGGCACGGGCGGTGTCGTCTTCCAGCCGACGTATCCGTCGGGGACCGGGAACGCGGCCGTCACCGTCGCCGAGACCCAGCATCCCGGGCACACCCTGGTCACCCAGGGCGGCAGGAACGCGGTGTGCACGAACCTCGCCGACGGCTCCGACATCGCCGTCACCAACACCGGGACGGCCGCGGCGCCCGCGTTCACCGTGAACGTGCCGAGCCTGGAGGCCGTCAGCTGCGTCGTCCACAACCGGCCGCCGCAGGAGGCCGACGTCCGGGTCGACAAGACCTGGGTGGTGGACGGCACGAGGTACGAGCACGCCGACCGGCCGGGCGGTCTCGACGCGGACCTCACGCTCACCGGACCCGCGGGCGGCACCGCCACCGCCCAGCCGTGGGGCGCCGACCGCGAGGGCTACACCGTCGGCGACACCACGACCGTCGCGGAGACCCCGACGCTGCCCGACTCCTGCCGGCTGGACAGCAGCAGGGTCGTGGAGGCCAACGGCACGGCCGTCGACGCGGCGGTGCCCTACCGGGCGGAACTCACCCGGGAGCACAACGTCTTCGCCGTCGAGAACAAGGTCACCTGCACGGCCCGCCTGACCCTGGTGAAGAAGGTGGTGAACGAGCACGGCGGCACCGCCGCCGCGGGCGACTGGACGCTCACCGCCGACGGTCCCGACGACCTTTCCGGGGTCACCGGCGCGGACGCCGTGACGGATGCCGAGGTCGGCGCAGGGACGTACGCGCTCGCCGAGTCGAACGGGCCGGAGGCATATGACGCCGGTGACTGGGCATGCGAGTCAGCCGGGGGCACCGCGGTGCCCGTGACGGACGCCGAGGTGGCGCTGGCGCCCGGCGCCGACGTGACCTGCACGGTGACGAACACCGACCGGGCGGCTTCACCGCCGCCCACCTCGACGCCGACGCCGACGCCGACGCCGACCTCGACGGAGACACCGGCGCCGACGGAGACGCCGATGCCGACCCCGACGGTGACGCCGCCGGGCACGCCGGAGCCGACGGTCCCGCCGGGTGACAAGGATCACGGCGGCGAACTCGCCGACACGGGTTCCGGTTTCGGGTTCGCCGGCTGGTCGGCGATGGCTGCCGCCCTGCTGGTGGCGGCGGGGACGGCGTTGGTGGCACGGCGGCTGCGGAGGCGCTGAGGCGCGCTGAAAAGGCGCGTTACGGTGCACGCCGGGTGCAGGGCTTGCGAACGGGGTCGGTACATGTGGTGAAATCAGCTGATGCGTACCCCCCACCGCATATCCAACGACCGTGTTCCGTTTGATGGTTGGCAGGAGGAATCGGTTCCCCCGGAGCCGGGCGGCACCACCGGTGCCCCCGGCCGGTACGCCAGTCCGTACGACGAACTGGCCGACCTCGACGACAACCCGCTCGACGACGTCCTCCACGAGGAACCGGCGTACCGGGACGACGAGGAGTGGTCGCCGCCCGACCACCGCAGCCGCGGCCGCCGCCGCTTCGGCAGCCTCTCCCTCGCGGTCAAGGGCGTGGTCGCGGTGCTCGTCCTCACCGCGTTCCTCGCCCTCGCCGACCGCTGGGCCGTCCTGTACGCGGAGCATCGCGCCGCCCAGCAGCTCAAGAAGGAGCTGAAGCTTACGGCCGCGCCCGAGGTCGAGATCGAGGGCTTCCCCTTCCTCACCCAGCTCGCCGACCGCCGCGTGGACGAGCTGAAGGTGACGGTCCCCGACGTCGCCGCCGACCGCGTCACCCTCGCCAAGGTCCAGGCGACCGCGCAGGACGTCCGCATCCAGGGCAAGGGTCTCACCGGCATCAGCGGCGCCACCGTCGACCGGATGCAGGGCGAGGTGCTGCTGAGCTTCGCCGACCTCAACCGCGAACTGGGCGCCTCCCAGGTCACCTTCACCGGGCACGGGAACAACCGGGTCCTCGCGCGCGGCACGCTGCCCGTCGCCGGGCACGACCTCGAGGCGCGCGCCGACGCCAGGATCCAGCGGCTCGGCGCCTCCGGCATCTCCACCGACATCGACAATATGAGCCTCGCCATCGGCGACCTCGCCACCTACCGGCCCGGCACCGGCGCCGACCAGGGCCTGCACCTGACGCCGAAGTCCGTCGCCCGGCTCACCGCCGAGACCGACAAGGCGCGCAAGCTGCTGTCCATCCCGGCGATCGTGCACCGCGTCGGCGTGCCCGCGAGCGCCGTGCGGCAGGCTGAGCACAGCGACGACAGGCTCAGCGAGCTGACGGGGTCGCCGCGCTTCGTGAAGAAGGTGATGGGGATGAACCTCATCGACATCGCCGCCGACAACCCCTGGCTGCTGCAGAAGCTCGGCATCGACCCCAACCTGCTCGACGGCCTCACCAAGCTCACCCGCCCCGAACTCGCCGACCGCCTCTCGCTCGCCTTCCAGCTGCCGAAGCTGCCGGGCGACCACGGGTACGTACGGCTGCGGGACGTGAAGGTCGAGAAGGACGGGATCCGGGTGGACCTGTCGGGGGCGGGGCTCTCGGTCGGGAAGTAGGCGCGGAGGGGGCCAGAGCAGTTGCAAAGAAACCCTTGCAAGGGTTTCTTTGCATCGCTATCTTTGTACGCATGAAGGAGCCCACCCCGCCCAAGGTCCGCCATCTCGACGCGCGTTCGCTGCGCGGACTCGCCCACCCGCTGCGCATGCGGCTCCTCGACGCCCTGCGCTTCGACGGTCCGGCCACCGCGTCCCAGCTCGCCGAGAAGCTCGGCGAGTCGAGCGGCGCCACCAGCTACCACCTGCGCCAGCTCGCCGCGCACGGCTTCGTCGAGGACGTGCCGGAGCGGGGCAAGGGGCGGGAGCGGTGGTGGGGGGCGGTCTACCGCGGTCTGACCGTCGACAACGGCCTGCTGGAGGACCAGGACCCGGAGGTGCGCGGCGCCGCCGACTTCTACCTCCACGAGGTCGCCACGTCGCAGATGCGCAACCTGTCGACCTGGCTCGGCAGCCGCCGCGAGTGGCCCGACGCGTGGTCCCGGGCCGCGGACCTGAGCAGTGACACGCTGCGGCTCACGCCGGAGCTGGCCGAGGAACTGGTCGAGAAGATGCACGCCCTCGTCGACGAGTACCGCGATCGGGCCGACACGCAGGACGACCCGCGGGCCGAGCGGGTCCGGGTCCACACGCACGCCTTCCCCATCACCAGCGACTGACATCCGCAGCCACGGACATCACCGGCCACGGACATCACCAGCGACGGACCGAAAGGCTTTCCCATGCACTCCGCGATCCATCTCGCCCTGCACGACAGCCGCGCCGCCGAACTCCGCGCCGAGGCCGACGCGCACCGGCTGGCCGCCACCGTCCCGGGGCGGTGCCCGGTGGCCCTGCGCACCCGGCTCGGCTGGACCCTCGTCGAGGTCGGGCTGCGGCTGGCCGCCCCGCCGAAGGGGGCGACGCCCGCCGCTGCGTAGCGGCTAGGCCGGCTGGTCCGGTGGCGGGGTCGGCGCGCCGGGCAGCCGCATCGTCGCCACGGTGCCGCCGCCGTCCGCCGCGGCGAGCGTGACCTCGCCGCCGTAGCTCTCCACCGTGCGGGCCACGATCGACAGGCCGAGCCCCGACCCCGGCAGCGCGCGGGCCGTCGGGGAGCGCCAGAACCGGTCGAAGACGTGCGGGAGTTCGTCGGCCGGGATGCCGGGGCCGTGGTCCCGTACCGTCAGCGCGCCGCGCATCAGGTGGACCTCGATGGTGCCGCCGCGCGGGCTGAACTTCACCGCGTTGTCCAGCAGGTTGATGATCGCGCGCTCCAGAGCCGCCGGTTCCGCCCGGACGTACCAGGGGGCCAGCTCGGAGACGATCTTCAGCTCCGGGCCGCGCAGCCGGGCGCGCTCCAGGGCCTGGCGGGCCGTCTCGTGGAAGGAGACGACCTTCAGGGGGCCCTCGGTCCCGCTCAGTCCGGACCGGGACAGTTCCTGCAGGTCCCCGATGAGTGCCGCCAGTTCGGTCATCTGTGCCTTGACCGACGCCATCAGCGCCTTGCGGTCGTCCGGGGGGATCGCGCGGCCGGTCTCCTCGCTCCGGGTGAGCAGTTCGATGTTGGTCCGCATCGAGGTCAGGGGCGTGCGCAGTTCGTGGCCCGCGTCGGCGATGAGCTGCTGCTGCAGCTCGCGGGAGGAGGCCAGCGAGGCCGTCATCGAGTTGAAGGAGGCGGACAGCCGGGCGATCTCGTCGTCGCCCTCCACCGGGATACGGACCGTCAGGTCCTCAGTGGCGGCCACGTGTTCGACCGCCTCGGTGAGCTGGTCGACGGGGCGCAGCCCGGTCCGGGCGATCCAGAGACCGGCCGCCGTGGCGCCGACGACCCCGATGCCGCCCACGGCGAGGAGGACCCAGGCGAGGGTGGTGAGGGGTTGGGTGATCTGCTCCATCGGGCTGGCGATGGACACCGCCGTGTTCGGGATCCTGACATCGTTCTGCGCGAAGACCTGCACGGTGAACACCCGCATGGCCTTGCCGTCCACGTCGTCCGTCGTGTGGAGGGCTGATCGCGCGCTGCCGGCCGCGACCGCCAGATCGGATGCCTCGACCGGGATCTTTGCGTCACCCTGCGACGTGCAGACCTGACCACTGATGGTGATCACCTGGATGGTCGGACCGGGGAACGGGTGGGTGTCCGAGGACGTGCCGGACTGACAGCTCTGGGCGATGTCCACGATCTGGTCGGACTTCACCGAGCCGACCTGGTGTTGCAGATCGCTGTCCATCCGCTCGGCCAACTGCTTCTGCGTGATGAACCAGCACGTCACCGCCACCGCCGCCACCGCCACCGCGACGGCCACCGACACCAGCAGCGCCAGCCGGGACCTGAGCGGCAGCGTGCGCAGCCGCCGCACCAGCGTGTTCACTCGGCGCTCCCCGATCGCAGTACGTACCCCACACCCCGCACCGTGTGCACGAGCCGAGGCTCGCCGCCCGCCTCGGTCTTGCGGCGCAGATACATCACGTACACGTCCAGCGAGTTGGACGACGGCTCGAAGTCGAAGCCCCAGACCGCCTTGAGGATCTGCTCCCGGGTGAGGACCTGGCGCGGGTGGGCCAGGAACATCTCCAGGAGGGTGAACTCGGTACGGGTCAGCTCCACCGTGCGCTCGCCGCGCGTGACCTCGCGGGTCGCCAGATCCATCCGCAGATCGCCGAAGGCCAGCACGTCGGAGTCGTCGGCACCGGCCGCGTCCGCGGCCGACGCGTACGAGCTGCGGCGCAGCAGCGCGCGGACCCGGGCGAAGAGTTCGTCGAGCTCGAAGGGCTTGACCAGGTAGTCGTCGGCGCCCGCGTCGAGGCCGGTGACGCGGTCGCCGACCGTGTCGCGGGCGGTGAGCATCAGGATCGGTGTCGTGGACCCGGTGGCGCGCAGCCGGCGGGCGGCGGTCAGCCCGTCCATCCGCGGCATCTGGATGTCCAGGACCAGCAGGTCGGGCCGGTAGGCGGCCGCCTTCTCCAGCGCGTCCGCGCCGTCGACGGCGACCTCGGTGCCGTAGCCCTCGAAGGCGAGGGAGCGCTGCAGGGCCTCGCGGACGGCGGGCTCGTCGTCCACGATGAGGATGCGGTGCCGGTCTTCGCGGTCGCCTTCGGCGGGGCTCATGGCGTGGGCTTCCTTACGTACGTGGGTGAGTACTGCGGCGGACCATCAGCCTCGCACGGCGGCGCGGCGCCCGCGTGCGACCCGGCGGGGTGCCGTCGCGGGGGCCACTTCGGGGGCCCGGGTGACCGGCGGGAAGAGCGTCGAGGCGACGGCGAGGGCGAGGGTGGTGCCGGCGGGGTCGGCGGTGGCGCCGGGGTGACGGTGCACGGTGCTGGTCATGAGGGTTCTCCCTGGTCGTCGTTGCCCGAGGACGGGCGGGTCAGTTGTCGGCGCCCCCGGCGCGCAGCGAGTCGAGGTCCGCCTTGACGGTGTTGACCGGGATGGCGAAGCCGAGACCGACGCTGCCCGCGCTCGACGAGGACGAGGACGAGTCCGAACTGGCCGAGTACATCGCGGAGTTGATGCCGATGATGTTGCCGTTCATGTCGATCAGGGCGCCGCCGGAGTTGCCGGGGTTCAGGGAGGCGTCGGTCTGGATCGCCTTGTACGTGGTCGTGGACGAGCCGGTGTCGCCGTTGAACTCCTGGCCGCCGAACTCGAACGGCCACTGGCCGCTGCCGCCGCCCTGCTGTTGCTGCTGCTCCTGCTGGCCCTCGTCCGTGGAGACGGTGACGTCGCGGTTGAGCGCGGAGACGATGCCGCTGGTGACGGTGCCGGTCAGGCCCTCGGGGGAGCCGATCGCGACGACCTCGTCGCCGACACCCACGTTGTCGGAGTTGCCGAGGGTCGCGGCCTTGAGCCCGGAGGCGTTCTTCAGCTTGATCAGCGCCAGGTCCTTCTTGGCGTCGGTGCCGACGACCTCGGCGGTGTACGTCTTGCCGTCGCTCGTGCGGACCTTGACGGAGGAGGCGCCGGAGATGACGTGGTTGTTGGTGAGGATCTCGCCGTCGTCGGTGATGATGACGCCGGAGCCGGTCGAGGAGCCGTTGCTCAGCGTCGCGTTGATCTCGACTATCGAGGGGCTGACCGCTTCCGCGACGCCGGAGACGGTGCCCTTCTTGCTGCTCGGCACGACGTTGGTGCTGGTCGAGGAGGACGCCGTGGTGTTCGAGCCGGTCAGCTCCTGGAAGGCGTACGCGGTGCCGCCGCCCACGGCTGCCGCCGCCACGGCCACCGCGGCGAGGAGCCCCACCGGGCCGCGCAGCCGCTTCTTCCTGGCCCGGGGCTCCGGCTGCGGGGTCGGCTCGTAGGCCGGCGGGGGCGGCCAGGCGCTGTCCACCGGGGTGGAGTGCGGGGGGTTCTGCTGCGGGCTCTCGGAGTACGGGGACTGCTGCGGACCCTGGGGGTACTCGCCGTCGCGGCGGAAGCTCTCGGTCATGTCAGTAAGCCTGGGCCGCGTTCATGAGAGGCACCTGAGCGTGCCCTGAGAGTCCCGGCAGAACCCTGTTTGCCCGAAATAAAGACAGCCGCCCGTCGCCCGCGGCCTCCCGGACGGGGCGCGGGGAACCGCGCGAGAAGCCCCACCGGGCCGCAGCCGACCGACTACCCCTCCCGCCCCGAGCGGAGCGCTAAGCGCAGCCGCAGGACTGGCGGACCACCAAGCGCGACGGGAAGAGCTTCAGGCGCTCGCGCCGCGACCCGGCGACCCGCAGCGAGTCGTCCAGCACCAGATCGACCGCGGCCCGCGCCATCGCCGGCCGGTCGGAGGCGACCGTGGTCAGCGGCGGATCGGTGAGCCCGGCTTCCTTCACGTCGTCGAACCCCGCGACACCCAGCTCACCCGGAACCTCGATGCGCAGCTCGCGCGCGGCCCGCAGCACCCCGATGGCCTGGTCGTCGGTGGAGCAGAAGATGGCCGGCGGCCGGTGCGGCCCGGCGAGCAGCTCCAGCGCCACCTTGTACGCGTCGTAGCGGTTGTAGGGCGCTTCGAAGAGCCGCCCCTCCGTGGACCGGCCGGCCTCCTGCATCGCGCGCCGCCAGCCCTCGACGTGGTCGGAGACCGGGTCGCCGACGGACGGCGTCTCGGCGGTGCCGCCCAGACAGGCCACGTACGCGTAACCGTGTTCGAGGAGGTGGCGGGTGGCCAGCTGGGCGCCGCCGAGGTCGTCCGTCACGACGGCGACGTCGTCGATGGCCTCGGGCCGCTCGTGCAGCAGCACCACGCGGGCGTCCCACGCCTCGATCTCGGTCGCCGCCAGATCGTTCAGACCGTGGCTGACGAGGATCAGGCCGGAGACCCGCATCCCGAGGAACGCGCGCAGATAGTGCACCTCGCGGTCGCCGACGTAGTCGGAGTTGCCGACGAGCACCATCTTTCCGCGCTCGGACGCCGCCTGTTCCACGGCGTGCGCCATCTCCGCGAAGAACGGCTGCCGCGAGTCCGGCACGATCATGCCTATGAGGTCGGTACGGCGCGAGGCCATCGCCTGGGCGACCCGGTCCGGCCGGTATCCCAGCTCCTTGATCGCGGCGAGAACGCGCTCGCGCGTGGCCGGGGCGACCGGCCGGGGTCCGTTGTTGATCACGTAGGACACGACGGCGGTCGAAGTACCCGCCAGTCGCGCAACGTCGTCCCGAGTCACCTTGGCCACGCGCGGAGTCTACGCGGATGGACCACCCTCTGGGCAGGGCGTAAACCTGCTCGCTACGAGTCGGCCGAAACCGCCTCGGCGCGCCGGGAGGCCCGCGTGTCCGCTTCGTCCCGGTTGGCGGTGGAAGCCGCCTTGTCGCTCGCTTCGGCGCCCCGGCCGACGCCCTTGTCCGCGCTCTTGTCGGCGGCCTTCTCGCCCTTCTCCGGCTTCTCCGGGGTGACGAACCGGTAGCCCACGTTGCGCACGGTGCCGATCAGCGACTCGTGCTCGGGGCCGAGCTTGGCGCGCAGCCGTCGTACGTGGACGTCGACGGTCCGGGTGCCGCCGAAGTAGTCGTAGCCCCAGACCTCCTGGAGCAGCTGGGCACGGGTGAAGACCCGGCCGGGGTGCTGCGCGAGGTACTTCAGGAGCTCGAACTCCTTGAAGGTCAGGTCGAGGACCCGGCCCTTGAGCTTCGCGCTGTACGTCGCCTCGTCGACCGACAGGTCGCCGTTGCGGATCTCCATGGGGGAGTCGTCGGCGACGATCTGCTGGCGGCCCATGGCGAGCCGCAGCCGGGCCTCGACCTCGGCCGGACCGGCCGTGTCGAGCAGGACGTCGTCGATGCCCCAGTCGGCGGTGACGGCGGCGAGGCCGCCCTCGGTCACGACCAGGACCAGCGGGCAGCCGGGCCCGGTGGAGCGGAGCAGCTGACAGAGGCTGCGGACCTGCGGGAGGTCGCGGCGGCCGTCGATCAGGATCACGTCGGCGCCGGGGGTGTCGACGAGGGCGGGGCCCTCCGCCGGAGCCACCCGCACGTTGTGCAGAAGCAGGCCGAGAGCGGGCAGCACCTCCGTCGACGGCTGAAGGGCGTTCGTCAGGAGCAGCAATGAACTCATCGCGCCCCACCTGCCTGGGTCGTCCTACGTTCGTGCACGGTTCGCTCGCCCATAACGTCTGGTTCCTCCTCGGTCCCTGCGAGGACGTTTGCGGCACTGCTTCGTGTTGCTCTACTGCTGTACTGCGCTTGTTCGGGTTCTGCTGCACGGCCTTGTGGCGGGCCCGCGCCCCGGGCCCCGCGCCCTCGGGAGTGAGGTCGTATACAACGCCCCTGAAAGCACAAAAGGACCCGGGGGCTGCACTGCCCGAGTCCTTCGCCCAGCAGAATAGCCCACATGAGTAGCGGTCCGGCAGGTGAAGGACGTGGATCTTCTGTGCGGCCGATCACTGAACGGGCGCGGCGCGTGATGCTCCGGACACAGGACGGAGTCACGATCGACGCGTCCTACGAGCCCGGATCCGGGCCCGCCGACCGGCCGGTGATCGTGCTCGCGCACGGATTCACCGGCGATCTGGAGCGGCCCCACGTGCGGCGCGCGGCCGAGGTGTTCGCGCAGGGTGCGGCCGTGGTCACGTTCTCCTTCCGCGGGCACGGCCGTTCGGGCGGGCGCTCCACGGTGGGCGACCGTGAGGTGCTGGATCTCGCGGCGGCGGTCGCCTGGGCGCGGTCGTTCGGGCACGCGCGTGTCGTGACGGTCGGATTTTCGATGGGTGGTTCCGTGGTGCTGCGGCACGCGGCGTTGCACAGAGGGCGCACGGAAGCGCGGACCGACGCCGTCGTCGCGGTGAGTGCCCCGGCCCGTTGGTTCTACCGGGGGACCGCTCCGATGCGGCGGCTGCACTGGGTCGTCACGCGGCGCTCGGGACGCGTGGTGGGCCGACTCGGACTGCGTACCCGTATCCATCCGTACGACTGGGACCCGATCCCGCTCTCGCCGGTGGAGTCGGTGCCGCTGATCGCGCCGACGCCGCTGCTCGTCGTGCACGGCGACCGCGACCCGTACTTCCCCGTCGACCATCCGCGGATGCTGGCCGGGGCCGCCGCGGGCGGCGCCGAGCTCTGGCTGGAGGAGGGCATGGGGCACGCCGAGCACGCGGCGAGCGACGCGCTGCTCGTCCGGATCGGGGAGTGGGCCCGCACCGCGGGTGCCGCACAATAGGACGCCGACCGAGAACCGGACCGTGGAGAGGAGCGCCCTGTGGCGACCGGCACCCTGCGTTACTGGGCGGCGGCCAAGTCGGCCGCCGGTGTGGCCGAGGAACCGTACGACGCCGACGACCTGGGCGCGGCCCTGGACGCGGCCCGTGAACGGCACCCCGGGGAACTGGTCCGGGTGCTCCGGCGCTGCTCGTTCCTCGTCGACGGCAACCCCGTCGGGACGCGCGGACATGAGACGGTACGGCTTGCCGAGGGCGGCACGGTCGAGGTGCTCCCGCCGTTCGCAGGAGGGTGACACCGATGAGCAGCAACGAGCAGTATCCGTACGACCCGCAGCACGGTCAGCAGTACGAGCGGCAGGCCGGGCAGCAGCACGGTCAGCAGTACGAGCAGCAGCACGGTCAGTTCGCGCAGCAGCCGTACGAGGCCGAGCCCACCCAGTACTGGCAGGCGCAGACCTGGGACACCCAGGTGCAGCCGGCGCCGGTGCAGCAACAGCAGCAGTACCAGCAACAGCCGTACCAGCAGCAACAGCAGCAGCATCAGCAGTCGTACGTGCCGCAGCAGCAGCACGAGTACGGCTACGGCGAGCAGCAGGGTCAGCCGGCCCAGCCTCAGCCCCAGCCCGCGCAGCCGCTGCCTCCGCAGCAGGAGTGGTCGTACGAGCCGGCACCGCAGGATCCGGCCCCTGCTCCCGCCCCTGCCCCGGCCTCTGAGCCCGTCGCGGCCGACGAGCCGGGCTACGGCCCGGCCACCGTCACCGGCAACACCCGCGTCACCGACGCCCAGCGGGCCCGCGCCGAGGGCCGTTCGCCGATCATCGAGCCGGGCATCCAGCCGGCCGGGCTGACCGCGGTGCTCGGTCTGCTGCTCGCGGGCGGCGCCGCAGTCGGCCCGTACGCGCTGCTCGTGCCGCTGGTGCTGCTCCAGGCGGTCACCGCCGCGGGCTGGTTCCGGCTCAACGGCATGTGGCCCGCCCGCCAGGGCATCGCCCTCGCCTTCCTGGGCGGTGTCGTCGCGGACATCGCGCTGCTCGCGGCCGGCCGGGAGCACGCGCCCGCCGCGATCCTCGGCACGCTCGGCGTCTGGGTGCTGCTCACCCTGGTGCTGCAACTGCGCTCGCACGCCTCGCCGGACGAGCGGATGTACGGCCTGATGGCGACCGTCGTCTCGGCGGCGCTCGCGATCGTGGCGGCCGGACACCTGGCCGCCGAGCCGGACGCGGTGACGGTGGGCGCGATCGCGGTGGCCGTCGCCGTCGTGGCCCGCGCGCTGCCGCTGCCGACCCCGGCGTCCGTCGTGGTCGCGCTGCTCGCCGGGGCCGGGGCGGGGATCGCCGCGGGCGGTCTGACCGGTCTCGGGTCGGGCGGGGCGCTGCTCGGGCTCGGGGCGGCCGCGGCCGCGCTGATCGGGCATCGGGTCGCTTCGTACGACTATCCGTCGCGGTTCGTTCACATGACGGCGGGGGTCGCGCTGCCGCTGGCCGCTGCGGCGCCGATCGTGTACGTGCTGGGGCGGGTTGTCGGCTGACGGCGGGTGGGCACGGGGCTCCGCCCCGGACCCCGCTCCTCGATCACCGGAGGGGCTTGAATATCGCCGGGGCGGCCCCCGGCCGCTCGGCCCCGCGTACGCTCCCGAACATGCGTGCACTGCGAATACTGCTGATCCTCGTCGTGATCCTCGGCGGCCTGTTCGTGATCGCCGACCGGGTCGCCGTCAACATCGCCGAGAGCAAGGCCGCCGACAAGATCCGCGAGAGCGAGAGCCTCGCGAGCACCCCCTCCGTGTCGATCGAAGGGTTCCCGTTCCTGACCCAGGTCGCCGACGGAACCCTGGACGACGTGAAGATCGGCATCAAGGACTACGAGGCGAAGAACGCCGACGGCAGCATCCGCATCGCGGACATGAACGCCGAGATGCACGGCGTGAAGTTCGACAGCAGCTACAGCTCGGCCACCGCCGCCTCCGCCACCGGCACCGCGCGCGTCTCCTACGCCGAACTCCTCAAGGCCGTGCGCAAGGCGGGCCCGGCCCAGGTCGCCCCCGGAGTGAGCGCGCAGATCGACGGCCTGTCGTACGCGGGCGACCACAAGGTCAAGCTGACGATTGCCTTCAAGACCCCGCTGGGCACCCTGCGGCCCACGGTCACCAGCGCCGTCAAGGTCACCGGCGGCAAGCTGTCCGCCCGCGCCGACAGCCTGCCGAAGATCGGCTCGTTCGACCTCGGCGAATCGGCGCTGCGCGAGGTCATCGACTTCCAGCAGGCCATCGACAATCTGCCCGCTGGCATCAAGCTGAACAAGGTCGAGGCGGTCGAGGGCGGCATCGAAATCTCCGTGACGGGTTCGGACCTGCGTCTCGTCGGGTAGGGCAGACCGCGAAGGCGGAGCGGGCGCCGTCCGCAGTGCGAGACGGACGTGTCCGCCCAGCAGGAGCGAGCGGCGTCACGGCGGGCCGGGAACCGGTCGGCGGTGGCCCCGGGAGACCATCCATCTCACATGTCGGTCGATCGCGTCTCATTATTTGACACCTCGGTGACACGGCCGCCGCTGCGTCCTTACGATCGGTGCCATGAAGCGACAGGCGGACCTCACGAAGCGGCGGGCAGTAGACCTGTGCCGCGTCGCCGCCATGCTCTGTCGCACCGCCTGAGCGGGGCGGTCGGCCACCGGGCCGCATTCCCGATTCCCGCTTTCCGGGCCCCTTGAGACGAGACACACGACTCGGGGTCACCGTGCGCACCCGCACACATCCGTTCAGCATGCCTGCCGCAACTGCCCCGGAGGAAACAGCATGAGCCGCAGCGACGTCCTGGTCGACGCCGACTGGGTCGAGGCCAACCTCGACAACGACAGCGTGGCGATCGTCGAGGTGGACGAAGACACGTCCGCGTACGACAAGAACCACATCAAGAACGCGATCCGGATCGACTGGACCAAGGACCTCCAGGACCCGGTTCGCCGTGACTTCATCGACCAGGCCGGCTTCGAGGAGCTGCTGTCGAAGAAGGGCATCGCCAACGACACGACCGTCGTCCTCTACGGCGGCAACAACAACTGGTTCGCCTCGTACGCGTACTGGTACTTCAAGCTCTACGGCCACCAGGACGTCAAGCTCCTCGACGGCGGCCGCAAGAAGTGGGAGCTCGACTCCCGCGACCTGGTCGACGGCTCGCAGGTCCCGAACCGCCCGGCCACGCAGTACAAGGCCAAGGCCCAGGACACCTCGATCCGCGCCTTCCGCGACGACGTCGTGAACGCGATCGGCAGCCAGAACCTGGTCGACGTGCGGTCCCCCGACGAGTTCAGCGGCAAGCTGCTCGCCCCGGCCCACCTCCCGCAGGAGCAGTCGCAGCGTCCGGGCCACGTCCCGTCCGCCCGCAACATCCCGTGGTCGAAGAACGCCAACGACGACGGCACCTTCAAGTCGGACGACGACCTGAAGGCCCTGTACGCCGAGGAGCAGGTCGACCTGGCCAAGGACTCCATCGCGTACTGCCGCATCGGTGAGCGTTCCGCGCTCACCTGGTTCGTGCTGCACGAGCTGCTCGGCGTCGAGAACGTCAAGAACTACGACGGCTCGTGGACCGAGTACGGCTCCCTCGTCGGCGTGCCGATCGAGCTCGGCGCCAACAAGTAATTCGACAACCGACCTCTCGTATCTAGGAGTTCAGCATGTGTGGAGCGAAGGCCGGCGGCCCCGACGCCTCGACGATCAAGCCCGGTGAGACCACCATCCAGGGTCAGGTGACGCGTGACGGCGAGCCGGTGACGGGCTACGTGCGTCTGCTCGACTCGACCGGTGAGTTCACCGCCGAGGTCCCGACCTCGGCCACGGGCCAGTTCCGCTTCTACGCGGCCGAGGGCACCTGGACCGTGCGGGCGCTGGTCCCGGGCGGCACGGCGGACCGCACGGTCGTCGCCCGGACGGGCGGGCTCGCGGAGGTCGCGATCGCCGTCTGAACGACGCAGCGATCACTCGTGACGGCTGAAGGGCCGCACCCCAGGGGGTTGGACGCCACTGGTCGGGGTGCGGCCCTTCGGCTTGCCCGGAGCGCCGCGCACGGGCTTACGCTGAAGACATGTACGCGCGGCGCAAGCACGCCTACTTCGCCATGATGGGCGTCTGCATCGCCCTCTTCGTCCTGGCGTGGGGCGTGGTGCGCCTCTGGTCGGTCCCCGCGGCCGTGATCATGTGTGTCGTCGCCATGGTCATCCCGCCCTTCGCCGCCATCGTCGCCAACCGCCACGGGCCCGACGACCGGTGGTGGGACGACCCGTCCGGCGACGAGAAGTCCGACGAGTGGTGGGACGAACTGGACGGGAAGAAGCGCCCCCGCCGACGGTGACTGATTCGTGATCAAAGTGCGTGCAACCTTCAAGTATCCCTGTGGGTCTCCTGTGCGCGCGGAGAACGGAATCCGCGCCTCGAGTTCCGTGGGGGGACCTGTTGGACCACGAACAAGCACCACACACCGCGCCACCGGTGGCGCCTGCGCCGCCTGAGGAGAGACCCCGGCGCGGGCGCGGTCGCACGCCCGCGCTGATCGGCGCGGCCGCCGTGCTCGGCGTCGTCGCGGGCCTGTGCACGGGGTACGTCGTGCAGGCGGGCCGCGACCCCGACCCGCTGCCGCCGCTCGCGCAGCAGAAGCTCACCCAGGCCAAGGGCGGCAAGGCCCCCGAGGCGCTCTCCGCGGCGCAGGACCGGCGGATCAAGACCGACGGCGACCTGCGCAAGCTGCTGGTGCCGCGGCCCTCGGGCGCCCAGAAGGCGAGCGGCATCCCGCAGGGCTGGGTCGACCAGTACGGGTTCGCCACGGACTTCGAGGAACCGGCCAGGGCGTTCCGCAACCTGTCCGACGACTCCTTCCGGCGGGCCGCGACCGTCGCCTGGCAGCGCGGCCAGTCCACGACGACGGCCAGCCTCATCCAGTACCGCGAGACCGAGCGGCTCGCCGCCCAGGAGTACGTCAGCGTGCAGGGCGCCTACTCCGCCGACGACGCCGGCAACGACGGCGAGCCCTTGCCCGGCAGCACCGAGGGCCGCGTCTACGTCTACGAACGGCCGGTGACCAAAGCCGGTTATCTGCCGCTGTACAAGTCCCACTCGCTGGCGGCCCGCGGCGACGTGGTGATGGACATCTGGATGTACGACACCAAGCCGATCCCGAAGAAGTCCGCGATGGATCTCGCAAAGCGGCAGTTGGAGCGCCTGTGAGCGACCACTCCCCGGCGCCCGGGGCGCAGGAGCCCGAGGCGCACCAGCAGCCCGAGGCGCACCAGCCGGAGCCACAGCCCCGCCGTCGCCGTCGCTGGCCCGCCGTGGCGGTCGCCGCCGTCGTCGTGCTCGCCGTGGCCGGCGGCGTCGGCTTCACCGTGATGAAGGTGAACGACGCCGACCGCACCGTCCACGCCAAGGTGTGGGGCAAGCCCACGCAGGGCAAGCAGCGCAAGGCCGGCTCCGCCGACGCGGACCTGATGAAGCGGCTGCTGCCGATGCCCGACGGCTATACCCCCGGGCCCGACATCGACGAGTTCGGCAACGACAAGGTGATCACCGGCAAGGAGGCAACGGACCGCTTCAAGAAGAGTGCCGACAACCTGCCCTCCCGCCAGCGCGAGGCCCAGCACAAGGCGATCGACAAGCTGAAGCTGAAGGGTCTGGCGGTGCGCAGCTACACGGCCGATTCCTACGACCTCGTCGTCGAGACCCAGCTCGCCGAGATCCAGAACCGGCAGGCAGGCCGGGACATCAAGGAGTTCCAGTCGGAGTTCCTGCGGTCCCTCGGCGTCTTCGGCAAGGGGCCGAAGGTCAAGGGGCACCGCAACGCGGACTGCTTCCGCGCGCCCCGCGACAAGAAGACCAAGCTGGATCTGCTGACGTGCAGCGCGTACCAGGACGACCTCCTGGTCTCCGTCACCGCCTACGGCCCGGCCTCCATCGACAGCAAGGCCGTCGCCGACCTCCTGGCCCAGCAGCTCGACCACATCGCGTCCCGGGGGGAGCTCGTATGACGACCCAGCCCACAGACCAGTCCACGGAGCAGCCCGCGGGCGGCTTCCCGGCCCCTCCGTCGCACCCGCCGGTCTTTCCGGCACCGGAGCCCGAGGCCCCGCCCGCCGTCAAGAAGGACCGGCGCGTCCTGCGGGCCGCGCTGCGCTGGACCGCGGCCGTCGTCGTGTTCGCGGCCGTCGGTGCCGGGGTCGCGTACGGGGTCACCGAGCAGAAGCGCGGGGACCTGCCCGGGCTGGCCACGAAGAGCGACGGGCGCTGGGAGTACCCGGAGATCGTCCGGCCGCCGCTGCCGAAGGACGCCCCGGCCGCGTTCGCCGAGGACAACCTCCGCGAGGAGCATTTCGCCGACCTGCGCGCCCTGATCCTGCCCGCGCCCGAAGGGGCCCGCGAGGACAAGGCACTGGCCGGCAAGGACGGCTGGCTGCCCACGGCCACGTACCTGAAGACGTACGAGAAGGACGGGCGGGGCGATCTCGCCCAGTCCCTGAAGGACGGCGGCCTGCGCCACATCGCGGCGCGCGGCTGGACCATGCCCGACGGCACGCACACCAGCATCCACCTGCTGCGGTTCAACACGGGCGCGTTCACGCGTGAGTACCGCACGCGGCTGGTCACGGGCCTGGCGACCTTGGCCGGGGCCCCGAAGGCCGAGCGGGACTACTCGCTCGGGGGCAACGCCTTCGCGGTGCCCCACACCCATCTGTACCTCTACGGAGAGCAGAAGCCGTACGGCAAGGAACGCGTCCGGTACGCGTACGTCGAGGCCGGTGACGTGCTGGCCCTGGTGGTCCAGTCGGACGACGGACACGGCTCCGCCGTCCCGTTCCGGCAGACCGTCGCGCTGCAGAACCAGCTGCTCGGCTGACCTCGCCGAGTGCGCCGGGCCCCACCCGACTACAGTGGGGCCCGGCTCTGTATCCGCATACGTTCCGCTCACCGAGGAGCACCCCGTGCTTGAGGCTTTCTTCTCCGCTCTGCTCGTCCTGGTCTGCGTCGGCGTCCTCGCCTTCGCCGGTCTGACCGTGAAGAAGCTGTACCAGGGCCAGCGCTGACCTACCCCACCTGATTGAGCACTCCATGATCCAGATCCCGTCGGACCTGCACCCCGACCTCGTTCCCCTCGCGTTCCTCCTGGGCAACTGGGCGGGCGCGGGTGTCACCGATTTCCCGGGCGCCGAGAAGGCCAACTTCGGCCAGGAGGTCTCCTTCACCCACGACGGGCGGGACTTCCTGGAGTACCACTCGCACACCTGGATCCTCGACGCCGAGGGCAACAAGGTGAAGCCGCTGGAGTCGGAGTCCGGCTTCTGGCGCGTCGGCAAGGACCGCAAGGTCGACGTCGTCATGGTCCGCGACGACGGTGTCGTCGAGGTCTGGTACGGCGAGCTGGCCGACAAGAAGCCCCAGATCGACCTCGCGACGGACGCGGTCGCCCGCACCTCGGCCTCGGGCCCCTACAGCGGCGGCAAGCGGCTGTACGGCTACGTGAAGAGCGACCTGATGTGGGTCGGCGAGAAGCAGACCCCCGAGGTCCCGCTGCGTCCCTACATGTCGGCCCAGCTGAAGAAGGTCGTCTCCCCGGAGGAGGTCGCCGAGATGGCGCGCAACCTCCCGGACATGCCGGACGACGGCATCGCCTTCTTCAAGTAGTCGGCGGGCGAACAACCGGTAAGCAGTCCGCGCTTTTTTCAAGTGGTTCTAGACTCGTGGGTGTGGTGAGCACCGACTGGAAGAGCGACCTGAGGCAGCGCGGCTACCGGCTGACGCCGCAGCGACAGCTTGTCCTCGAAGCCGTGGACACCCTTGAGCACGCGACCCCCGACGACATCCTGAGCGAAGTGCGCAGGACGGCGTCGGGGGTCAACATTTCCACGGTCTACCGGACCCTGGAGCTCCTGGAGGAGCTCGGGCTGGTCAGCCATGCGCATCTGGGCCACGGCGCACCCACGTACCACCTCGCCGACCGGCACCACCACATCCACCTGGTGTGCCGGGACTGCACGGACGTCATCGAGGCCGATGTCGACGTGGCCCGCGAGTTCACCGACAAGCTGCGCGCCGAGTTCGGCTTCGACACCGATCTGAAGCACTTCGCGATCTTCGGCCGCTGCGCGAAGTGCACCGCCGGGCGCGAGGGACCGCAGGAATAAGCGCGTCCGTCCGCTCGTCGTAGTGTGTGTGACCATGCAGCGACTTTCACCGAGCAGCCCCCTGCTGACCCTCCCCGGCGCCGTCCCCGGCGAGGGCGTGGACGAAGGCGTCGCCGCCCACTACGGCGACCTGTTCCGCGAGCAGCGCTCACTCGCCGACGGATCCGGCGTCGTCGACCTCTCGCACCGCGGTGTCCTCGCCGTCACCGGTGACGACCGGCTGAGCTGGCTGCACCTGCTGCTCACGCAGCACGTCAGCGAACTGCCCGCGGGCCACGCCACGGAAGCGCTGATCCTCTCGGCCAACGGGCACATCGAGCACGCCCTGTACCTCGTGGACGACGGCTCGACCACGTGGGCGCACGTGGAGCCCGGCTCGCAGGAGGCGCTCCTCGCGTACCTGGAGTCCATGAAGTTCTTCTACCGGGTCGAGGTCGCCGACCGGACCGCCGAGTTCGCGGTCGTGCACCTGCCGGCCGGTTCCCTCGCCCCGGTGCCCGACGGGGTCGCCGTGCGCGAGACGGCGCACGGCCGCGACCTGTTCCTGCCGCGCGCCGACCTGGAGTCCTACGCGGCCGAGCACGGGCCCGCCGTCGGCCTGCTGGCCTACGAGGCTCTGCGCGTCGAGCAGCACCGCCCGCGCCTCGGCTTCGAGACCGACCACCGCACCATCCCGCACGAGCTGGGCTGGATCGGCAGCGCCGTGCACCTGCAGAAGGGCTGCTACCGCGGGCAGGAGACCGTCGCCCGCGTCCAGAACCTCGGCAAGCCGCCGCGCCGCCTCGTCTTCCTGCACCTGGACGGCAGCGAGGTGCACCTGCCGGGCCACGGCGCGGAGGTGCGGCTGGCCGCCGACGGCCCCGAGGGCCGCAAGATCGGCTTCGTCACCACGTCCGTACGCCACCACGAGCTGGGCCCGATCGCGCTCGCGCTGGTGAAGCGGAACGTCCCGGCCGACGCCCCGCTGCTCGTCGAGACCACCGCCGCGGCCCAGGAAGTCGTCGTCGAGCCCTAGGGCGTGTTTCGAAACACGCCCTGGCTCAGATGTCGATCAGCACGGTGAACGGACCGTCGTTCGTCAGGGACACCCGCATCTGCGCCCCGAACCGGCCCGTCGCCACCGTCGCGCCCAGCGTCCGCAGCTGCGCCACGACCTCGTCGACCAGCGGCTCGGCGACCTCGCCGGGAGCCGCCGCGTTCCAGGTCGGGCGGCGGCCCTTGCGGGCGTCGCCGTAGAGCGTGAACTGGCTGATGACCAGCAGCGGCGCGTCGATGTCGCTGCACGACCGCTCCTCGGAGAGCATCCGCACCGACCAGAGCTTGCGGGCCAGCCGGGCCGCGTCCTCGGGGGTGTCCTCGTGGGTCACCCCGACCAGGACGCACAGCCCCTCGCCCTTGATCTCGCCCACCGTCTCGCCGTCCACGACGACGCTCGCGCCGTCCACCCGCTGCACCACTGCTCGCATACGGTCATCATGCCGTGCCCGTCGCACTCGGCTTACGAACCCCCCATCCGGGGCCGATATGGGGCACTCGTACCCTAAGTGGCCACGCGGAGTGGCACGATGCTCACACGTGGTGCGCCGGAGGCGCACGGCGGCAGTCCGGTCGAGGGGACGGTAAGCACACACCATGGATTCCCATGCCATGAGCCACACAACGAGTACGGCGGCGCCCGCGGGGCCCGCCACCGTGTCGCTGACGCATCTGTCGCGGCCGCCGGTGCAGCGCACGGACAGCCCCGGACTCCCGCCCGTCGCCGTACCCGACCTGACCACGCTGCGCCTGCCCGAACTGCGCACGCTGCGCCGGGAGTCCCAGCAGGACGAGGCCGACCTGAGCTATGTGCGGCGGCTGCTCCACGGCCGGATCGACATCCTGCGGGCCGAGCTGGCGCGGCGGCGCGACCCGGAGAGCCCGGTGGTGGACCGGCTCTCGGAGATCCTGCGCGACCAGCCGACGCGGTACCGCGCGTCCGCCCGGCACGTCACGCTCGGGACCCCGCGCAGCGAGGAGTTCCGGCGGCTGGCCTCGGAGATGCTCTCCGAGGTGGAGCTGTCGGACCTGGGGGCGCGGACCGATGACGAGCTGCACGCCGGGATGGGGCGGCTCGTGCGGTACGAGCAGCAGGTGTCGCGGAGGCGGCAGCAACTGCAGCACACGGCCGACGACTGCAGCGCCGAGATCGCCCGCCGCTACCGGGAGGGCGAGGCGCAGGTCGCCGATCTGCTGGGCGGGTGAGGAGTCCGCTGCCGGGTGCGGGCCACGACGATCCAGGCGCCCCTCGGCCGGGTGGTGGAGGAGGAGACGGGCGTCGCCGCCGTGGCCGACGCCCTGTTCCGTACGCCGTGGCGCCCGTGGTGCCCCGACGTGTTCTGAGGCCGGCGGCACTCCGTCCGAAGACCGACCGGGCTCCCGGCTCCCCTCCGGAGGAGAGCCCGGTCAGCCGCTCTGGGCCAGCAGCATGACGAGGGCGACCGCCCCGATGCCGCTGATCACGGTGTTCTTGGCCTTGAGGCCGACGGACAGCAGGATGAAGGCGATGATGCCCACGGGGCCGTACTTCCACTGGATGAGCTGCTCGAATCCGATGGCCAGCGCGGCGACGACGATGGCGAAGACCGGCATGTCCCTACCCCCTTAGGTGGGAGTGGTGACCAACTCTGCCGCCAAGGCGATGGCGTAGACCAACCTCTGTGGTCGACGCCAACCCCCGTGGTGGTCCGACCATGTCGTCCAAGTTGGTCACCAACTCAAAGTTAGTTATCTCCGCTGAGCCGCGACTTATAACCATCCTTCCTTCAACTCCCTTGAGATGGCGTGAAGTTGTACCGTGGAAGGGTGAGCTTGGAGCATGCCGCCGTCAACGGACGGCCAGAGCCGCAGCGGGCGCAGTGGACGTACCGCGAGGTGGCGGACGAGCTGCGGGCCCGGATCCGCTCCGGGGCGCTGCGGGCGGGCCAACGAATGCCAACTCAGGCCCAGTTGGCGGACGACTTCGGGGTGGAGCGGTCCGCGGTGCGCCAGGCGCTGCGCATCCTGCAGTCCGAGCATCTGCTGGCCAACGTCTCGAAGGGCAGTCCGGCCACCGTCGCGGAGAACACCCAGTCCGCGTTCCGCGGCCCCGGAGCGCCCCCGCAGCCGACGATGGTGGCGCTCGCGCCGCGGGTCACGGCCGCCTTCCGGCAGCAGGACGTGGAGATCGACGCCCTGTGCCTGACATCGGTCTCGCTGACCCTCGCGATGGGCGAACCGCTCCGGCAGATCCACGCGGGCCGCATGAAACCGGCCAAGGTCAGGGTCCGCGTCCTGATGCCGAGCCGGGACATCGATCTCGCCTTCCCCGCCCCCGCGCCGGCCGCGTCCCTGGAGGCCGGGCAGGAGGCGGCCCTGGGCGGCAGGCTGCAGCGCCACTGGCTGGCGCAGCGCAACGCCCAGGGCCAGGTGCTCCGGCACAACCTGACGGACCTGCGCACCACGCACGGCATGGACGTCCACGTGGAGTTCCGCGCCCTCCCGTTCACGCCACCGGTCAAGCTCTATCTGCTCAACGGCACCGAGGCGCTCTTCGCGTACTACACACTCAGCAGGCGCGGTGAGCTGCTCGATCACGAGCGGGTCGACGTGTACGACGCGACGGGCGTCCAGCAGATGCTGTTCGCCTTCGAGCAGGGAGCGGGACTGCGGGACACCACCTTCGTCGAGCAGTCCCACCTGTGGTTCAACAGCCTCTGGAACACGATCAGTACGGACCTGACGCTGATCGGTCCCTGACCCGGTTCCGGGCGGTCCTGGGCTAGTGGAGCGCGGGGCCGGCCACCATGATCGCGAGCAGTACGCCACCGATGGAACTGCAGGTGGCGTTTCTTGCCTTGACGCCCACGGCCAGCAGAAGGAGGCCCGCGATTCCGGCCGGGCCGTAGTGCCACTGGACGAGCTGCTCGAAGGTGATCACGAAGACCGCGGAGAGGAGGCTCAGGAAAGGCATGACGGTTCCCCCTTCATCGGCTTCGGCAGGTGCTGAGACGGGTTGGCCGAGTACGCGCCATCTGTAACCATCCGGTGCCAAGTTGGCCACCAACCCACGATTGTTGTCCCCAACTCGCGACCCTGAAAAACAAGTCTTCAACAACTCCCGCCAAATGGACGGGAGTTGTACCATTTGGTTGTGACCCGGGAGGGCGTGGCGGACATGGCGGACACGATGGACGTGACACTGAACGGAAGCAGAAGGCGGGGTCCCCAGGAGATCGCCGACGATCTGCGCCGCCGGATCAAGGCCGGCGAGCTCAAGGCGGGCGACCGGCTGCCCACGCAGGCGGTGCTCGCCGAGGAGTTCGGAGTGGAGCGCGGCACGGTCCGCCAGGCGCTCCAGCTCCTGGAGTCCGACGGCCTGCTGAGCAGCCGCAGCAAGGGAAGCCCGCCCCGCATCGCCTCCGCGGCCACCGCCCCCGACGGCCCGCAGCCCACGATGGTCGCCCTGGCCCCACGGCTCGTCGAGGCGTTCCAGGCGCCCGAGGTGCGCATCGACGCCGTGTGCATGACCTCCGAGACCCTCATGCTGGCCCTCGGTGAACCGCTCCGCCTGATCCACGAGGGCCGGATGCGCCCGAGCGTCGTCGACGTCCGCATCCTGCTGCCCGGCCGCGACATCGACCTCGCCTTCCCGGTGCCGGTCCCGGTCCCGGACCAGGGCGACGGCGGCGCCCGCGCCGACGACGTGGCGGTCCACCAGCGCTGGCTGGCACAGCGCAACGCCCAGGGCCAGGTGCTGCGGCACAACCTCCGCTCGCTGCGCTCCTCGCACGGCATCGACGTCCGGGTCACCTTCCGCGCCCTGCCGTTCACGCCCCCCGTCAAGCTCTACCTCCTCAACCACGAGGAGGCGCTCCTCTCGTACTACATGGTCACCAAGCGGGAGGAGGAGATCGACAGCGGCACCAAGCTGGAGATGTACGCGGCGACGGGCACCCAGGCCCTGCTGTTCTCCTTCGAGAAGCGCGCGGGCCACCGCGACCGCGCCTTCGTCGAGGAGTCCCAGAAATGGTTCGACGCGCTCTGGGCAACCATCACGTCGGACCTGACACTCTCCTAGTGACTTCCGACCTAGAGACTTCTGACCCAGTGACTTCCGGCCTGGAGACTTCCGGTCCGGCGAAGCAGACTGGCACCGTGGCTGACGAGACGGAGCACGGCGCGGAACTGACCGGCCTGGTGCGGGGAGCGCGGTACGTGCTCTTCGACTTCGACGGGCCGATCTGCCGGCTGTTCGCGGGGCGGCCGGCCGCGGGGATCGCGCGGGAACAGGTGGCCTGGCTGGACGCGCAGGGTCTGGGGGACGCCCTGACGCCCGAGGAGCGGACGGACGCCGATCCGCACAGCGCGCTGCGCAGCCTGGGCCTCCAACGTCCCTCCAGCGACCTGGTCGTGGAGATGGAGAAACGTCTCACCGAACAGGAGCTGCAAGCCGTCCCCACCGCCTGGCCCACCCCGTACGCGGACCCGCTGATCCGCACCTGGTCGGCCGTCGGCGCCCGCCTCGCCATCACCACCAACAACTCGCCCGAGGTGGCCCGGCGCTATCTGGAGGGCCGCGGTCTCTCGGTCTGCTTCGAGCCGCACATCTACGGCCGCACGCAGGACCTGAAGCGCCTCAAGCCCGACCCCTACTGCCTCAACCGCGCGCTGAACGCCATGGGCGCGGCCCCCGCCGCCACCCTGATGATCGGGGACACCCCCACGGACCTGCG
Organism: Streptomyces sp. NPDC001904; assembly: GCF_040297005.1. Lineage (NCBI taxonomy): Bacteria > Bacillati > Actinomycetota > Actinomycetes > Kitasatosporales > Streptomycetaceae > Streptomyces > Streptomyces sp. NPDC001904. The sequence continues at coordinate 109,268 of NZ_JBEOYI010000019.1, read as the reverse complement.
CGCGGCCGAGGCTGCCGGTGTGGCCTTCCTCGGCTACGCGCGTAATGAGAACAAGAAGCGGCTGCTGAGAGAGGCGGGCGCCTCTCAGGTGGTCGAGTCGCTGCAAGGACTCCTGAGAATTCTGCTGGACCGGTCCTGAGCTGCGAATCGCCCGTTCTGGCTGACAAGTCGGTGGAGTTGGCTGCCAACTGGCGTAAGGTTGACGCAACTTGGTACTGGAGATCGGCACTACGTATCCGTACTGCGGATCGGTACTGCGGAGGTGATCGTGCCGTGGTGAACGACAAGAGCGTCCCGGCGCCCCGGCCCACCTCCGAGGGCATAGCCGACGAACTGCGGGAACGCATCAGGACCGGCGTGCTCGGCGCCGGCGACCGGCTGCCCACGCAGGCCGCGCTCGCCGAGGAGTTCGGGGTGGAGCGGGGCGCGGTGCGGGGCGCGCTGCAACTGCTGCGGGCCGACGGCCTGCTGACCAACGTGAGCAAGGGCAGCCCGCCCCAGGTCGCCGAGCGGGCCACGGCGACCCCGGCGACCGGATCCCGCTCGGCGCGCAGCGTGCTCGGCCCCCGGCTGGTCGCCGCGTTCCAGGCGCCTCGGGTGCGGCTGGACGCGATGTGCCTGACGGCGGAGACCTTGATGGTCTCGCTGGGCGAGCCGCTGCGGCAGGTCTTCGAGGGCAGGAGCCGCCCCGAGTCGGTGCACGTACGCATCCTGCTCCCGGCGAGCGATCAGCACCTCGACTATCCGGCACCGGAGAAGGGCTGGGGTCACGACACCGAACTCGACGCGGCGCTTCATCGACGCAACCGGAACCAACTGGCGGCGCAGCAGAAGGTCCTGGAGCAGAACCTCATGCAGCTGCGGGTGATGGGGGGCATCGATGTGCGCACGGAGTTCCGCAGTATGACGGGAACGCCCACCCGCAAGATCTATCTGCTCAACCGGCGGGAGGCCCTGATCGGGCACTACATCCCGCAACGGATCATGCGCGAGGTCGACGACTACGACAACGGCACCCCGGTGCCCTTGTGCGACGTGCGTGGCTTCGAGACCCCGATGTTCGCTTTCGCCAGCGCCGGAAGCCCGACGGAGGCCGCCTTCGTCGAGGCCGAGCAGCAGATGTTCGACGGGCTCTGGGAGTATGTGGCCCGGGATGCCGGGCAGGACTGAAGACGGTCCCGAGGTCGTCCGATTCCGTTGGGGATCCTCTGGCCGCGTGGTGGGATAGGCCGAGACCGGATCTGAATCGTTCGGCTATCGAACGCGAATCCCGCAAGAGTGGCTTTCCTCCCTCGGTATCAGCCGTTTGCGGCATAGGCAGTGTGGGTAAGTCCGCAGATCGATACCGTGAGGCGCCTCCGTACGGGCTCCCGTCCGGACTTCCGCATGGCCGTGCAGGAGACGCCTGTGTCCGCCTCATTCCCCGCGCGCCCGATCGAGGGCTCGGCGTTGGAAGACTCCCAATGGGCCGCGCTCATGACGTACGCGGCGAACAAGGGGGCGGTGATGGAGGGCCATCACAACACCAACCGAGTGGTGGTTCTGCCGCCCGCCATGGCCGGTTGGTTCGGCGGCCGTCTGGAGACGCCGGCCCTGGTGACCGTGCGGGCACGGAAGCCGAAGGCTCTGCCGGTGGTGATCCGGATGTGGCAGGACGAGTCCACGGTCCTGGACGCGATCGGCCTAGTTCTCGAGAACGTGCCGCGCTGCCTGGCACGGCGGGACGACGTGGCGGTCCACAGCTACGTCCAGGGGGTTCCCCTCTCGCTGACCTGCCCGACCGGCGAGTTCCTGGAGCCCGAGATGGTGCGGGCCCTGGCCGGGGAACTCGCGCGGATGACGAGGGTGCGGGTGGACAGGCTTCCACCGCTGCCGGCCGCGTGGTCCAGGCTGAGTCAACTGCTGGGGCAGAGTGCGGAGTTCCTGCGGACTCTCGCGTTGGCCGCCGACACCCAGATCCGCCAACCCAATTGGGCTGTCTTCGGGGGGCTGTTCGCGTCCTTGGGGGTGGCCGAACGGGCGCTGATCGGCCTGGCGGAGAGGGTGCCCAAGCTCCACGACCGGCCCTTCAGTCTGCTGCACGGCGATCTCCACCGCGACAACGTGATCGTCGCGTTCGACCGGCCGAAACGTCCCCTCATCTGCGTCGACTGGGAACTCGCCCTGTACGGCGACCCGTTGCACGACCTCGCCACTCATCTGGTGCGCATGCGCTACCCGCGCAAGCAGTGGGACGAGGTCATCGAGGCGTGGTGCCGGGCGATGAAGGAGGAGGGCCGGGAGCAGGCGACCGATGGTGTGACGAGTGATCTCCCGCACTACGTCGACTTCGAGCGCGCCCAGTCCGTGTATCCGGATGTGATGCGCGCCGTTTCGGGACTCGGTTCCTCCTTCGGTCCCGGGGATCTGGAGTTGGCCGCCCTGGAAGTGCACCGGGCCCTTGAGGCGGCAGAGCGGCCGCTGCGACTGCGCGGGCTGCCGAGGACGAGCACGATCGAGCAGCTGATCCTGCGATGGTGCAAAGGGCGCGGAGCCCGGTTCCTGGAGAAGGAACCGGGGGCGCGCTGGACTTGGGAGCGCGATGAACGCGTCCCACTGCGAGCGGAGTTCGGCGAGGAGATGGTGGAGGAGGCGCTCTGGGCCGAGGCGCTGGCCTCTGCCCGCCAGGTGTTCAAAGGTGCCACGCACCTCAGCACCGTGGTGAACGCGGGAGGCATGGATGTGGTCGTGCGTCGCAAGCTGGGGGCCGTGACCCTGCGGGAACCCCGCTTCCTGAAGGAGCATGAGGTGCTGGGGGCGATCGAGGCGGCCGGAGTGGCGGTGCGTGCTCCGCGGGTGATGGCGCTGGGCAGGAGCGAGCTGGGGGACGAGTTCACCCTGCACACCTATGAGGGTCGTGGCGGCCCCGGACACCGAGCCGAACATCCTGAACGGGGTCTGCTGCAGGGAGAGGCCGACGATCTGGTGGATCAACTGCACGCTCTGTCGAAAGTCGACACCCGGCCGCTCGACCAGCATCGAGGCAGCGGCAGTTTCTACCGCTGGCTCTGTGTGAAGCTCGTCAGGATGGTGGAGGAGCTGCCCGCGGAATCCGCACGCGTGGCGAGCAAGTTGGGGCTCCCGGGGGCGCGATGGCTGTCGATGGCTCTCGCGCCGCGCGATGTGACACCGCGGGTGAAGGTACTGCTGCACGGCGATCTGAACCCGTGGAACCTGGTGCGGCTCGGAAAGCGGGGCGACGGGCATCGGCTGGCGCTGATCGACTGGGAGATGGCCCTGATCGGCGACCCGCTCTACGACCTGGTCCGGCATCTGCATCTCTCACCGGCCAAGCCGGACATCCGCCAGAGGATGTTCCGGCGGTGGGCCACGGTGATGGAGAACGGCCACACCCGTGGCTGGCAGAGGGACCAGGAGACGTACCGGCAGCTCGAGGTCGTTCGCTCGGCGTACGTCGATCTGGACAGGCTGGTCACGGGGGAGGGCCTGGACGCGCCCAACGTCCGCCGTGCGGTCGGCTCGTACGCCACCACACTGAGCCAGGCACTGCACTACCTGGGCATGGGCGCTGCGGGCCAGGCGGCCCTCAGTAATCCCTATCTTGTATTTGCCCTGCCGCGCGCGGACGATGGGGATTGGGGGAAGAAAGCGGCGGTCTCTGTACTGGACCGGGCCTGAGCGTCGTGTGAGCCCCCCATCCGGAGTGGGGGGGCGCAGCGCATGTCCTACGGCACGGGGGACGGGGAGAGCGGCGCACGGCTGTGGCGTGCGCTACGGCGCTTCCAGGATCGGTTCGAGCCGATGGCCGTCCGCACTCTGCTGGCGGTCATCTTCATCACCGGGCTGTTGGCGCAGTTCGTCAAGCCGGTCGGAGATGCCCTGGAGGGCAAGGCGTTCCTGGGCGGTGCGCTGCTCAGTCTCGTCGGATACGTCCTCTACGACGCTCTGCGTGAACTGAACCAGGCCGCCCGGCTTCCGGCACGTGGCCGGGTCACCTCACGTTCCCTGGGCAGCTTCGTGGCAGAAGCATTCCAGGCGCGGCGGGTGGAGATCAGCTTCTTCGGTTACACGGGAGAGACGCTCTACAACGAGCTGTATCACCGTCTCGAACGGCTCGAGGACAATCCAGGACCCACTCGCCGGGTCGTCATCCGTGTCATGGTGCCGGACTTCTCGCAGCCGATGAGGGTGCCCTCGCGGGTGGGCGCCGACGACAGGCCCGAGGACTCGCCGGAGTTCCGGGTGCGGGCCGAGCTCAAGTGCCAGGAGTACGACCAGATCCTGTCCGGACTGGCGCAGGCCCTCACCCGGATCGGGCGCATGGACGTGACCTGCGAATACCGCGTCTACCACGGGGCACCCCTGCACAAGCTGTGCATTTTCAACCGCAAGCACGTTCTGCACGGCCTGTACAACGTATCGACCCGTATGGCACTGCGCGGTCCCGAGTACTACGACCCCAAGGGATACGACACGGACCTCACCGTCCTCGCCGGCGACCACGGCGGTCAGGACGAGGCCGCCATCGCGATGTGGGTCAAGCACTTCGACGACATGTGGAGACTCGTGGCCGAGGTGCCCGCCTGGCGGCGGGCCGCCGCTGCCTGAGCCGCCGGGCCCGGGGCCGTACCCTCCTCCCCATGACCACCCCACCCCCCTCCCTCCGCGAGCTGAAGAAGCAGCGCACCCGCGAGACGCTCTCCGAGACCGCCATCCGGCTGTTCCTGGAGAGGGGGTACGACCAGGTGTCCGTGGCCGAGGTGGCTGCCGCTGCCGAGGTGTCCAAGCCGACCTTGTTCCGGTACTTCGCGGCCAAGGAGGACCTGGTCCTGCACCGGTTCGCCGATCACGAGGACGAGGCGGCGCGGGTCGTCGCCGGGCGGGCGGCGGGGGAGAGCGCGCTGGAGGCGTTGCGGCGGCACTTCCTGGCGGGACTGGAGCGGCGGGATCCGGTGACCGGGCTGTGCGATCACCCGGCGGTGCTGGCCTACCAGCGGCTGTTGTACGGGACGCCCGCGCTGGTGGCGCGGTTGTACGGGTATCAGGAGCGGTCCGAGAAGGCGCTGGCCGCTGCGCTGGGCGGGCCGGAGTTCGAGGCGCGGCTCGCCGCCGGGCAGATCGTGGCCGTGCAGCGCGTGCTCGCGCAGGAGAACGGGCGGCGGATCGCGGCCGGGGAGTCGGCCGACGCGATCGAGGCGGATGCGGTGCGCGCCGCCGAGCTGGGGTTCGGGCAGTTGGCGCGGGGGATGCGGGAGGCGTCGTAGAACGGCGTTCCGGAGTGAAGAATGTAACTCGGTTACGTTTTTGGTTATCGTGGGGGCATGAGTGACGACTCCCTCGGCCCCCACAGCTCCCTCGGCCCGCTCGGCCCCTTGCTCGACTCCGAACGCCGGTTCCACGACGACTGCCGCAAGGCCCTCCGCGCCATGGTCGAGGGCGCCGACGAGCAGGTCGTCATCGGGGAGAACGCCTCCGCCTCCGGTGCCGATGCCGAAGTGCTCGGGTATCAACTGCGCAGCCGGGCCAAGGAGATGAAGGAGCTGCCGCCGGCGCCGTTGTTCTTCGGGCGGCTCGACTTCGGGGCCGTGGGGGAGCACGCGCGGCAGAGTTATCACGTGGGGCGGCTGCGCATCACGGAGCATCCGGCCGCGCCGCCGCTCGTCGTGGACTGGCGGGCGCCGGTGTCCCGGGCCTTCTATCAGGCCAGCGCCAAGGATCCACAGGGTGTGGATGTACGGCGCCGGTTCGGATGGGCGCCGGGGAGCGTGGGGGAGTCGGCGGATCTGACGAGCCTGGAGGACGAGCGGATCGGGGCCGGAGAGGCGGATTCCGGGAGCCGGATTCTCGCCGGGGAGATCGAGCGGCCGCGCGTCGGACCGATGCGGGACATCGCCGCGACCATCCAGCCGGAACAGGACGACCTGGTGCGGGAGGCGCTGGCGACGTCCGTGTGCGTCCAGGGCGCCCCGGGGACCGGCAAGACCGCCGTGGGGCTGCACCGGGCCGCGTACCTGCTCTACACGTTCCCGCAGCGCGTCCAGCGGGGCGGACTGCTGGTCGTCGGGCCCAACCGGACCTTCCTCTCGTACATCTCCGCGGTGCTGCCCGCGCTCGGTGAGAGCGGGGTGCGGCAGTCGACCGTGGAGGAGCTGGTGGGCTCGGAGGCGCTGACCGTGCGGGCCGCCGACGACGAGGCCGCCGCCGTCGTCAAGCACGACGTCCGGATGGCCGAGGTGCTGCGGCGGGCGCTGTACGCGCGGGTCTCGACCGCCGGCATCGTCGACGACCTCGCCGTCCCCGACCCGCTGGTCTCCTACCGGTGGCGGGTGCCCGCCGGGGAGCTGGTGCGCATCGTCGAAGGGGTGCTCGCCGAGGCGCCGCCGTACGCCGTGGGGCGTGAGCGGGTCCGCAGCCGGGCCGTGCGCCACATCCAGGAACGCGCCGAGCGGCGGGCCGTCAACGTCAACCGCGCCTGGCTGCAGCGCATCGAACGGTCACGGTCCATGAGCGCCTACGTGGATGCCGTGTGGCCCCGGGTGCGGGCCGAGGAGGTCGTGCACCAAGTGCTGTCGGATCCGGCGGAGTTGGCGCGGGCCGCGGACGGGGTGCTCGACGCGGCGGAGCAGCGGGCCGTGCTGTGGGCGCGGCCGGCGCGCTCGTGGAAGTCCGTCCGGTGGTCGGCCGCCGATCTGGTGCTCGTCGACGAGGTCGCCGGGCTGCTCGCGCACCCCGAGGGGTACGGGCACATCGTCGTCGACGAGGCGCAGGACCTGTCCCCGATGCAGGCCCGGGCCATCGCGCGCCGGGCCGTGTTCGGCTCGCTGACCGTCCTCGGGGACCTGGCGCAGGGGACCACGCCCTGGGCGGCCCGGAGCTGGGCCGGGCTGCTCGGTCACCTCGGGCGGCCGGAGGCGCGGGTGGTGCCGTTGACCGTGGGGTTCCGGGTGCCCGCGGCGGTGGTCGAGCTGGCCAACCGGGTGCTGGAGCGGATCGACGTGGAGGTGCCGGCGGCGCGGTCGCTGCGCGGGGACGGGGAGTTGCGGGTGTGCGAGGTCGGGGATGTCGTCGGTGGCGTGGTGGACGCGGTGCGCAGGGCGCTCGGGTTCGCGGGGTCGGTCGGGGTGATCGCGGCCGAGGGGGACGCGGGGCGGGTGCGGGAGGGGCTCGTCGCCGCCGGGGTGAGGGTCGGCGGCGCCGACGAGTTGGGGGCGCGGGTGAGTGTGCTGGAGGCCGGGGAGGCCAAGGGGCTCGAGTACGACCATGTGGTGGCGGTGGAGCCCGCGGCGATCGTGGAGGCCGAGGCGCGGGGACTCGAACGGCTGTATGTGGTGCTGACCCGGGCCGTGTCGCGGCTCGACGTGGTGCACACGCGCGCGCTGCCGTTCGGCTGACGGCCGGGGGCTTCCCGCGCGGCTCCCCGCGCCCCTGGGCCCCTGGGACGTGCACCCGCGCTACCCCCGCTGGCGAGGCCTCCGGGCCGGAGCCGGGCCCGGGGCCGGGGTGCTCAGGTGGCCGGCGGCCAGGTGGGTCATCAGGCGGAGGAACGTCTCCCGGTCCTCCGGGGGGAAGGCCGCGAGGGCCTCCTCGTGGACCCCGTCCACGATCTCCTGGCTGCGTGCCGCGGCCTTCGCCCCCGCCTTCGTCACGGCGATGATCCGCGCCCGCCGGTCGGTGCTGGACGGCCTGCGCTCGGCCAGGCCCGCCTTCTCCAGGGCGTCGACGGTGACGACCATCGTCGTCTTGTCCATGTCGCCGATCTCGGCGAGCTGGTTCTGCGTGCGCTCCTCCTCCAGCGCGTGCACGAGCACGCAGTGCATGCGCGCCGTCAGACCGATCTCGGCGAGCGCCGCCGCCATCCGCGTACGCAGCACATGGCTGGTGTGGTCCAGGAGGTACGAGAGGTCGGGCCTGGTCCGGGTGGGGGCGGGCGTCATCGCGGTCATGCGGCAAGGGTAGTCCATCAATAGTTCTCAGAAAGATAGTCTGCAACGGGACCATCTGTTACGGTCGTGTTGTCGTCGCCATCCGGTAGGGGTGGCGGCCCGGCTCGGAGGGGGCCTTGTCGTGTCCGCCGTATCCACAGAGGTCGAGGAAGCAGTAGCCGTGGGCGACGCCCGGGCGGTCCGCCATCGGCTGCGCAGCCGATGGCTCGCGCTCGGCGTCATCGCCGCCGGGACCCTGATGATCATTCTCGACGGCTCCATCGTCACCGTCGCACTGCCCGCGATCCAGCGGGACCTGGGCTTCTCCGCGACCGCCCTGAGCTGGGTGGTCAACGCCTATCTCGTCGCCTTCGGCAGCCTGTTGCTGCTCGCCGGGCGGCTCGGTGACCTGGTCGGGCGGAAGCGGATGTTCCTCGCGGGGACCGTCGTCTTCACCGCCGCCTCGCTCCTGGCCGGGCTTGCCACGACGCCCGCCGTGCTGCTCGCGGCCCGTTTCCTCCAGGGGGTCGGCAGCGCCATGGCCGCCGCCGTCGGGCTCGGCATCCTCGTCACCCTCTTCACCGACCCGCGCGAACGGGCCCGGGCGATAGGCGTGTTCAGCTTCACCGGCGCCGCCGGGGCGTCGATCGGTCAGGTGCTGGGCGGTGTCCTGACCGACGCGCTCGACTGGCACTGGATCTTCTTCATCAACCTGCCCGTCGGCGCCGCCGTCCTCGCCCTCGCCGTGCCCGCCCTGCCGGGCGACCGGGGCGCCGGGCTGCGGGCGGGCGCGGACGTGTGGGGCGCCGCGCTGATCACCGTCGGCCTCATGCTGGCCATCTTCGGCGTCGTCAACATCGAGGCGTACGGGGTGGGTTCCGTCCGGGCGGGCGGTGCCGTGGGGGCGGGGCTCGTGCTCGTCGCCGGGTTCTTCGTGCGGCAGGCCCGCGCCCGTACGCCGCTCATGCCGCTGCGCGTCCTGCGCTCGCGCACCGTCGCCGGGGCCAACCTCACCCAAGTCCTCACCCTGGCAGCGATGTTCGCCTTCCAGGTCCTGGCCGCGCTCTACATGCAGCGCGTCCTCGGGTACGGCGCGCTGCGCACCGGCCTCGCGATGCTGCCCGCCGCCGTACTGATCGGGGCCGTCTCGCTCGGGGTCTCGGCGCGGCTGGCGGCGCGGTTCGGGGAGCGGGCGGTGCTGCTCGCGGGCCTCGTGCTGTTGGCCGGCGCGCTCGGCTACCTGGCGCGCGTTCCCGTCCACGGGCAGTACGCGGCCGATCTGCTGCCGGTGATGCTGCTGATCTCCGGCGGCGGACTGGTGCTGCCGGCGCTCGCCGGGCTCGGGATGTCGGCCGCGAGCGAGGAGGACGCGGGGCTGGCCTCCGGTCTGTTCAACACCACGCAGCAGATCGGCATGGCGCTCGGCGTCGCCGTCCTGTCGACCCTCGCCGCCGCACGGACCACCTCGCTCACCCATGGCGGCAGCGCGCAGGCCGTCGCACTGACCGAGGGGTACCGGCTCGCGTTCGGCATCGGGGCCGGGCTGATCGCGGCGGCGTTCGTGGTGGCGCTGGTCGTGCTGCGGCCGACGGGGCCGGTGGCCTCCGGCGCGGGGGAGACCGTGGTGGCCGGCACCGAGGACTGACGTTCGTCCGCGAGTGCGTCGGGGCTGGTCGCGCTGTTCGTCGGGTGCGGGCCGGTGGCCGCTTCTCGCGCAGTTCCCCGCGCCCCTGAGGCATGCGCTCCGCGCAGCCTCCCCTGAGAGGCTGCGACTCCGCCGCGCCTCTCTTGATGGGACGGCGCCCGGGGCACGCCTCTCTTGATGAGATGACGCACGAAGTGCGCATCTCAGGGGCGCGGGGAACTGCGCGAGCAACCACGACGAAAGGCGCACCCGACGAACAACCCGGCAGGGGCGCGGGGAACTGCGCGAAAAGGGCAGCCCCGCGCAACCCGTCAGCCGCTCACACCCCCACGTACCGAGCCAGATGCTCCCCGGTCAGCGTCGAACGATCCGTCACCAGATCGCCCGGCGTCCCCTCGAAGACGACGCGCCCGCCGTCGTGCCCGGCCCCCGGGCCCAGGTCGATGATCCAGTCGGCGTGAGCCATCACCGCGGGATGGTGCTCCACCACGATCACCGTCGCGCCCGAGTCGACCAGGCGGTCGAGGAGGCCGAGAAGCTGCTCCACGTCGGCCAGATGGAGGCCGGTCGTCGGCTCGTCGATGACGTAGACGGTGCCCGCACCGCCCCCCGCACCGGCCCCCGTACCCCCCTTGCCCACCATGTGCGTCGCCAGCTTCAGCCGCTGCCGTTCACCACCGGAGAGCGTGGTGAGGGGCTGGCCGAGGGTGAGGTAGCCGAGGCCGACGTCGGCGAGGCGGGTGAGGATCTTGTGGGCCGCCGGAGTGCGGGCCGGACCGTCGGCGAAGAAGGACTCGGCCTCCGCGACCGGCATGGCCAGCACCTCGCTGATGTCCCGCCCGCCGAACTTGTACTCGAGGACCGACGAGTCGAAGCGGCGCCCCTCGCAGTCCTCGCAGGTCGACGAGGTGCCCGCCATCATCGCCAGGTCGGTGAAGACGACCCCCGCGCCGTTGCACGTGGGACAGGCGCCCTCGGAGTTGGCGGAGAAGAGCGCGGGCTTTACCCCGTTCTCCTTCGCGAACGCCTTCCGGATCGGTTCCAGGAGGCCCGTGTACGTCGCCGGGTTGCTGCGGCGCGACCCGCGGATCGGGGTCTGGTCGACGGAGACGACACCGTCGGCACCCTCCTGGAGCGGGACCGAGCCGTGGACGAGCGAGCTCTTCCCGGAGCCCGCCACGCCCGTGACGACGGTGAGGACGCCCAGCGGGATGTCGACGTTCACCTTCTGGAGGTTGTGGGTGTCGGCGCCGCGGATGGACAGCTTGCCCGTGGCGTCCCGCGGGGCGTCCTTGAGCGACCTGCGGTCGTCGATGTGCCGGCCCGTGGTCGTGCCGCTGGCCCGCAGGCCGTCCACGTCCCCCTCGAAGCAGACCGTGCCGCCCGCCGTCCCCGCGCCCGGGCCGAGATCCACCACGTGGTCGGCGATCGCGATGACCTGCGGCTTGTGCTCGACCACGAGGACCGTGTTGCCCTTGTCGCGCAGGCGGAGGAGCAGGTTGTTCATGTTGCCGATGTCGTGCGGGTGCAGCCCCGTCGTCGGCTCGTCGAAGACGTACGTGACGTCGGTGAGGGACGAGCCGAGGTGGCGGATCATCTTCACGCGCTGCGCCTCGCCGCCGGAGAGCGTGCCGGCCGGCCGGTCCAGGGAGAGATAGCCGAGGCCGATCTCCACGAACGAGTCCAGGCTCTGCTGGAGCGCTTCGAGGAGCGGGGCGACCGAGGGCTCCTTCAAGGTGCGGACCCACTCCGCGAGATCCCGGATCTCCATCCGGCAGGCGTCCGCGATCGAGATCTTCTTGATCTTGCTGGACCGGGCGCTCTCGGCCAGCCGCGTCCCGTCGCACTCCGGGCAGACCGAGAAGGCCGTGGCCCGCTCGACGAACGCCCGTACGTGCGGCTGCAACGAGTCGATGTCCTTCGACAGCATCGACTTCTGGATCTTCGGGATCAGGCCCTCGTAGGTGAGGTTGATGCCCTCGACCTTGATCTTGGTCGGCTCCTTGTGGAGCAGGTCGTTCAGCTCCCGCTTGGTGTACTTGCGGATCGGCTTGTCCGGGTCGAAGAAGCCGCAGCCCCGGAAGATCCGGCCGTACCAGCCGTCCATCGTGTAACCGGGGATGGTGAGCGCGCCCTCGTTGAGGGACTTGGAGTCGTCGTAGAGCTGGGTCAGGTCGATGTCGGAGACCGAGCCGCGCCCCTCGCAGCGCGGACACATGCCGCCGAGCCGCTCGAACGTCGCCTTGACCGCCTTCTTGTTGCCGACGCTGATCGCGCCCGCGCCCTTGGCCGACGCCGTGTTGAAGGAGAACGCGCTCGGCGGCCCGATGTGCGGCTTGCCCAGCCGGCTGAACAGGATCCGCAGCATCGCGTGCGCGTCCGTCGCCGTACCGACGGTGGAGCGCGGATCGGCGCCCATCCGCTGCTGGTCCACGATGATCGCCGTCGTCAGACCGTCCAGGACGTCCACCTCGGGACGCGACAGCGACGGCATGAAGCCCTGCACGAACGAGCTGTACGTCTCGTTGATCAGCCGCTGCGACTCGGCGGCGATGGTGTCGAAGACGAGCGAGCTCTTGCCCGAACCCGAGACGCCGGTGAACACCGTGAGGCGGCGCTTGGGGATCTCGATGCTGACGTCCTTGAGGTTGTTCTCGCGGGCGCCGTGCACACGGATCAGGTCGTGACGGTCGACGGAGTGCGGGGTCGCCGCATCCGTCGTCGCCGCTCTCTTGCTCTTGGCGGGGCTCATCGGTCTCGTCTCTCCCTGTGTCCGGTCCGGGCGGATCGAGTCGGGGTGGGTCAGCTGTCCTGGAGCACACCCAGAACGTTGCCGTCGTGGTCGGTGAAGGTGGCCACCAGGCGGCCGCCGCCGACATCGTGCGCGGGCTCCTTCACAGTGCCACCCGCGGCGGTCACTTCGGCGAGCTTCGCCTCGATGTCCGGTACGTGCCAGTAGGTCACCGGGGACGTCATGCCCTGCTGAGCGCCGTTCGGAACGAGCCCGATGTGCTGCCCCGCGACGTCGAAGCCGACGTAGTACGCCTCGTCGACCTGCGGCGCGGTGCCGAGCAGCGCCGCGTAGACCTCCTTGGCCTTCGCCACGTCGGAGACGGGGTGGAGGACGGTCTTGATGCCTTGGTTCGTCATGATTGCTCCTGATTGAGTGGCCGTAGGGACGACGCTAACCGTGGCCGCGCCGGGTCGCTTCTCGATTCCTGATCGCTTGCGTCGGCGCAGGTCGCGGCGCCCGTCGCGGGCTCTTGTCACAGATGCGCGGCCGCCGGTGTCCTTGGGGTATGACGACCGCATCGAAGGCGCAGGACCCGTTCCTCGCGCACCGGAACCTGCTGTTCACCGTCGCCTACGAGATGCTCGGCTCGGCGGCCGACGCCGAGGACGTGGTGCAGGAGTCCTGGCTGCGCTGGTCCGGTGTCGACCGGACGCGGGTGGACGACCCGCGCGCGTACCTCGTACGGATCGTCACGCGGCAGTCCCTCAACCGGCTGCGCACCCTGTCGCGCCGCCGCGAGGACTACGTCGGCGAATGGCTGCCGGAACCGCTGCTGACCAGCCCGGACGTCGCCGAGGACGTCGAGCTGGCGGAGAGCGTGTCGATCGCCATGCTCACGGTCCTGGAAACCCTCGCACCGGCCGAACGCGCGGTGTTCGTGCTCCGGGAGGTCTTCGACCTGCCGTACGAGGAGATCGCCGCGGCGGTCGGGAAGTCCGCGGCGGCGGTGCGGCAGACCGCGCGGCGGGCCCGCGCGCACGTGGCGGCGCGCAGGCCCCGGGTGCGGGTGGAGCGGGCGGAGCAGCGCGAGGTCGTGGCGCGCTTCCTGGCCGCGCTGCGCACCGGGCGGCTCCAGGAGCTGATGGAGGTCATGGCACCGGACGTCGTCATGATCACCGACGGGGGCGGGGTCGTGGCCGCGGCGCTCGTCCCGCTGCACGGCGCCGACCTGGTCGCGCGGATCCTCGCGGGCGCGCACGGCAAGGTGACCGAGCTCGGCGCCGCGCTCGTCCTCCTCAACGGCGAGCCCGCCGTCCGCGTCGACTTCGACGGCGCGCCGTCGACGGTCAGCCTCGCGGTGGAGGACGGCCGGATCACCCGCCTCTACGTGGTCCGCAACCCCGGCAAACTGACCCGCCTGGAAACGCCGTCGGACCTCACGAGATGACCGTTCGATGTCGGGACGACAACAGCGTTGACCGCGATGGGGGACCTCGTCTACGTTCAGCTGGATCATGCCGATGTGAGCATGACATAAGCACCACAAGCAGGGGGGACCTGTGCACTACTACACCGACGTGCTCAAGAAGTACGCGACGTTCCAGGGGCGGGCCCGTCGCCAGGAGTACTGGATGTTCGCGCTCTTCAACATCATCATCGCGCTCGTCCTGGTGGTTCTGGCCGCGGTCACGAAGAGCACGGCCATCTACATCGTCTACGTCCTGTACATCCTTGCGACGCTGCTGCCCTCGCTGGGTGTCCTGGTCCGCCGGCTGCACGACACGGGCCGCTCCGGCGCCTGGTTCTTCATCGCCTTCGTCCCGTTCATCGGCGGCATCTGGCTCCTCGTCCTGACCGTCCTCGAGGGGACCCCGGGCGACAACAACTACGGCCCGAACCCGAAGGGCCTGGGCGGCCCGCACCCCGGCTCCGGGGCGTACGCGGTCTGATTCCGCCGCACCTTCCGGTCGCTCGCGCAGTGCCCCGGTCCGCTGTCGGACCGGGGCACTCGTGCGTCCTGGGACGCAGCCCCGGGGTCACCCGTTCGCCGACCGCGCCGCGCGCCGCGTCGTTCCGGCGCCTTGCATGGAGGCATGAACTCTTCTCGCGCCCTCACCCGTCGTCTCTCCTTCACCGCCGCGGCCGCCGGTGCGGCCGTTCTGCTGCTGGCGGGCTGCTCGGACGACGACAGCACGCCCAAGGAGGACGCTTCCAAGAGCGCCCAGGCCCTGTGCGACAGCCTCGGCGACCTCAAGGACGACACCGCGGACCTGACCACGCTGGATTCCGACAGCACGCTCGACGACATCAAGGACGCCCGCGAGGACATCGCCGACGACCTGAAGGACATCGACGACGACGCCCAGGGCATCGACAACGCCAAGACGGACGCCATCACCGACGCCTACGACGACCTGAAGAAGTCCATCGACGGCCTCAGCGGCGACACGACGGCCTCCGACGCCGCGCAGAAGATCCAGCCCCAGGTGGAACAGCTCAACAAGGCGATCGTGGCGTCCCAGGCCTCGGTCCGCTGCTGACCCGCCGCTGACGGCTTGCGGGGACTTCCCGTCAGATGTGGAGTTCGGGCGGGAAGCCGGTCCAGCGCAGTTCTGCGGGCAGGTGCCGCATGTCGTTGGAGAAGAGCACGGAGGACGACCTGCCGGGTGCGTAGCGGATGACCGTCAGGGCCGCGTTGCCGAGGTTGAGGCCCATCCAGCGCCACTCGGGCGCGTCGAGGGCGGCCCGGATCAGCCATCCGATGAGGAAGTTGTGGGTGACGACCAGTTCGTGGCGCGGGCGATCGCCGTCGACCGGGCCGGTGAATTCCGCGAGTGCCTCCCGGGCCAGCGCAGGACCGCGGTTGCGCTCCTCTTCGGGAACCTGCGCGAGGAAGCTGAGCATGGCGTCGGCCGAATCCGGCGGAAGCTCCTCCTTCACGGGCAGGTGCGGGATGTAGTCGCCCGCCAGTTCCGACTGGTGCAGTGGGACGGTGTCGAGCTGTGCGCCGATCAGCCGGGCCGTCTGCTGCGCCCGGGGCAGCGGCCCGTGGTGGATCGCCGAAAGCGGGGTGTTCCGGAGCCGTTCACCGAGGAGAACGGCTTGGCGCCGGCCGCTTTCCGTCAGGGTCGTCTCGTCCGCCGACGCTTCACCGTGCCGCGCGAGATAGAGGTATCGAGTGGCGGTGCCTGCCATGTCCAGAGTCTCCGTCGTCATCCGTGATCTTGTGTGCCGGGGATGGACGCCGAGCTCTGTGCGCATGGTTCCGTCGCGGCCGCGCGGGCCCGGCCGGCGATGGGTGGGGCACCTTCGGGGTTGTCGGTGCGCGCTCCGCGGGCTCGTGACTCGGCGCACTTTTGCAAGCAACTGCTTGCAATAGTTAGCGCGGGTGCGGCACTATCGAGGCATGGCATCGCTCAACGTCGGCAATCTCGGCGAGTACCTGCGCGAGCAGCGTCGCAACGCGCAGTTGTCGCTCCGTCAGCTCGCCGATGCCACAGGGGTGTCCAACCCGTACCTCAGCCAGATCGAGCGCGGGCTGCGCAAGCCGAGCGCGGAGGTGTTGCAGCAGGTCGCCAAGGCGCTGCGGATCTCCGCCGAGACGCTGTACGTGCGCGCCGGCATCCTCGACGCGGAGCGGGACCGGGACGAGATCGAGACACGTGCGGTGATTCTCGCCGACCCCTCGCTCGACGAGCGCCAGAAGCAAGTCCTGTTGCAGATCTACGAATCCTTCAGGAAAGAGAACGGGAACCACGACGGTGGACCCCACGACGGCGACGGTGCCGAGCCCTCAAGCAAGTAGTAGTTGATGTGATCCGGGAGGACCACGCCATGGCCATCAAGGACGACCTGCGCAAGACCTTCTCCGACCCGACCCCGCTCTACTTCGCCGCGGGCGCCGCCGAGTTGACGTACCAGCAGGCGAAGAAGGTGCCGGGGCTCGTCGAGCAGCTGCGGGCCGAGGCGCCCGCGCGCTTCGAGGCCGTACGCAACACCGACCCCAAGGACGTGCAGGAGAAGGCGACCGGCCGCGCCAAGGAGGCGCAGGCCACGATCACCGCGAAGGTGAACGAGATCGTCGCCGGCCTCGACACCGACCTGAAGAAGCTCGGCGAGACGGCACAGGAGTTCGCGCTGCGCGGTGTCGGCTACGCCGCCGAGGCCGCCGTCAAGGCGCGCGAGACCTACGAGAAGGTCGCCGAGCACGGCGAGGAGACCGTGCGGAGCTGGCGCGGCGAGGCGGCCGACGAGATCGTGGAGATCGCCGGGACCGTCGAGCCGGACCCCGAGCCGGTGGTCACCGAGGCCCCGGCCGCCGCCGCGGAGAAGCCCGCGCCCGCGAAGAAGACGACGGCCAAGAAGGCGACGGCGAAGAAGGCCCCCGCCGCCAAGAAGCCCGGCTCCGGCACCACGCCGCCGGTCAAGTAGGGCGTACGTCGATGGGCCGGGCACGTAGCGCGTGCCCGGCCCGTTGTACGGGTACGGTGACCGGAATGACGGGGCGCCGCGGCGCAGGCAGGTCGATTCAGGTGGTGGCGTTGTGCTGATGCAGGGTTTCAACAGTTTCTTGTCGCTGCTGAACCTGGCGTTGATCGTCTTCAGCGGCTTCGCGCTGGTCGACGCGGCGATCCGGCGTGAGGACGCGTTCCGCGCGGCGGACAAGAAGACCAAGCCGTTCTGGCTGATCATTCTCGCGCTGGCCTTCGTCGTGAACTGGATCTTCGGGATCCTGTCGTTCCTGCCGATCATCGGGCTCGTCGCGACGATCGTGTACATGGTCGACGTACGGCCCGCCGTCCGGCAGGTCAGCGGCGGCGGTGGCGGCCGCAGGGGCGGCTCCAGCAGCGACGGCCCGTACGGGCCGTACAACGGCGGGCGCTGACCCACCCGCACGGCGCTGACCCACCCGCACGGCGCTGACCCACCCGCACGGCGCTGACCCACCCATACGGCGCTGACCCATCCGCACGGCGCGGGGTCACCGGTCCAGCAGCAGGACCGCCACGTCGTCGGTCAGCTCGCCCCCGTTGAGGTCGCGCACCTCGTTCATCGCGGCCTCCAGCAGTTCCTCGCCGTGCAGGCCCTGCGCCTGCTGACGGCGGATCATCTCCACCATGCCCTCCTGGCCGAGGCGCTGGTTGCCCTGGCCGATCCGGCCCTCGATCAGGCCGTCCGTGTAGAGCATCAGGTTCCAGGACGGGCCCAGTTCCACCTGCATCCGCGGCCAGCGGGCCTTCGGCAGCAGTCCGAGGGCCGGGCCGCTGTTCTCGTACGGGAGCAGGGTCGCCTGGCGGCCCGGGCTCGCGATCAGCGGCGACGGGTGGCCGGCCAGGCACAGTCCCGCGCGGCGGCCGTCCGGCGCGATGTCCACCGTGCACAGCGTCGCGAAGATCTCCTCGTCCGACCGCTCGTGCTCCAGGACCCGCTGGAGGGTGGAGAGGAGTTCGTCGCCGCACAGGCCCGCGAAGGTCAGGGCCCGCCACGCGATGCGCAGCTGGACGCCGAGCGCCGCCGCGTCGGGGCCGTGGCCGCAGACGTCGCCGATCATCGCGTGCACCGTGCCGTCGGGCGTGCGGACCGTGTCGTAGAAGTCGCCGCCGAGCAGGGCGCGGGAGCGGCCGGGCCGATAGCCCGACGCGAACCGCAGGGACGATCCGTCGAGCAGCGGGGTCGGCAGCAGACCGCGCTCCAGGCGGACGTTCTCCTGGGCGCGCAGCCGGGACTCGGTGAGCTTGCGCTGGGCCACGTCACCGCGCTTGCGCTCCACGGCGTAGCGGATGGCGCGGCCGAGCAGCCGGCCGTCCAGTTCGTCCCGGAACAGATAGTCCTGGGCGCCCACGCGCACCGCCTCGGCGCCGCGCTCGGCGTCGCCCGACGCGGTCAGCGCCAGGACGGCGTGCCGGGGTGCGAGGCGCAGCACGTGCCGCAGCGTCTCCAGCTCGTCGCCGCCGTCCCGGTCCGTCCTGGAGCCGGGCAGCGCGAGGTCGAGCAGGATGCAGTTGACGTCGTGTGTGAGCAGCCGCTCGGCCTCGGTGAGGTTGCGGGCGGTGCGGACGCGGATCGGCTTGCCCGCGGCGTCCGGTACTTCCGGGACGGTGAGGGACCCGGTCGGGTCGTCCTCGATGACCAGGAGCGTGAGGCCGGTGGTCGGGCCGGCGGTCGGGCTGCTGGTGTCCCCTGTGGCCATGGTGTCCGTGGTGTTCTCCGTGACATCCGTGGTGCCGAGGGCTCGGGTCGTGGTGCTGATGCTGGTGCTGGTGCCTTTCGCGGCCGTGGGGCCGGTCGTGTCGTGGGCGGTCGTCCGGCGGACCGGTCCGGCGGACGGTGTCGTGGACGCGGCCCGAGCCTGACCGCCTTCCGCGGCCGGGATCGCTCTCTGCCGCGGTACGGGTACGGGCATCGCTGGGTTTCCTTCCCTCCCCCCGAGGGCGCGGTGGGACGAAGGTCCTCGAACCACCGACGGGGACCTTAGCGTCAGCCGCCGCCCGAACGGAATGGTGAGCGGCAATCGGCCCCCGTCATATGCCGTGGCAGGGAGCGCAATTGGGCAGGTTCCGGCCCATGGGGGCCGGATGGGGGATGACGAAGATCACGTCGGAACGGTGGAACTGGAGTGAAGGAAGTGTGGTGCGTCACGTGGGGTGCGCCACGCGGTCCCGCGCCTTTCGATCACAGGTCCTGACGCTTCTGGGGCGCAGGATCCGGCACAGGATCCGACTCCGGATCCGGCACTGATCCCGGCGCAGGATCCGGCGTCCCTCACGCGTCAGGTCGTACGACTCCCAGAATCGCCATCGAGCCGGCGCCCGCCACGGTCACGGTCCGCCCGGGCCGCGGCGCGTGGATGATCGCGCCGTCGCCGATGTACATCCCGACGTGGCTGGCGTCGTCGTGGTAGATGATCAGGTCGCCGGGGCGCATGTCCTTGATGTCGATGCGCTTGAGCTGCTTCCACTGCTCCTGCGAGGTGCGCGGGATGCCGTGGCCGGCCGCGGCCCAGGCCTGCGAGGTGAGGCCCGAGCAGTCGTACGACTTCGGGCCCTCGGCGCCCCACACGTACGGCTTGCCCAGCTGGGCGGTGGCGAACTGGACCGCCTTCTTGCCCGCGGGCGTCGCCCTGCCGTTGATCTCCTTCAGGACGCCCGAGGAGAGCCACGCCGTCTGCGCCTGCTGCTCGGCCTGCTCCTCCAGCTTGCGCAGCCGCTCGCGCTCCTTCTTCTCCAGCGTGCTCTCGAGCTCCTGCGCCTCGTCGATCTGCCGCTCGATCTTCTTCTTGGCCGCGGCCTTGTCCTTGGCGCCCTCGTCCAGCTCTTTCCACCTGGCGGAGGCGTCGTCGGCGTAGCGCGCCAGCTCGTCCTGGGTGTCGGCCAGTTGGGACAGCAGGTTCTTCGTGGCCTGCTGGCCCTGGTACATCCGGCCGGCGCTGTCCAGGAAGTGCTGCGGGTCGCCGGAGAGCAGGAACTGCGTCTCGCGCGGTATGCCGCCGCTGCGGTACTGCTCGCGGGCGACGGCGCCCGCGCTGCTCTTGAGGCGGTCGAGCCGGTCCTGCCCGTCGGCGATCTTCTGGGCCAGCTTCACGATCGCGTCGGACTGCTTCTCGGCCTTCTCCTCCGCGGCGTTGTACTCGTCCGTCGCCACCGCCGCGTCGTGGTACAGCTTGTCGATCTTCGCGCGGACGGCCTCGAGGTCCTTGTTCCCGGGGGTCGTCGACGGGGACGGCGTGGGTGTGGGCGTCGGTGCCGCGTAGGCCGCGCCGGGCGCCGCCAGGACGGTCACGGCGCAGACCAGTGCCACGGCCGCCATCGTCGTCGTGCTCCGCCTGCTCATCCGCTTCGCCCCCACAGCCGAGACCGTCTCAGGCCCACCCCACGGTGAAACCTGATTTACCGTCAGTAACATGTGCGCGTTCGGTGGATGGTGCCACGTGTACGCCGAATCCGACAGACCCCGCACGGTGTGACGAACGGCGTACCGGGATCGTTCCCGCCGTTCCCGTCAGTCCCTCATGCCCCCGACGGGCGCCAACGCACCCCATGTCACGGTGACTTCGCCCTGCCGCCAGCGTGCCGGGCCGTCCACCACCGGCCAGTCGGCCGTCAGGGCGCGGACCGTGCGGATCCAGCGCTGCCGGGCGCCGTACGAGGCGTAGGGGGCGGCCGCCGCCCAGGCCCGGTCGAAGTCGCGCAGGAAGGCGTGCACCGGCTCGCCGGGGACGTTGCGGTGGATCAGCGCCTTGGGGAGGCGCTCGGCGAGGTCGGAGGGGGTGTGCAGGGAGCCGAGCCGGGTCGCGAAGGTCACCGTGCGCGGTCCTTCCGGGCCGAGGGCCACCCACACGTGCCGCCGCCCGATCTCGTCGCAGGTGCCCTCCACGAGGAGCCCGCCGGGCGCGAGCCGGCCGCACAGCCGCCGCCAGACGTCGGCGACCCGGTCCTCGTCGTACTGGCGCAGCACGTTCGCCGCGCGGATCAGGACGGGCGGCGACTCCAGCGGCACCTCGAAGCCGCCGTGCCGGAACCCCAGGCCCTCACGCTCGTACGGCTTCGCGGCCGCGACCCGCGCGGGTTCGATCTCGATGCCGACCACGCGCGCGCGGGGCGCGGCCTCGCGCAGCCGGGCCAGCAGTTCCACGGCGGTCCAGGGGGCGGCCCCGTAGCCGAGGTCGACGGCGACCGGGTCGGCCGCCCGGCGCAGCGCGGCGCCGTGCACGGCCGCGATCCAGCGGTCCATGCGGCGCAGCCGGTTGGGGTTGGTGGTGCCTCGCGTCACCGTTCCTACGGGGCGGGACGGGGTACGCGGGCTCACAGGTACGAGGGTACGCGGCGCTGCCACGCCGAGCCGCCACGCGGTCTCGTACGGTAATGATTCGGCAAAGTGGAAATGGAGGGCCGCGGTCCGATGTTGCCGCTCTTGGACGAGGGCGTGTGCCCTCCTTCAGCCGTGCCCGCAGCCGGGGCCCGGTCGCAGCCGCAGCGAAGCGGCAGCAGAGCCGCAGTAGAGCCGTAGAAGAGCCCTTCAGGGCCGCCAGCAGGAGGACCGCACGTGAGTCAGTACGTGTCCAGGTTCCGCCGCACCGGAGCGGGTGCGGGACCCGCCCGTCTGCGCTTCCCGGGCGCGCAGCGCCGTCCCCGCCGCGTCGCCATGCTCAGCGTCCACACCTCGCCCCTGCACCAGCCGGGCACGGGCGACGCGGGCGGCATGAACGTCTACATCGTGGAGCTGGCCAAGCGCCTGGCCGCGATCAACGTGGAGGTCGAGATCTTCACCCGGGCCACCACCGGTGGTCTGCCTCCCGAGGTCGAGCTGGCGCCGGGCGTGCTGGTCCGCCACGTCGACGCGGGCCCCTACGAGGGCCTGGCCAAGGAGGACCTCCCCGCCCAGCTGTGCGCCTTCACGCACGGGGTCATGCAGGCCTGGGCGGGCCACCGGCCCGGCTACTACGACCTGGTCCACTCGCACTACTGGCTCTCCGGGCACGTCGGCTGGCTGGCCGCCGAGCGCTGGGGCGCCCCGCTGGTGCACGCCATGCACACCATGGCCAAGGTCAAGAACGCCGCGCTCGCCGAGGGCGACACCCCCGAGCCGGCCGCCCGCGTGATCGGCGAGACCCAGATCGTGCGCGCCGCCGACCGGCTGATCGCCAACACCGCCGGTGAGGCCGACGAGCTGATCCACCACTACGAGGCCGACCCCTCCAAGGTCGCGATCGTGCACCCCGGGGTGAACCTGGAGCGGTTCCGGGTCGCCGACGGCCGGGCCGCCGCCCGCGCCCGCCTCGGCCTGCCCCAGGACGCCCTGATCCCGCTCTTCGCGGGCCGCATCCAGCCGCTGAAGGCGCCCGACATCCTGCTCAAGGCGGTCGCGGTGCTCCTCGACGAGCGCCCCGAGCTGCGCACGCGCATGGTCGTGCCGGTCGTCGGCGGCCCCAGCGGCTCCGGCCTCGCCAAGCCCGCCGCACTCCAGAAGCTCGCCGCCCAGCTGGGCATCTCGGACGTCGTGCGGTTCCACCCGCCGGTCGGCCAGGACCAGCTCGCGGACTGGTTCCGGGCCGCCTCCCTGCTCGTCATGCCCTCCTACAGCGAGTCGTTCGGGCTCGTCGCCATAGAGGCGCAGGCGACCGGGACGCCGGTGCTGGCCGCGTCGGTGGGCGGACTGCCGGTGGCGGTGCGGGACGAGACGACCGGCTTCCTCGTCGACGGCCACGAACCGGCCGCCTACGCGCGCGTGCTGCGCGAGTTCGCCGACCATCCCCACCTCGTGGACAGCATGGGCGGCGCGGCGGCCCGGCACGCGCAGCACTTCGGCTGGGACACGGCCGCCGGCGCGACGGCCGACGTCTACACCGCCGCGATGCAGGAACACCGCCGTCACGTACTCTCGCACCATGGCTGACCAGCACCCGGCACCCGAGGCGTCCCAGGTCGTCGAGGCGTTCCTCAAGGACGCCGAGCTGGAGTGGGAGAGCCCGGAGCCGGGCGCGTACGTCGTCAAGCTGCCCGGCACCCGCAAGCTGTCCACGACGCTCTCGCTGCGGGTCGGCCGGCACAGCCTGTCCCTGAACGCCTTCGTGATCCGCCACCCGGACGAGAACGAGGCGGGGGTGCACCGCTGGCTCCTGGAGCGCAATCTGCGCCTGTACGGAGTCGGCTACGCCGTCGACCGGCTCGGCGACATCTACCTCACCGGCAAGCTGCCGCTCGCCGCCGTCACCCCCGACGAGCTGGACCGGCTCCTCGGTTCGGTCCTGGAGGCGTCCGACGGCGCGTTCAACACGCTCCTGGAGCTGGGTTTCGCGAGCGCGATCCGCCGGGAGTACGAGTGGCGGGTCTCCCGCGGCGAATCGACCCGCAACCTGGACGCGTTCACGCACCTGATCGAGCGCGCCGACCCGGAGCAGCCGGCTAGTTGAGCGCGACCATGCGGACGACGGTGACCGTGAGGACGGACCCGGAGACGTAGTAGAGGACTATCGCCCCGCCGACCGTCGCCTCGCGGCGGTCGCGCTCGCCCGCCACCGAGCAGGAGCCGTGCCCGTACGGGTCGTGGGCGAGGGTGCGGGTCATCTCGGCGCGGAAGGCGTCGGGGTCCGCCATCTTGACGAGGGTGTCGTCGGCGGGCGGTGCGTACGCGATGCGGCAGGGGCTGCGCCTGCGGCGGCGGCTCAAGCCGGGCCCCGCCTCTCCGCCTCGTCGCGGGCGAGCCGGGCCAGGATCGCGTCGGCCTCCGGGTCGGGCACCGCCTCCAGCATCCAGTGCCGCATGACGGCGTGGATCTCGTGGATCCCCGCGGCGTTGATGTCCTTGTCGAACTCCGTGCGGCGCTCGGGTGTGAGCGCCGCACGGATCGCCGGGATGCTGTTCGGGACGTCGACCTCGATCCCGCCCACGAGTGTTCTGGGCGGGTCGTCCGTTCCCGGGGAAATCCTGGGTGCTTCGGGCATGTTCGGGTACGTACCCGAACAAGTGCCGCTTCACGCAGGGGCGTTCTCGGGGGCGGCGGCCGACTCCGCCGCCGGGGAGATCTGCTGGACGGAACCCTCCGCGTGCAGCCCGCGCATCAGCGCCCAGTACCCGCCCGCGGTGAGGGTGCCGAGCGCGGCGCAGCCCGCCCACAGCCAGCCCGCACCGGCGGAGTCGAGCACCCAGCCGCCGGCCAGCGGCGCGACGAGCGCGGCGGCGGACCAGGACATCGTGTAGACGCCCTGGTAGCGGCCGCGTCCCTCGGCGGGCGCGAGCCGGGCCACGAGCCCCGACTGGGTGGGGGCGTTCACCATCTCGCCCAGCGTCCACACCACGACGGTGAGCGCGTACGCGGCCAGCGACCCGGCGAAGGCGGTGAGCGCGAAGCCGTAGCCGATGAGGAGCGAGGAGACCGCCAGCAGCCGGCCCGGGTCGCGGTGCTGGATGAACCGGGTCAGCGGGATCTGCAGGGCGACGATGACGAGGCCGTTCACGGCGGCGACGAGCCCGACGTCGGAGCTGCTGAACCCGTTCTCGCCCATCACGATCGGCAGTCCGACCGAGCTCTGCGTGAAGACGACCGCGACCAGGAACGACAGCCCCACCATGACCATGAAACGTCCGTCGCGCAGCACCGTGCCCATGGTGACCGCGGGCGCCGCGGAGATCCGCGGGCCCGGCTCGGGGCGCGACTCCTTCACCTTCACGAAGACGACGCAGGCGCAGGCCAGCGTCATGGCGGCCTCGACGAGGAAGCCGAGGGTGTAGCTCTGGGCGACGAGGAAGCCCGCGTACACGGACGAGATCGCGAAGCCCAGGTTGATCGCCCAGTAGTTGAGGGAGAAGGCCCGCACCCGGTCCTCCGGGCGGACGATGTCGGCCATCATCGCCTGGATCGCGGGCCGCGAGGCGTTCGAGGCGAGGCCGAGCGCGAAGCCGGTGACGGCGATGGAGACCGGGTCGCGCACGAAGGCCAGGACGGCGACGGTCGCGGCGGTCGCGAGCTGGGCGGTGAGCAGGGTGGGGCGCCGCCCGAGCCGGTCGGCGAGCACGCCGCCCAGCACGGAGGCGATGACCCCGCCGGCCCCGATGAGCGAGGCGACCAGACCGGCGTACGCGGCCGAGAACCCGCGCGCGGCGGTCAGGTACAGGGCGAGGAAGGTGAGGACGAAGCCGCCGAGCCGGTTCACGAGGGTGCTGGTCCACAGCCACCAGAACTCGCGGGGGAGCCCGGCGACCGCCTCCCTGGAGGCACGTCTGAGCGCGGCGACTGACATGGGTGCATCCCCCGGGGCAGAAGTAAGTGGTGATGAAGGTTTACACAACTTACGACCCGGGTAGCTTCCATGGCCACTCAATTGACGGGGACCGTCAATCGGCGCGCGTCACGGGTGTCGATTAGGCTCGGCCCCATGGCCGACGCACCGTACAAGCTGATCCTCCTCCGCCACGGCGAGAGCGAGTGGAACGCGAAGAACCTGTTCACCGGATGGGTGGACGTCAACCTGAACGAGAAGGGCGAGAAGGAGGCGGTCCGCGGCGGTGAGCTGCTCAAGGACGTCGGCCTGCTCCCCGACGTGGTCCACACCTCGCTCCAGAAGCGCGCGATCCGCACGGCCCAGCTGGCGCTGGAGTCCGCGGACCGCCACTGGATCCCCGTCCACCGTTCGTGGCGCCTGAACGAGCGCCACTACGGCGCCCTCCAGGGCAAGGACAAGGCGCAGACCCTCGCCGAGTTCGGCGAGGAGCAGTTCATGCTGTGGCGCCGCTCGTACGACACCCCGCCGCCGCCGCTCGACCGCGACGCCGAGTACTCCCAGTTCTCCGACCCGCGCTACGCGACGCTCCCGCCCGAGCTGCGCCCGCAGACGGAGTGCCTGAAGGACGTCGTCGTCCGCATGCTCCCGTACTGGTTCGACGGCATCGTCCCCGACCTCCTGACCGGCAAGACGGTCCTGGTCGCGGCCCACGGCAACTCGCTGCGCGCCCTGGTGAAGCACCTGGACGGCATCTCGGACGCCGACATCGCGGGCCTGAACATCCCGACGGGCATCCCGCTGGCCTACGAGCTCGACGCCGACTTCAAGCCGGTGAAGCCGGGCGGCACGTACCTGGACCCGGACGCGGCCGCGGCGGCGATCGAGGCTGTGAAGAACCAGGGCAAGAAGAAGTAGCTTTTGTGATCATGCCCCTGAGCTGCGCAGATGGTGCGACTCAGGGGCATTTTCGCGGCCTGGGCCCTCTCTGGGCCCTCAGGCCCCGGAGCTTTGCGGCCGGAGAGCCTGCCCGAGAGCCTTCCGGGCCCGCTCGCGACTGCTCGGCATGAGGTGGGCGTACACCTTCAGAGTCAGTCCCGGATCGGAGTGCCCGAGGTACTCCGCGAGAGCCTTGATGCTCTCGCCGGCGTCCAGGAGCACCGACGCGTAGAAGTGCCGCAGGGCGTGCATGCCGTGCTCGCGGGCGGCGGCGTGCTCGCGGCTCTTGGCCTTCGGGATAACGCCTGCCCTCGCGAGGGAGGGCTTCCAGTGGTCTTCGTTCAGCGACGTGCGCCAGACGTGCCCGCCGTTCGGCCCCGTGAAGAGCAGGCGCCGGGTTACCGGCTGGCCGTTCCCTCGCATCCACGGGAGCGTGATCTCCACGGGCGGGAACTTCTCCATGTGCTCCTGTAGCGCCTCCGCGACGGGATCGGGGAGCGGTACGTCACGGAGCTTGCCGCCCTTCGGGGGAGCGAACACAGCCTTGCTCAGGCTCAGCTTGAGTTGCTGCACCACGTGCAGGGTGCCGCTGTCGAAGTCGACGTCCTCGACGCACAGGCCGAGGATCTCGCCTTGCCGCAGACCGCATCCCGCGCCCACGTCGACCATGGGCCGGAAGCGCTCGACCATGGCGGCGCGTACGTCGAAGACGCGCTGCGGCTCCCAGGGGACTACGCGTCGGGTACCCATGGCCGGCGGGACCACCGTGCGGGAGTGGCAGGGGTTCCGGCGCAGGCACCCATCCTCCACGGCGGCGGAGAGCACGGCGCGGACGTTGGAGAAGATGACGCGGGCGTACGAGCCGGACATGCCGCTCTCTTCGAGTTGCGTCACGAACTCGCGAATGTGGCTCGGCTGCAACGATCCGAGCTGACGCGAGCCGATACGCGGGAAGGCGTGCAGAGTGAGCTGAGAATCCATTGACGCGCGGGTGTTGGGGTCGCCGCTCTGGCTCGCGAGCCACTTTTCCGCGAACTCCTGGAACGTCGTACGCGACGCCTTCGGGTCGATGAAGTCGCCGCGGGCGACGTCGGCCGTGATGGCGCTCAACCACTGCTCGGCGTGCCGCTTCTGTCCGCCTCTTTGAAGGCCGTGCGAGTCTCAACCGGCCTTCCAAGAGGAGCACGACGGGGGTTGCGAGCGCAGCGAGCCTCCAAAGGTTGTGCGGCCGCAGGCCGCTCCGTCCCGATCTCTCCTCCACTTGAGAGAGGGGCGCTTGTCGCTTGTCGCGTGGCACCCTCGACCACTCCAGGAGTGTCGCCTCCCAGGTCTCGAATGACTCGTGACCTGGGAGGCGACAAGCGACAAGACAAGCAAGACGACAAGACAAGCGACAAGTGACACGACAAGCGCGACGGCTCTAAGGGCCACTGCCTACTGCCTAGGGCCTGTCTCCCAGATCTCTCCTGCCCCGGGACGCCTGACACGTACTCTCGCCGCACCGGACGTAAGGCCAAGTACGTCCAGTACGAGGCATTGCACCCGGCACTCCCCCAGCCTTCGGGCGGGACCCCTGAAAGCACGCACCAGACGCTGAAGGGCCCGTCCTCCGGGCTGACGGAGGGATCTGAGAGACAGGTTCTAGGCTCCTGCACATGACACGCAACGTGATAGTCACCGGTGGCGGTACGGGAATCGGGCTCGCGGCGGCTCGCGCCTTCGCCGCGGAAGGAGACCGGGTGCTTCTGCTCGGGCGGCGGGCCGAGGTCCTGGAGAAGGCCGCGGTGCCCGGGGCCCTGACGTACGCCGCCGACTTGAGCACCGTTCAAGGGGCGCGTAGCGCCGCCGAGTTCGCGGTCGACGCGTTCGGCGGGGCCGTCGACGTGCTGGTGCACAGCGCCGGGGGCATCGGCGCGCGGATGGTCGAGGCCCAGGGCGGGGACGATCCACTGGATGCGGTCGCCCATGACTGGAACGCCAACTTCCGTATGAATACGCTCACTGCGGTGCTGCTGACCGAAGCGCTGCGCGAGCACATTGCCGCGCCCGGCGGCCGGATCGTTTTCCTGTCCTCCATCGCCGCCCTGCGCGGTTCGGGCACCGGCGCCTACGGCGGCGCCAAGGCGGCTCTGCACCCGTACACGTACGACCTCGCCAAGGCACTCGGGCCGCGCGGCATCACCGTGAACGCCGTCGCGCCCGGCTACATCGAGGACACCGAGTTCTTCGGTCCGTCCATGCCCGAGAAGGAGTACCGGCGCCGGGTCGGCGCGACGGTGACCGGGCGGGCCGGTACGCCTGGCGACATCGCCGCCACCGTGCTGTGGCTGGCGTCACCGGGCAGCGGCCATGTCACCGGGCAGATCGTGCAGGTCAATGGCGGGGAGCTGATGGGGCGCTAGGGATCTGGGAGACAGGCCCTAGTGGCAAGGCGGGGTGCTCGCGTTGGTCGTATCGGCCGGTGGAGCGCTCGCCTACTGGCTAGTGACAAGTTGCCACTAGCCAGTAGCCGCCTGCCGGCTTCTCTGCGCTAGGGAGCTCTGCCCTTCGCCTCCGGCATACAGCGCTCGCACGCGTGCGGAGATCGATTCATAGGCTGCGCTTGACGCATCGGCCATTTCGAGAAGGAGCGTGTACGGGCCTGCGATGTCCGCGCCCCCGAGGAACACGTCGGCAAATGAGGCGGATCGGGGCGCCTCCAACATCACCGCTAGCCGGTCCCAGCTGACTCTGCGAGCTTCACTGACGCAGGAGCGCACATCATCGTCCAGGATGAACCCCACCTGCGCGGACAACTCGGCGTCGGCTTCACGCGCGGCCAGGTATGCGGCGTCTTCCTGGCCCCGGACCGCCTCTTCACCGCCGGTTGGACCAGGATATGAACATCGAGCGGCCGCGTAGTCATCAACGCTTCTACCCAGTGCCCGCAACAGTTGGTTGACCTCGACCAGGTGTCGGAGCTCGAACTCTTCGCGTCGTTGGAGTAGTACCTTCTTCGCCTCGACGGCCTTGTCTTTCTGCTGGCGGCGGTACGTGAGCCATCCGGTCAGTTGTGTCGCCAAGCCGCCTAGGAAGAACGCTGTGATACCCCACCAGAACTGCCATCCCTGCATGGGCCGGAGTGTAGGTGCTCAAGTCCTGCGACACGTTAGGAGTGAGCGGCGGCCGTAACCTCCCGCGCATCAATGAGGGGACTACGGCTGTGCCCCGGTCTACAGCACGTTGACCAGGATCACCACGACCACGGCGACTACGAGCGCAAAGATCCACTGTGCGTTACTCGCCTTGCGTCGCGGCCGGGCAACCCAGCGCCCGTGATAGCCCCGCGGCTGCACCCCTCTGCGCTTTGCCATCAGCCCGCCCTCCCCGATACGGATTAAGCCAGTCTGACACCAACTGCCCACTGAGGAACCAGTGTTGGATTAGCTCGGATGTGGTGGCGGAAGGATGCGGGCATGCCCAAGCCGAAGAGCTTCACTGCGTGGTTGAAGACCCACAGCAACGAGAGGGGCGCCATCGGAGACCTTGCCCGGGATGCGTCCGCTGCTTCCGACTGGCCCTCGCGGAAGGGCCGCCAGGGACAGCGTGAGTACCTTGAGGCGCGCGGCGCCGTCACGGCCGCCGTCGACACGCTCGATCGGGCATGGGATCAGTACGAGGCGTACCGTGCGACCCAAGGCGACACCTGAGCCGCGTGCCCCAGATCGGGAACCTCTGTGGAACCTCCGGGGACTACCGGCAACCACCAACAACGACGGTCAAGGATCGCTCACCCGCAGGTCAGTTGAGGTCTGCACCCCGCTGATCAGGCCCGAAAAACGGGCGGTCGAAACCCAGGGCAAGAAGAAGTAGGCCCGACGCTCTGAGCCCCCTGCCCGCGGTTCGTCCGCCGGCCGGGGGCTTATTGCTGTCCCGGGGAATCCGTCGCTCGCGGGGCTGTTCACCGGGGCGCGCCCGGCGCCGCGGTCATAGCATGGGGGCATTGCGGGGAGGGGGCACCGCCGGTGTCACGGTGCGGTGCGGGGAGTTGCTTCTGGGATGGCGTCACGCCGACGGCATCGCAGGAAATGCGTCGGGCCAGGGGGAATTGTGCTTCACGTGCCGCTGCACCGGGAGTTCCACTACATACACGAGCCGCTGCCCGTCGGTGACGCGTCCATCCCCGTGCTCGGTCACGAAGACCTCATGGAGTTGTTGTGCGAGCGGCTCATGCACTCGCACGGAGGGACGTTCCTCGTCACCGGATTCCGTGGGGTGGGCAAGACGACTCTGGTGCTGCGCGCTCTGGAAAAGGCGGCGGCGGACTTCGACAGGGGCGGCCCCGCACGGAGTGGAGCCGACCGCCGCGTCTTGCTGAGGGTGCATGTGAGCGTCGCGCGCAAGATGGAGCCGGACCAGCTCCTCTTCGCTGTCGTCCGGCGCATCTTCGAGGCCCTCGACGACCAGGGCCTGTTCCAGCACCTTTCCCCAGAAGTGCGCGACTCCCTGCTGCTCGCCTACACCCGTACCTCCTTGTCGTTCACCCAGACCCAGTCCGAGACCAGTGAGCGCAATGCGACGGCCGGTATGAAGCTGCAGAGCGGCCTGCTCGGCATGGCGCCGCCGACCTTGAGCGTGGGCGGCAAGAAGAGCAGGTCGCGGACGACCGAAGCGGCCTTTCTCGCCTACTCGGAGACCGATGTCGAGCACGATCTGGTGCGCATCGTCCAGCTGCTCAGCGGTCGGCCCGAGCACCCTTCCCGCCGAAACCGCACATGGAGAAGGAGAGCGCCGCGGCTGAGCGTGCATCCGGTCATCGTGCTCGACGAACTCGACAAGCTCACGGACAACGAGCCGGGTGCCATCGCCGATCTCGAAAAGCTGCTCGGCTCCCTGAAGAACGTGTTCTCGACCCGTGGTGCCCATTTCATCCTGATCGCGGGACCCGATCTCCACGACCGAGCCGTGTCGGACGCGGATCGAGGGACCGGCCTGTACGAGAGCGTCTTCGCATGGCGTATGTACGTGCCGTGTCTGTGGACCGCGCCGGAGCGGCTCGTGCACGAGTCGGTCGCCCGGGCACGGATGGAGCTGGGATTACCTCCGCTGCGCCTGCCCGCCACCGGGGTCGGCACGCGAAACACGGTCGACTTCGGCAGGCCGGAAGGTGAATCTCTCCAACTGTCGCCATTGGTCGCCCATTTGCGGTTCAAGTCACGGGGTGTTCCCCGCAGACTGCTCCAGGAGTTCAACTCCATGGTCATGTGGGACGCGTCGGAGCGCGCGTCCGTGCATGTCGGAGGCGAAGAGTGGCAACGAGTCCTTTTCTACGCCCAGTTGGACGAGATCCTGTCGCGCGACGGCGTGCTGGACGAATTCTCCTCGGCGGTCTTCGTTCCCATCGACAGGGACCGGTTGCGGCTGGGTGCCTATCACTTGGCCGACTGGGTGCTGCGCAGCCGCGGCCGAGCCTTCTCGGCCCAGGAGATCATGGTCGACGGTCAACTGGACCCCATGCTGTTGCTCGACGGGCCCTCTGCCGAGCGGTTCCTGGGGCATCTGGAGCGCAGTGGCGTCATCGAGGTGGTCAGCGATCCGGGCCGCGTCGATGTGACGCAGTTCGGGAACCCGGCGAGCGCCGGCCTGACCTACTACCGGCTGACGGACGCCTATTCCCGCAGAGTCGCCGGGTTCGCCCGGCGCAACGAGGACGAGCGCGCCGAGCATGGCATGCCCACCCCCGGTCCGGGGCGGTGGGACAGCTCCCGGACCGTCATCGTCCGGCCGCGTGACGGCTCGGAGCCGGAACCCGCCGCGACTGCGGTCCCGGCGACCCCGTTCCCCGCGATCACGCGGCTCGGCGACCGGTACGAGGTGCGTGAACTCATCGGAGCCGGTGGCATGGGGGCCGTGTACCGCGGCGTCGACCTGCGCACGGGTGAAGGGGTGGCGATCAAGCTGCTGCACCACGGGCTGGCGGAGGATCCCGCGTTCCGGGCCCGCTTCCGGCGCGAAGGGGAGATCGGTACGCGCATACGGCACCCCAACGTCCTGCGCGTGATCGAAGCCTTCGACCGACTGCCGGTCCCCGCTCTGATCATGGAGCTGACCGAGGGGCCCTCGCTCGATGAACTGCTCGTCCAGCACCGGACGTTGCCACCACCGGACGTGGCCGGCCTCGGACGGACGCTCGGCCAGGCACTGGACTATCTGCATTCCCTGGGCCTGTCCCGCATCGACCTCAAACCGGCCAACATCGTCGTGACTCCGGGGCGGGGTCCCGTCGTCGTCGACCTCGGTCTGATGCGTCCGGTGGAGACGAGTCTCAGTATCACCAACGCGGGAGCCGTCATGGGCACGATCCCCTACATGGCTCCCGAGCAGGTGCAGGGCAACCACGTCGCGGACATCCGGTCGGACATCTACGCGCTCGGCGCGGTGCTCTACCAATGCGTCGTCGGCCGTCGCCTCTACGAGGGGGACACTCCCTTCGACGTCGTCATCGCGATCCTCCGGGACCCCGTCGCCGTGGTGGACCTTCCGGTCTCTCCCGCCCTGAACGCCGTCCTGTGGACCTGTCTCGCGCGCGACCCCTCCCACCGCTTCCAGGAACCGGCCCAGTTCCTCCAGGCTCTGGAAGCCACACCAGAAGCCCGGCAGGAGCCGCGACTGCTGACGCCCCTCACGGTCCGTGGCCCCGCGCAGTGGCCCTCGAACTGAGGAGTCCTGCGCGGTCCCGATACCGGTGCGGCTGGAGGGCTGACGGGCTACGCCGCAATCACCGCCACCCCGGTCCGGCCCCCATCCACGTCCACCACCGTGCCGTGTACGAAGGACGCCTCGTCGCTCGCCAGCCAGAGGGCCGCGTGGGCGATGGCGTCGGGGGTGCCGACGGTGCCCGCCGGGGTGCCGTGCATCATCGCCTCACCGGGGTGCGGGTCGGTGCCCTCGGGGGACGGCGGGAGGACGACGCCGGGGGAGACCGCGTTGACGCGGACGCCCTGCGGGCCGAACTCGGCGGACCAGGCCCGGGTCAGGGTCTCCATCGCGCCCTTCGTGGAGCTGTAGAGAGCGCCGAGCGGGACGGCGAGGCGCGTGATCCACGAGCCGAGGTTGATGATCGTGCCGCCACCCGCGGCCGCCATGGCGGGGGCCACGGTGGCGGTCAGGAAGAAGGGGGCCTTCACGTTCACCCCGTAGAGCCGGTCGAAGGTCTCCTCGGTGGTGTCGGCCGTGCCGGGTGCCGGGTAGACGCCGGCGTTGTTGACCAGGATGTCGATGCGGCCGCCCAGGGCCGCGGCGGCCCGGGTGGCCAGGTCGCGGGAGGCCTCCGGCGAGCCGTCGAGGTCCGCCGCCACGAAGTCGGCCCGGCCGCCCGCCGCTCGGATGCCGTCGACGACGGCGGCACCCCGGTCCACGCTCCGCCCGGAGACGACGACGTGGGCTCCCTCGGCCGCGAACACCTCGGCGATGGCCCGGCCGATGTTGCTCGTCGAACCCGTGACCAGCGCCGTCCTGCCGTTCAGCCGTCCACTCATGATGCGCTCCCTGGTGATCGTGATCGGTGGTGATGACGGCGACCACGGTGCTCCGCATAAAATGGACCAGCAAGTCCAGAATGGGGAGCGGGCAGGGAGAGAGGTCGGCCGTGGGCGAGACATTGACCGCCAAGGGGCGTGCCACCCGGGCGCGGATCGTCGAGGGCGCGGCGGAGGTGCTGCGAGACCAGGGCGTCTCCGTCACGACGCTCGACGACATCCGCGCCCGTACCGGTACGAGCAAGAGCCAGCTCTTCCACTACTTCCCCGGCGGCAAGGACGAACTGCTGCTCGCCGTGGCCCGGTTCGAGGCGGACCGGGTGATCGAGGACCAGCAGCCGCATCTGGGCCGCCTCGACTCGTGGGAGTCCTGGCAGCGGTGGCGGGACGTGGTGGTGGAGCGCTACGAACTCCAGGGCGACCACTGCCCGCTGGGCGCGCTGTTCCTCCAGGTCGGGCGGTCGAGTCCGGGCGCGCGGGCGATCATCACGGAGCTGATGCGCCAGTGGCAGGCGGAGCTGGCCCGTGGCGTCCGCGCGGTGCAGGCCGGCGGTCTGGTGCGAGCCTCCCTCGACGCCGACCGCACCGCCGGGGCGCTGCTCGCCGGGATCCAGGGAGGCGTCACGATCATGATGTCCACCGGCGACTCCGCCCACCTCAGGGCCGCGCTCGACACCGGTATCGCGTATCTGCGCGGCCAGGACTGACCTACGCCGGCGCTGCCGGAACAGCGCCGAGCCGGTCGAGGACGCGCTCGCGCAGCAGCTCGTACTCCTCCCGGAGTCTGCGCAGCTCCGCGGTGGGCGGGCGGGGGATCACCGTCCCCGGCGTGACGATCTCGTGCGGGGCGAACTGCTCCCGGGTGAGGTCGACTTCGAGCCCGTCACCCAGTCTGTTCCACCAGTGGTAGTCGACCCGCACGCCGTCCACGTGCACCTCGCCGCGCAGCAGGTCACCGCCGAGCAGATCGTTGAGCACCAGCGCGGTCACCCCGCACTGGTCCCGCGCGGGGTTGTCCCCCGTCCAGCGCGCGCGGGACTCGGGCGGACAGGTCTCGGCGTCCCAACTGGCGCGCACAGCACGCTCGATGTCGGTCAGCAGCAGGGGCGTCGTGGCAGCGTTCGTCATGCCCGCCACTGTGGCACCCGGCACTGACAACGGGCCCGGTACGCCCGCCGCGGGCAACCCTTCACGTCTCCACGGAGTCCGACTCGCGTGGACAGTGTGCTGAGGTTCTCGTTCGTCGTGCTGGTCCTTGCCCCGTTCGTGACGCCGTTCCTGGTGGCGGGGGCCGGTGCCGCGCTCGCCCGGCGCGGGTACCACCGGCTGCGCGTCGGCACGCTGCGGTGGCATCCGCCGAGCGGCAGGACCTGTGTGCTGGTGCTGGTCATGGCGGGGTCGGCGGTGCTCGGCGCTTACGCGTGGGGGCTCATGTCCGGCTTCTACATCCTGGATCCGGACCAGATGTGCGCCGCGCACGGAGTGCCGGGCGATCATGTGGTCACGCGGGCGGCGCTGCCCGTCAGTTCCCAGTGCGTCACCTCGGCGGGGGAGGGCACCGAACTCGTCCCCGGGTGGGTGAACCCGACCGTCTTCGTGGGGCTCGCGCTCTTCGGGCTCGCCCTGGGCGCGAGTGCGGATGCCGGGCGACGGGCGCTTCGGGCGAGGCGGCGTCCGACGACGTCCGGCGGGTCCGGGGCCCGTCGTGGCCTGGCGCGCCGTTCCCCGCGCCCCTGAGGGGTGCGCCCCGGGTCCCGTCAGCCGAGAACGTGGCCCGCGATCTCCCGGGCGCAGACCTCCGCGCCCCTCGACCCCGTGTCCACCACCACGTCGTACGCCACCCCCACGTGCACCATCTCGGCCTGCTTCGCCGCCATCCCCGTGATCCGGTCGGCCCGGGCCGACTCCCGCCGGGCCGCCACCTCCGGGGCGCAGCGCACGCCGACCCAGAGGACGTCCAGGGCGTGCGCGGCGAGGGCCGTGCGCCAGCGGGCCTGCGAGGCCGCGCCACCGAGGAACACCTCGTCCACGACGATCCGCGCCCCGGCCGCCGCCATCGCCGCGACACCGGCGATCCACGCGGCCTCCACCGTGCGGAACTCGGGGCCGACGGTGACCGTGCCGTCCGCGGCGAACTCGATGCCCGCGTCCGCCGCGGGCAGCGCGTCCACGAACGTGTCGGTGCCCAGGGTCAGCCAGATGCCGGGCAGCACCTGCTGGAGGGAGCGCGCGATGCTGGTCTTGCCCGAGCTGGAGCCGCCGTTGAGCACGATCACATCGGTCATCGCACCACCGTAGACACTCGCGCGCGTGTGCGCCGTTGATGCGCCCGCCGGGATGGGCATGCAATGAGGGAGGTCTCCGTGCGGAGGTCCGCGCACGTCCATCGAGGAGGGAACCATGGCCGCTGAGTCCCCCAGGCCCGACCAGACCCCCGAAGCGCTCGTCGAAGTGAGCCGTCCCGGTCCGCAGCTGGTGCTCCTCGGGGCGTGCGGCTGCGGGTCCGGCTGCGGCTGCGGCTGCCAGTCCGGCGCCCCGTGCCAGTGCGGCGGCTGCTGCGGCTGACCGCTGACCGCCGACAGGGCGAGGGCCCGCACCCGTCGAATCCGACGGGTGCGGGCCCTCGCGCGCGTACCGGTCAGGCGTCCTCGCCCGAGGACGGCGACACCGGCGCCGGCGTCGCGCCCGCCGCCTGCACGTCGTCCGCGTGCTCGCCCGTCACCAGGTAGACGACGCGCTTCGCGACGGCCACGGCGTGGTCGGCGTACCGCTCGTAGTACCGGCCGAGCAGCGTCACGTCGACCGCCGTCTCGATGCCGTGCTGCCACTTGTCGTCCAGCAGGTGCTGGAAGAGCGTGCGGTGCAGCAGGTCCATCTCGTCGTCGTCCTGCTCCAGCTGCATCGCCAGATCGACGTCCTTGGTGATGATCACCTCGGCGGCCTTCGCCATCAGGCGCTGCGCGAGCTGGCCCATCTCCAGGATGGTCGCGTGCAGGTCGTGCGGGACGGCCCGCTCCGGGAAGCGCAGCCGGGCCAGCTTGGCGACGTGCTGGGCCAGGTCGCCGCTGCGCTCCAGGTCGGCGCTCATCCGCAGCGAGGTCACCACGATCCGCAGGTCGGTGGCCACCGGCTGCTGCCGCGCCAGCAGGGCTATGGCCCGCGCCTCCAGCTCGTGCTGGAGATCGTCCACCTTCTGGTCTGCGGCGATCACGGTCTCGGCCAGCTTCAGATCGGCGTCGAGCATGGCCGTGGTGGCGCGCCCGATCGCCGACCCGACAAGGCGGGCCATCTCGACCAGGCCCTCGCCGATCGAGTCAAGTTCCTCGTGGTACGCGTCACGCATTCGACGTGCCCTCTCTCAAGGATGATGTCCGTGGGGACCGGGTCGGCCCCACGCTCCCACGTTCCGTGCCGTACGCGTCCGGATCCGGCACCTGAAATGAATCACCCCCGTACTGAAGGTGAACTCTGGGCGACGAGTGTTCGAGCGTCCACCCGGACGGCTGTGGAGGACTTGCCCGACCCGCATAACCTGGGGACATGGACGTGAACGCGGCGGTCGCCGCAGCCTCAGCGATCGCCGGAGTGTGCACCGGTGCGATCGCGACGCTGGCGTTCCGCTGGAGCGAACGCGACCAGAAGCGCCCCACCCGCACTTCTCTGCACACAGACCCCGCCCTGCCGCCCGGCGTGGACACGGTCCTGTCCGTGCTGCGCTCGTCCGCCGTCGTCCTCGACGAGGCGGACAGCGTGGTCAAGGCCAGCTCGGCGGCGTACGCGCTCGGTCTCGTACGCGGCGGGAAGCTCGCCGTCGAGCCGATGCTGCAGATGGCCAGGGACACCCGGCGCGACGGCGAGATACGGCAGGTCGAGCTGGACCTGCCGCGCCGGGGCACCGGCCGCGGCGAAGCCCTCGCCGTCTCCGCGCGGGTGGCCCCGCTCGGCTCCCGCCTGGTGCTCCTCCTCGTCGAGGACCTGACCGAGGCCCGCCGCATCGAGGCGGTCCGCCGCGACTTCGTCGCGAACGTGAGCCATGAGCTGAAGACCCCCGTCGGCGCCCTCTCCCTGCTCTCCGAGGCTGTCATGGACGCCTCCGACGACCCCGAGGCCGTCGAGCGCTTCGCGGGCCGGATGCAGATCGAGGCGACCCGCCTGACCAACCTGGTCCAGGAGCTCATCGACCTCTCCCGGGTGCAGAACGACGACCCGCTGGAGGACGCCGAGCCGGTCCGCGTCGACGAGCTGGTCGCCGAGGCCATCGACCGCTGCCGCCAGCCGGCCGCCACCAAGCAGATCACCATGGCCGCCGGCGGCACCGCCGACGTCCGCGTCTGGGGCAACCGCGGGCAGCTCGCCGCCGCCCTCGGCAACCTGGTGGAGAACGCGGTCAACTACTCGCCCGCCCGCACCCGCGTCGGCATAGCCGCCCGCCGGGTGACCGCGCCCGGCGGCGACCTGATCGAGATAGCCGTCACCGACCAGGGCATCGGTATCTCCGACAAGGACAAGGAGCGCATCTTC
This sequence comes from Streptomyces sp. NPDC001904, assembly GCF_040297005.1. Lineage (NCBI taxonomy): Bacteria > Bacillati > Actinomycetota > Actinomycetes > Kitasatosporales > Streptomycetaceae > Streptomyces > Streptomyces sp. NPDC001904. The sequence goes on along the minus strand of NZ_JBEOYI010000019.1, from coordinate 71,275 downwards.
GAGCGCTTCTACCGGGTCGACCCGGCCCGCTCCCGCGCGACGGGCGGTACGGGCCTCGGCCTCGCCATCGTCAAGCACGTGGCCGCCTCCCACGGCGGAGAGGTCACCGTCTGGAGCTCGGAAGGCCAGGGCTCCACCTTCACGCTGCGGCTGCCGGAAGCGGCATCGACCCGCGGCTCCACCCACTCTCTCCCCGACGGCCCCGGAGACGTACGCGACGAAGACGACGCAGACGGGCCCGACCGCACCACTGCATACGAATCCATCCCCGCCGCCCCGGAGGTCCTTCCGTGACCCGAGTGCTCGTCGTAGAGGACGAGGAGTCCTTCTCCGACGCCCTGTCCTACATGCTCCGCAAGGAGGGCTTCGAGGTCGCCATCGCGGCCACCGGGCCCGACGGACTCGACGAGTTCGAGCGCAACGGCGCCGACCTCGTCCTGCTCGACCTGATGCTGCCGGGCCTGCCCGGCACCGAGGTCTGCCGTCAGCTGCGCGGCCGTTCCAACGTCCCGGTGATCATGGTGACCGCCAAGGACAGCGAGATCGACAAGGTCGTCGGGCTCGAAATAGGAGCGGACGACTACGTCACCAAGCCCTTCTCCTCGCGCGAGCTCGTCGCCCGCATCCGGGCCGTCCTGCGCCGCCGCGGCGAGCCCGAGGAGGTCGCTCCGCAGGCCCTGGAGGCGGGTCCGGTGCGGATGGACGTCGACCGGCACGTGGTGACCGTCTCCGGCTCCAAGGTCGACCTCCCGCTCAAGGAGTTCGACCTGCTGGAGATGCTGCTGCGCAACGCGGGCCGCGTCCTCACCCGCATGCAGCTCATCGACCGGGTCTGGGGCGCCGACTACGTGGGCGACACCAAGACCCTCGACGTCCACGTGAAGCGCCTGCGCGCCAAGATCGAGCCGGACCCGGGCGCCCCGCGCTACCTGGTCACGGTCCGCGGCCTCGGCTACAAGTTCGAGCCGTAGGCCGCGAGAGCACCGCGAGAGCACCGAGAGTGCGCAACGCCCCGGGGGCGGATCCCAGCTGGGATCCGCCCCCGGGGCGTTGCGGCAGGTCGTACGCGGCTCAGCGGCCCGCGGCGGACTCGGTGGCCGTCGCGGACGACGACGCGGAGGAGGACGCCGACGAGGACGACGGCGACGACGGCGAGCCCGCGGACTGCGAGGCCGAGGCCGACGCCGAGGCGTCCGGCGTCTGCGGCGCCTCGGACGGGCCCCACTTCTCGAAGTAGCTCTCGGCCGGCACCACGAACGCCTTCAGCTTCACTTCACCGGTCTTGCTGAAGGAGAAGGTGATCGGCTGGGCGTTCCCGTCCAGGACCGCGGTGCGGCTGTTGGGCAGCTCGGCGGTGGCGTTGCCCTTGCCGCCGAGGACGACCGAGCCGCCGGCCGGGACCGTGATGGTCGAGCCGCCCTTGGCGTCGGTCAGGGTCGCGGTCTTGCCGACCCCGTCGACGGTGATGCCGTCGAGCTTCTGGTCGGTCCTGCCGTTGTTGAAGAGGGTGGCGGTGACGACGGCCGGGCCCTTGGAGGTGCGGTCCGGCTGGGTGATCACGGTGGCGTTCTGCACCTTGATGTCACCCACCGAGGTCGCGGCGTTGTCGGGCTTCACCTCGAGCGTCTGCGCGTTGTGGCCGGCTCCGCACGCGGCGAGCGAGGCGATCGAGAACGCGATGGCGGCGGCGGCGAGGGCGCCGCGTCGAAGGCTGCTGCTCACGGCGGCGGCTACTCCTTGAACGTGGGCGGGGCAGACGGCTCACGGGGTGTAAAGCCGTCCTAAGGGTCTGTCAGCGGCCTTAGATTACCGAGCCGTTCTCACGCCATCGCACCCGACCCGCCCCTAGCGGGTCACCGCTCCTCACCAGGCACCCCGTACGCACCGGACATCCCGTGTTCCTCACCGTCACCATTGGCACCTTCTTCGTCATTCCCATAGGCCGCTGTCCGGCGGCGGCTGCGGATTTCCGGTAAGGAATGCATGGGGGTCCGGAAAAACGATCACCCGGGCCCGGGAAACGCAGTGATCAATTCCGGATTCGGCTCGAACGGGGGGCGGTGCGCCCGAACGGAGTAGCGGAAGTCGTCCGCTCCGAACCTCACAAAACGGGACGTTCGACCCTTTGGGTGTCTGTTCAGGTGCCTGTAACGTTCGTGATTCTCCCTCGCCGGAGAGCTGCTCCGACCTGCGAATACCCCGCTCCCCTTCCGTCCGCGGACCCCTTCGCAGCACGTTCCTGTTGTTGTTGTCAAGCCCCGAGATATGCCCTGACCTGCGAAAACGCCATTCAGAACCCGCAGTTTCCGTGTTACCCTGGATAGCCACGGAAGGGGTACCTGTCACATGACGTTCAAGGTTGGCGACACCGTGGTCTATCCCCATCACGGGGCCGCGCTGATCGAGGCTATCGAAACTCGCCAGATCAAAGGCGTGGACAAGACCTACTTGGTGCTGAAGGTCGCCCAGGGCGACTTGACGGTACGTGTGCCAGCGGACAATGCGGAGTTCGTCGGCGTGCGGGATGTGGTCGGTCAGGACGGGCTCGACCGGGTCTTCGAGGTACTGCGCGCGCCGTACGCCGAGGAGCCCACGAACTGGTCGCGCCGCTACAAGGCAAACCTGGAGAAGCTCGCCTCCGGCGATGTCATCAAGGTCGCGGAGGTTGTGCGTGACCTGTGGCGTCGTGAGCGTGAGCGCGGACTGTCCGCGGGCGAGAAGCGCATGCTCGCCAAGGCTCGCCAGATCCTGGTGAGCGAGCTCGCTCTCGCGGAGAACACGAACGAGGACAAGGCCGAGGCCCTGCTCGACGAGGTTCTCGCGTCCTGACGCGCTGCTGCGCGGGATAAGCGCGTAGGAAAAAATGCCGTGGTGCCCGCTGACCCTGATGGTGTCGCCGGGCGCTGCGGCATGCTCGTATCCGCTCGCTTCGCCCGACATGTGCGTCGATGCCTGCCGATGTGCCGTCCCCTGGCGTGCCGGGCCCGGGCAGTCGACTCGACCGGTGTCACGGAAGGGTCCGGTCAAGGCGTCGCGCCCGGCACGATGTGGCCATACCCACCACCCCCGAGCGTACAAACCTGAACGGAACCGATGTCTGACGAAACGCGTCCCGTTGTCGCCCGCGCACGCACCGCGGCCGTGATTCCGGCCGCCGGCCGGGGTGTACGCCTCGGCCCGGGCACCCCCAAGGCGCTCCGCGCGCTGAACGGCACCCCGATGCTGATCCACGCCGTCCGTGCCATGGCGGCGTCCCGGTCCGTCTCCCTCGTCGTGGTCGTCGCACCGCCCGACGGCGCGGCCGAGGTCAAGAGCCTGCTCGCCGACCACGCGCTGCCCGAGTGGACCGACTTCGTCGTCGTGCCCGGCGGCGCGTCCCGCCAGGAGTCCGTGAAGCGGGGCCTCGACGCCCTGCCGGACGGCATCGACATCGTCCTCGTGCACGACGCGGCCCGGCCGCTGGTGCCGGTGGACACCGTCGACGCGGTCATCGAGGCCGTCCGCGACGGCCAGCCGGCCGTCGTGCCCGCGCTGCCGCTCGCGGACACCGTCAAGGAGGTCGTGCCGACCACCGACGGCAGCCCCGAGCCGGTCGTCGCCACCCCGTCGCGGGCCAGGCTGCGCGCGGTGCAGACCCCGCAGGGCTTCGACCACGACACGCTCCGCCGGGCGCACGAGACCGTCACCGAGGACGTGACCGACGACGCCAGCATGGTGGAGCAGCTGGGGCTCCAGGTCGTCCTCGTGCCCGGGCACGAGGAGGCGTTCAAGGTGACCCGTCCGCTGGACCTCGTGCTCGCCGAGGCCGTGCTCGCCCGCAGGAGGGCCAACGATGGGTTCTGAGCAGCAGCCCTTCCCGTACGCGCTGCCGCAGGTCGGCATCGGGACCGACATCCACGCCTTCGAGGAGGGGCGGGAGATGTGGTGCGCCGGGCTGAAGTGGGAGGCCCCGGACTACCAGGGCCCCGGGCTCGCCGGGCACTCCGACGCCGACGTGGTCGCGCACGCCGCCTGCAACGCGCTGTTCTCGGCCGCCGGGCTCGGTGACCTGGGTCAGCACTTCGGGACCGGGCGGCCCGAGTGGGCGGGGGCGAGCGGGCTCACGCTGCTCGCGGAGGCGGCCCGGATCGTGCGGGACGCCGGTTTCGTCATCGGCAATGTCGCCGTGCAGGTCGTCGGCCCCCGGCCGAAGATCGGCAAGCGGCGCGACGAGGCCCAGAAGGTGCTGTCCGAGGCCGCCGGGGCGCCGGTCTCCGTCTCGGGCGCCACCACCGACGGGCTCGGCTTCCCCGGGCGGGACGAGGGCCTGATGGCGGTGGCGACGGCGCTGGTGGCGCGGACCGGAACCGTCTGACCTGCGGAGCGACTGCCCCACACCCTTATTGCGCATCACTTGCAGTTAGCATGTCAGGGCAGGTTGATCAGCCTGATCGATTCAGGCTGATCAGGGCTCGGACTGGGTGAAGGCAGGCAATGGGCGACTACGTGATCCGCGTGGCCGGTGACGGCGATGTGGACGGAGCCCGTGCCGTCATGCTGGACACGGTGTACCGCGACCTGAAGTCCGGTTACGTGCCGCGCTGGCACGCCGACATCATCGATCCGGCCGGCCACTACCTGCGCCCCGAGCGCCGCACCCTGCTGGTCGCCGAGCACGTGCCCAGCGGCGAGATCGTCGCCACGGGCGGGGTGCGGGACCGCGGCCCGGCCGCCCCGCCCAACCCGCAGTGGGTCGCGGACCGCTTCCCGTCCGGCTCCACCGCGCAGCTGTGCCGCATCTACGTACGCCCCGGGCACCGGCGGCACGGCCTCGCCCGCGCCCTCGTGCGGGAGCTGACCGCCTTCGTCGCGGGCGTCGGCGGCTACGACGCGATCTACCTGCACACCGACCCGGCCGTGACCGGCGCCGAGCCGTTCTGGCGGACGCTCGCGAGCGAGGTCTGCGACGAGCGCGAGCTGCCCGGCGGCGGACAGGGCATCGTCCACTTCGAACTGCCGCTGCCCGCCGCCGTGCCCGCGCCCGTCCCCGTCGGCTGATGCGCCGCCGTGGCTTTCTGCTCGCGGCGGCCGGGCTCGGTCTCACCAGCGCCTGCGGGTCGTTCACCGGCACCGCGCGCGGCGGCCGGCTCGGCGTCGACCTCGCCTTCGCACCCACCCAGGGCCTGTCCCCGTACGGCGACGACGGGCTGCTGCTGAGCCGCCTCGCGGTCGTCGACGGGCTCACCCGGATGGACGCCGACGGCGTGATCCATCCCGCGCTGGCCGCGCGCTGGACCCGTACCACCGCCACCACCTGGGAGTTCACCCTGCGCGCCGCGCGCTTCCAGGACGGCCGGGACGTCACCGCCGCCGCTGTCGTGCGCTCCCTGACGCGGGCCGGACGGGCGAAGGTGACCCCGCGCGTGCTGAGCGACGTGCGGCTGACCGCCGAGGCGGTGGGGGAGCGGACCGTGCGGATCACGACCGGGGACGCCGATCCGCTGCTGCCCGCGCGCCTCGCCAACCCCTCCCTCGCCGTCTTCTCGCCCGCCGCGTACCGGACGGGCGGGAGCGTGGACCCGGTCGGGACCGCCACCGGCCCGTTCGCCCTGACGAAGGTGAACGGGGCGGTGTCCGCGACGCTCGACCGGTTCGACGGGCACTGGCGCGGCCGGGCCGCCGCGCGCGGCCTCGACGTCACCTTCGTCGCCGACAACAACGCCCGCGCCAACGCGCTGCGTTCGGGCCAGATCGAGGTCGCCGAGTTCGTGCCCGCCGCCCAGGCCCTGGTGCTCGGCGACCGGGCCCGGCGCGTCGCCACCGTGCGCACCACCACCCTGTACCTCAACACCCGCAAGGGACCGCTCGCCGACCCCGGGCTGCGCGCCGCCGTGCGCGCGGGCGTCGACACCAGCGCCCTGGCGGGCAGCGTCTACGAGGGATACGCCGAGCGCGCCGCCGGGCTGCTCGGACCCGGGTTCGCCTGGGCCGACGGCAAGCAACGGCCCGTCACCGGCCGGGCGGCGGCCACCGCGCCGCGCGGCCGCACGCTCACCCTCGCCACGTACACCAACCGGGCCGAGCTGCCGGAGGCCGCCGCCGCGCTCGGGCAGCAGCTGAAGCGGGCCGGGTTCGGGGTGCGCCTCGTCGTCAAGGACTACGCGCGCCTGGAGGCCGGGGCGCTGAGCGGCGACTACGACGCGTTCCTGATGTCCCGCTCGACCGCGCTCGACACCGGCGACCCGGTCTCGTACCTCGCCTCCGACTTCACCAGCGGCGGCAGCTTCAACATCTCGCAGCTGCGCGACGCCCGCGTGGACGACGCCGTGCGCGACGCGGCGGGACGTGCGGGCGCGGCGCGGCACCGTGCCGTGCTCGTCGCCGAGGCCGCCGTGCTGCGCACCGACGCCGTCGTGCCGATCGTCCACGAGGAGCACCTCCAGGGCGTCGGCGCCGGGGTGCGCGGTGTCGTCCTCGACCCCTACGAGCGGCAGTTCATCGGCCTGGAGACACGCGCGTGAACCTGACGAGCCTCAAGGTGGGCGCGGGCCGGGTGGCCGCCGTGGGCGGGCTGCTCGCGCTCACCGCCCTGCTGCCCTGGCTCACCCGCACCGACCCGGCCCTGACCGTGCTGCACGCGCGGTACGGGGACGCGCCCACGACACCGAAGCAGCTCGCCGAGGTGCGCGACCAGCTCGGCCTCGGCGAGGGCCCGTTCACCTTCCTCGGGCAGTGGCTGCGCGGCCTCGCGCACGGGGACCTCGGCACCTCCTGGGTGACGGGCGCCGACGTCGGCGCGGACGTCGCCGCCGGGTTCCGGGTGTCCGTGTCGCTGATGGCGTACGCGATGGCCGTCGCCGTCCTCGTCGCGGCGGCGGTGTGCCTGCCGGTCCTGCGCCGCGGCCGGGCCGAGGCGCCGAACGGGGTGGTCGCCGGGGTGCTCGCCGCCCTCCCCGAGTTCCTGCTCGCCTCCGTCCTCGCGACGCTGTTCGCCGTCCGGCTCGGCTGGTTCCCGGCGCAGGGCTGGGCCTCGCCCGCCTCCGCCGTGCTGCCCGCCCTCGCCCTCGGGCTGCCCGCGGGCGCGGTCCTCGGGCGGCTCGGGCAGGACGCGCTGCCCACCGCGTTCGCCGAGCCCTGGGTGCGCACCGCCCGCGCGAACGGCATGCCGCGCTCGCGCATCGCCGGGCACGCCGTGCGCCGCGCGCTGCCCGCCGTGCTGCCGCAGGCGGGGCTCACCGTGGTCGGTCTCACCGGGGCGGCGGCCGCCATCGAGGCCGTGTTCGCCATTCCCGGCCTCGGCGGCACCGCCGTCGCCGCCGCGCTCGACCTCGATCTGCCACTGCTCCAGGGCTGCCTGCTGGTGCTGCTCGCGCTCGGCGTCGTCGCGGCCGTCGCCGTCGAACTCGTCCGGCGCCGGCTGCTCGGCCCCGCCCTGCGCGCGGGCGCGCTGCCCGGCGCCGTCCCGGTGCGCGCGGGCCGCCGGCCGGCCGGGTACGCCGCGCTCGTCCTCGGTGCCGTCCTGCTCGCCGTGATCGTGTGGGGCCTGACCCGCGACCCCCTCCAGGTCGAGCTGACCGCCCGCCTCGCCCCTCCGTCGGGCGCCCACCCCTTCGGCACCGACGCGCTCGGCCGCGACGTGCTGGCCCGGCTCGGGCACGGGGCGCTGCGCACCCTGGCCACGGCCGCCGCCGTGTGCGCCGCCGCCTACGTCGTCGGTGTCGCGCTCGGCCTCACCCGCTGGGCCAAGGGTCCGGCCGAGGTCGCCAACGCGCTGCCCGCGATCCTCGCCGGGCTCCTGGTCACCGGCCTGTTCGGGGCCGGGCAGGCCGGCGCGGCCGTCGCCGTCGCCGCCGTCGGCTGGGCCCCGCTGGCCGCGCACACCGCGGCCCTGGCCGAGACGGAACGGGCCTCCGGGCACGTCGAGGCCGCCCTCGCCCAGGGCGCCGGACGCCGCCACGTGCTGCGCCGCCACGTGCTGCCCGGCGTCCTCGGCCCCGTCACCCGCCACGCGGCCCTGCGGCTGGCCCCCACCACCCTCGCCCTGGCCTCCCTCAGCTTCCTCGGCCTCGGCACCCAGCCCCCCACCCCCGAGTGGGGCCGCCTCCTGATGGAGAACCTCCCCTACGCGGAGCGGGCCCCCTGGGCGGTCCTGGCCCCGGCGGCGGCCCTGGCCTGCGTGGGCGCGGTGGTGGCGCTGACCTCGGGCGCCGCGAAGGGGCGCGGGGAACTGCGCGGGCAACCACGACGCGGCGGCACCCGGCGACGCACGGAAGCCCCACGGCGGACACCCCGTGAAAGGGCCGGCCGAAATACCGGCTCCGCCCGGTGTGTTGCCGCAGGATCGGGTACGCGTTCGCAGTCATACGAGAAGGAGTGAAGCCATGTCCGCCCAGCTCTCCGACGAGCTCAAGGCACTGCTCGACAGCAAGGTCTTCATCGGCGTCGCCACGATCCAGCCCGACGGGAGTCCGCAGGTCTCCCCGGTGTGGGTCAAGCGCGACGGCGACGACGTGCTGTTCTCCACGACCGTCGGCCGCCGCAAGGAGAAGAACCTGCGGCGCGACCCGCGCGTGACCGTCCTCGTGCAGCCCGCCGACAACCCGTACGCCTACGCCGAGATCCGCGGCACCGCCGACATCACCACCGAGGGCGGTCAGGAACTCATCGACGAGCTGTCGGTGAAGTACACCGGCAAGAAGTACGCGGAGTTCAACCCGTCGTCCGCCGACGACGCGGAGCGGGTCGTGGTGCGGGTCCGCGCCCGGAAGGTCGTCGGGCGGGTCTGAGGTTTGCGGGGGTTCGCCTCTTTTGGGGGACTGCGTCCCCTCGCTCCCGTCGGTTCGCCGTCGGCCGACGGCCGGTGGCGGGCCGGGCGCGCGGTTCCCCGCGCTCCTGAAGGGGCGCTCGCACTCCCTCGGGGCTACTACCCTGGAGGCGTGACTATTCGCCTGTACGACACCAGCGCCCGGCAGATCCGTGACTTCATCCCGCTCACGCCGGGCTGCGTCTCGATCTACCTCTGTGGCGCCACCGTGCAGGCGGCCCCGCACATCGGGCACATCAGGTCGGGCCTCAACTTCGACATCATGCGCCGCTGGTTCGCGTACCGCGGCTACGACGTCACGTTCATCCGCAACGTGACGGACATCGACGACAAGATCATCAAGAAGGCCGCCGAGCAGAACCGGCCGTGGTGGTCGATCGGGTACGAGAACGAGCGGGCGTTCAACGACGCCTACGACGCGCTCGGCTGCCTGCCGCCGACGTACGAGCCGCGGGCCACCGGGCACGTCCCCGAGATGATCGAGATGATGCGCGGGCTCATCGAGCGCGGTCACGCCTACGAGGCCGACGGGAACGTCTACTTCGACGTGCGCTCCTTCCCCGGCTACCTGGAGCTGTCCAACCAGGAGCTGGACGGGCTGCGCCAGCCGCCCGAGGAGGGCGTCACCGGCAAGCGCGACCCGCGCGACTTCGCCATGTGGAAGGCGACCAAGCCGGGCGAGCCCAGCTGGGAGACGCCGTGGGGCCGCGGCCGTCCGGGCTGGCACCTGGAGTGCTCGGCGATGGCCCACAAGTACCTGGGCCCCGCCTTCGACATCCACGGCGGCGGCCTCGACCTGGTCTTCCCCCACCACGAGAACGAGATCGCGCAGGCCAAGGCCTTCGGCGACGACTTCGCGAAGTACTGGGTGCACAACTACTGGGTCACCATGGCCGGCGAGAAGATGTCGAAGTCGCTGGGCAACAGCGTCCTCGTCTCCGAGATGGTCAAGCACTGGCGGCCCATCGTGCTCCGGTACTACCTGGGCACCCCGCACTACCGCTCGACCATCGAGTACAGCGAGGAGGCGCTGCGCGAGGCCGAGTCCGCGTTCGCGCGCATCGAGGGCTTCGTGCAGCGGGTCACCGAGCTGGCCGGCGGCACGGTCGCCCCGGCCGCCGAGGTGCCGCTCGCCTTCGCCGAGGCGATGGACGACGACCTGGGCGTGCCGCAGGCGCTGGCCATCGTGCACACCGCCGTCCGGCAGGGGAACTCGGCGCTGGCCGCCGACGACAAGGAGACCGCCGTCGCCCGGCTCGCCGAGGTGCGCGCCATGCTCGGCGTCCTCGGCCTCGACCCGCTGGACCCGCGGTGGTCCGGCGCGGGGGACGGTGGCACCGAGGACCTGCACGGCGTCGTCGACAGCCTCGTACGGCTCGTGCTCGACCAGCGCGAGGCCGCCCGGGCCCGCAAGGACTGGGCCACCGCCGACGCCATCCGCGACCAGCTCGGCCAGTCCGGGCTCGTCATCGAGGACAGCCCGCAGGGCCCGCGCTGGACGCTGGGACCGCGCTGACCGCACGGTGAATGTGCCGCCCGGCCCGTGGGGCGGCACACTTCATATACGTACAGACATTCGTTGCCGTAAGAGAACAGGTAGGTCATGGCCGCCAACAACAACCGCCGCATGTCCGGCAAGAAGGGCGCGCAGGTCGGCAGTGGCGGCCAGCGACGCAAGGGTCTCGAGGGCAAGGGCCCGACCCCGCCCGCCGAGATGCGCAAGAAGCACAAGAAGAACCGCATCGCGACGGCCCAGGCCAAGCGTGCGCAGGGCCGCCCCACCAGCCGCACCGGCGGCCCGCGCGGCAAGTCGACCTCCGAGATGGTCGTCGGCCGCAACCCGGTCGTCGAGGCGCTGCGCGAGGGCGTGCCCGCGAGCACGCTCTACGTCCAGCAGTTCATCGACAACGACGAGCGGGTCCGCGAGGCGCTCCAGCTCGCCGGTGAGCGCGGTGGCATCCACCTCATGGAGGCCCCGCGCCCCGAGCTGGACCGGATGACGAACGGGCTGAACCACCAGGGCCTCGTGCTCCAGGTGCCGCCCTACGAGTACGCGCACCCGGAGGACCTGGTCGCCGCCGCGTTCGACGAGGGCCAGGACCCGCTGATCGTCGCCCTCGACGGTGTCACCGACCCGCGCAACCTCGGCGCCGTCGTGCGGTCCGTCTCCGCGTTCGGCGGGCACGGGGTCGTCGTGCCCGAGCGGCGTGCGGCCGGCATGACCGCCGGTGCCTGGAAGACGTCGGCGGGTACGGCCGCCCGGACGCCGGTCGCCCGCGCCACGAATCTGACCCGTGCGCTCGAGCAGTACCAGAAGGCGGGCCTCGCCGTGGTGGGCCTCGCCGCCGACGGTGAGCACACCGTGGACGACCTCCAGGCGCTGGAGGGGCCCGTCGTCATCGTCGTCGGCAGCGAGGGCAAGGGCCTGTCGCGGCTGGTCGGGGAGACCTGTGACTTCCGCGTGCGGATTCCGATGCCGGGTGGCGCGGAGTCCTTGAACGCCGGTGTCGCCGCCGGCGTCGTCCTGTACGAGGCGGCCCGGCGCCGCGCTTAGCCGTTTCGCCGCCGGGTGCGGCCCGGTGGCCTCTTCTCGCGCAGTTCCCCGCGCCCCTGGGAGCGAGCTCCGCTCGCCCAGGGGCGCACCCTTGGTGACCTTGACGGGGCCCGGACATTTTGGCGTAGTCAAGGCAGTGTCCTAAACACACATCACTCGGTTAGATGAGTGTGGACACCAGAACGCCCCGCACACCCTCGGGGGACCGCTCGTCGGGATTCGACGACGCTCCCGCGCTGAGCATGGTGAAGGTTCCGTGCGACCCGGCGCAGGTCATCGTCAACCACGCGAGTTTCCGCGTGCAGCTCCCCACGGCGCAGAAGACGCAACTCCCGCGCATCGCCCGCCACTTGTCCGCCGTCGACGCGGCGACCGCGCGCATTCCCGTGATCACCGCCGCCGGTACGCCCGCGGCCCGGCGACGCCCGGTCGTCATGAGCGGCGGCGCCTTCGCCGCCGACGGCCTGCTGACGGGCGCGCGACGCCCCGGTGAGCCGGACGCGGGCGGTGCCACGCAGGTCATTCCGCGCGTCGACGTCGACGACCTCTACGAGGGCGATCCGACCCAGGAAACACCCGTCGTCGAGCCCGGCGCCCGGATCCTGCCCCAGATGCGGCAGTCCGGCAGCGCCTTCGAGGACTCCGGCGAACTCGATCAAGTCGGTTACCGCGGCGGCGAGTTCGACGCCGGTCACGACGGCGACGAGGGCGACACCGAGAGCACCGCCGCCCGCCGCTACGGCCCCGTCCGGCACGCCTACTACCCCGGCCGCCGGATGAACCTCGGCGTGGTGCTGCTCCCGCTCCGCGTCTTCCTCGGCTTCATCTCCATCTACGCGGGCATGGGCAAGCTCTGCGACCCCGTCTACTTCGACGGCGGCGAGCGCGGCTCCATGGTCAAGTGGCTCAATTCGCTGCACCCGTGGGAGCTCGCCGAACCGCTGCGCGACTGGGCGCTCCAGCACCCGGTCGGCGCCGGGCTCGCGATCGCCTTCTTCCAGGTCATCGTCGGCGTGCTGACCGTGCTCGGACTCTGGCAGCGGCTCGCCGCCGCCATCGGCGTGCTGCTCTCCGCCGCGATCCTCGTCACCGTCAGCTGGAAGACCGTCCCGGCCTACGACGCGCCGGACATCATCTATCTGGCCGCATGGTCGCCGCTGATCATCGCCGGCGCCCCGGTCTACTCCATCGACGGACATCTCGCCTCGCGCGCCTGGCGACGGCTCGGCCCGCGCTCCACGCTCGGGGAGCTGCGCCGCTACGTCCTGCGCCGCGGCTCGGTCGTCGCGACGGTCGTCATCGGCCTCACCCTGCTGATCGGTTCGCTGCTCGGCGGCGCCGTGCGCGACGCCGACCGGGTCACCGCCCCAGGCCCCGGCGACGCCCCGCACAACCAGCAGCCCGGCTCGCCGCTCCCCTCGGAGCCCGGCAGCACGAAGCAGGAGGAGCGGCGCTCGTCGAGCCCGTCGGCCTCCGACGCGCCGACGCAGGGCACCACGTCGAGCCCGACCGGTTCGCCCGGCGCCACCCGCGAGAGCGGCAGCGCCAGCGGGACGACCAGCACCCCGACGCAGGGCGCCACGGCGGGCCAGGCCCCGCCCCAGCAGACGACCCCGCAGCAGCCGCCGAGCAGCACCGGTGGCGCGCCCACCAACGGTGGCGGCACGTCCAGCGGCGGCACGTCGGACGGCGGCTCGTCCTCCTCCGGCGGCGGCGGCGAAGGCGGTGGCGGCGGCGGTTCCGACTCCTCGGGCGGCAAGCTCGTGGGCGGCCTGCTCGGCTGACCGTCTCTCCCGCCCGCTACGCCGATGGGGCCCCGCACGAGCATCGTGCGGGGCCCCATCGGCGTAGGAGCGGCGCTCAACGGCCCTGTGCGGCCAGCTCCTTCGCGGCTTCCGTGAGGTCCTTCGCCGTGTCGATCGCCCGCCAGTAGGCGCCCTGCGGGAGCGGGAAGCCCGCCAGCCGCTTGGCGCGGGCCAGGCGCGGGAACGTGGTGCGCTCGTGGTCGCCGGTGGCGGGCAGCAGCGAGGCGAACTCGGGGGAGAAGACGTAGACGCCCGCGTTGATCAGGTACGGGGACGGCGGGGCCTCGATGAAGTCGGTGATGTGGCCGAACGCGTTGGTCTCGACGGCGCCCCACGGGATGCGCGGCCGGGCCAGCGCCAGGGTCGCGGTGGCCTCCCGCTCGTGGTGGAAGTCGGCCATCTCGCGCAGCGAGAACCGCGTCCAGATGTCGCCGTTCGTCGCGTACCAGGGGCGGTCCGGGTGGGGCAGGTGCGCGGCCGCGTACTTCAGGCCGCCGCCCCGGCCGAGCGGCTCCTTCTCGACGACCGTCGTGACCCGCAGCGGGAGTTCGGCCTGTGCGAGCCATTCTTCGAGGACCTCGGCGAGGTGGCCGCAGGAGACGACGGCGTCCGTGACGCCCTCCTCGGCGAGCCAGGACAGCTGGTGTCCGATGATCGGCGTGCCCGTGCCCGGGATCTCCACCATCGGCTTGGGCCGGTCGTCGGTGTACGGGCGCAGCCGCGAGCCCTGGCCGCCCGCCAGGACGACGGCCTGCGTGGGCCGGTGCGGATACGAGTGCGGGCCGTGCGCGGCGGGTTCAGCGGTCGTCATGACCGGAACCCTACGTGCGCACGGCCCGCGGAGTGAGGGGGACGTGTCGGTGGTGAGCCGTCCGTCAGGCCCGGAAGCCGGCCACGCCCGAGGCGAAGGAGGTGTCGCAGACCGGACGGGCGTACGACTGGGCGCGCGCCGGTCCGTAGGCCTGAACGGCGGCACGGCCGAGGGACTTCGCGATCGACATGCAGTACTTGGCGAGCGAGGGCCGCTGGTCGATCTCCTGCTGGAGGTGGGTGAGTGCCGTCCCCGGGTCCTTCTCCTGCAGCTCGACCAGAAGGCGGTCGCGCAGGACGTCCTGGGGGGCGCGCGACTTGGCGCGCGCTGACACGTCTTGTGAGGAAGCTGTGAGGACGGAGTCCGAAGAGCTTCCCGACCAGTTGACTCGGGTGACCGCGAGGGTTCCGGAGAGCACCAGCATCACCGGCAGGACGAACGCGAGCGTGCGGGCGGCGCGGCGGGCGGGGCCCCGGCCCCGGGCGCGGCGCGGCTTCTGGGTGTAGGTAGCAGAGTGCGTCACGCGAGTGAGCGTAGCGGTAGGTGATGATTTGGCGACATTTAGTCACTCGACCGAGGGACAAGCAACTTGGTTTTGGTGATGAGGTGTTGACGCCGGGTGGTGAAATGTCCGAGTTGCCGGGGTATTTGTCGACAACGTGACCGAACGCGCGGAAGGGCCCCGCACCGAAGTGCGGGGCCCTTCCGTGGACTTCTGCGGCTTCTGCCCGGCGGACCGGATCAGTCGGTGAGGCGCTCGCCCGTGGAGGTCGAGAACACGTGGGTCTCGCCCGGACGGGGCACGACGTGCAGCTGGGCGCCCTTCTCGGGCACCTGGCGGCCGTTGACCCGGACGACGAGGTCCTTGGTCTCGCCACCGACCTGGGCGGTGCCGTAGACGTAGCCGTCGGCGCCGAGCTCCTCGACGACGTTGACGGAGACGGCCAGGCCGGCCGGGGCGTCGCTGGCGTCCTTGGTGAGGGTCTTCGCGGCCTCGCCACCGTGCTCGACGATGTCGAAGTGCTCGGGGCGGACACCGACGGTGACCGTGGTGTCGCCCTTGTCCGAAGCGGCCTTGAGGGCGTCGCGGTTGACCGGGACGACCGAGTTGCCGAACTTCACGCCGCCGTCGGTGATCGGGACCTCGACCAGGTTCATGGCCGGGGAGCCGATGAAGCCGGCGACGAAGAGGTTGGCCGGGCGGTCGTACATGTTGCGCGGGGAGTCGACCTGCTGGAGCAGACCGTCCTTGAGGACCGCCACACGGTCGCCCATCGTCATGGCCTCGACCTGGTCGTGGGTGACGTAGACGGTGGTGATGCCGAGGCGGCGCTGGAGCGACGCGATCTGCGTACGGGTCGACACACGGAGCTTGGCGTCGAGGTTCGACAGCGGCTCGTCCATGAGGAAGACCTGCGGCTCACGCACGATGGCGCGGCCCATCGCGACACGCTGGCGCTGACCACCGGAGAGGGCCTTCGGCTTGCGGTCCAGGTAGTCGGTGAGGTCGAGGATCTTCGCGGCCTCCTCGACCTTCTGCCGGATCTCCGCCTTGTTCACGCCGGCGATCTTGAGCGCGAAGCCCATGTTGTCGGCGACGGACATGTGCGGGTAGAGCGCGTAGTTCTGGAACACCATGGCGATGTCCCGGTCCTTCGGCGGCAGGTGCGTGACGTCGCGGTCACCGATGCGGATCGCTCCGCCGTTGACGTCCTCGAGACCCGCGAGCATGCGCAGGGAGGTCGACTTTCCGCAGCCGGAGGGGCCGACGAGGACGAGGAACTCGCCGTCCTCGATCTCGATCTCCAGACCGTCGACCGCGGGCTTGGTGGAACCCGGGTAGACGCGGGTCGCCTTGTCGAACGTGACAGAAGCCATGGCTGTGAAGCCCCCTTCACCGGCAGGAACGTGCCGGACGATCCGTTGTAAAGAAGGTGATCCCCGCCGGGCGCTCCCGGAGAGGTGTAGTCCACACGGGTGAACTGATCGGACCGTACCTGGCGGACGCCGGATCTGTCAGTAGTCCTGCGGCTGTGAGATTCGTCGAAATTTTCGACGGCGACGGCTCCGGCTTTGGTTACACTGCTCGGGCTGCCTCCTTAGCTCAGCTGGTCAGAGCGCCGCTCTTGTAAAGCGAAGGTCGTCGGTTCGAATCCGACAGGGGGCTCGTCACCGTACGGAGGAGACGGGTCACGGCTGTCCGCCGCGGCCCGTCTTCCCGTTTCCGGACGTCTCGGGGGAGATCACATGAAGCGCGTTCTCGCAGTCCTGGCCACCGTCGTCGTGCTCGCCGCGCCGCTGACCGCCTGCAGCAGTTCGAAGTCCGTCAGCGGCACCGTCGTCAGCAAGAACACCGACCGTGAGTGCTCGACGAAGAAGAAGCACGGCAAGCGGACCCGCAGCTGCCACACGGAGTACGAGCTGCAGGTCCGCACGAAGGGCGGCGACCAGGAAGAGGTCGATGTCAGCAGCGGCGACTACGCCGACTGCGTCGAGGGGTCCAAGTACCCCAAGTGCACCACCCGCTAGAGGCCGTCCGGCGGGCGCGCGTCAGTGGCGGCCCGCCACCCGGTCCGCGATCTTCGCCAGGCGCGAGGAGTCCGCGGTGTTGGTGGTCTGCTCGCGGCGGTCGGCGGCGTAGTACGTGGCGTACATGCCGTGCACGCCCAGCCAGCGGAAGGGCTCCGGCTCCCACTTGCGGACCTTGTGGTTGACCCAGGGCAGCGTGGTCAGCTCGGTGGGGCCCGCCTGGCCGGAGTCCTGCTGGACCAGGTCGCGCAGGGTGCGGGCGGCCAGATTGGCGGTGGCGACGCCCGAGCCGACGTAGCCGCCGGCCCAGCCCAGGCCCGTGGAGCGGTCCAGGGTGACCGTGGCGCACCAGTCGCGCGGGACGCCGAGGACGCCGGACCAGGCGTGGTCCACGCGGACTCCGGCGAGCTGGGGGAAGAAGCGGTGCAGGATCGCGGTCAGGGCCTCGATCGTCTGGGGCTGGGTGCGGCCGTCGTTGTCCGTCTTCGAGCCGTAGCGGTACGGGTAGCCGCGGCCGCCGAGCGCGATCCGGTCGTCGGCGGTGCGCTGCGCGTACATGTACGCGTGCGCCATGTCGCCGAGCGTCTCGCGGCCCGCCCAGCCGATCGACGCCCACTGGTCCGCGGAGAGCGGCTCCGTGGCGATCATCGAGGAGTTCATGGGCAGCCAGGTGCGGCGCTGGCCCTTGAGCGAGGCCGTGAAGCCCTCCGTGCAGCGCAGGACGTACGGGGCGCGGACGGTGCCGTAGGGCGTGATGGCGTGCTTCGGCTTGATCTCGGTGACCGGCGTCGACTCGTGGATGGTGACGCCGAGCGCCTCCACGGCCCGCGCGAGGCCCTTGACCAGCTTCACCGGGTGCAGCCGCGCGCCGTGCGGGGTCCAGGTGGAGCCGACCGCGCCCGCGACCCGGATCCGCTCCGCCGTCTCCCGGGCGCCGTGCAGGGTGCGGTCCTTCTCGCCGTACGTCAGCTCGGCCTCGTGGAACGCCTTCAGGCGGGCCAGCTGAGCCGGGGTGTAGGCGACTTCGAGGACACCGCCGTGGTGGATGTCCGCGTCGATGGACTCGGCACGGGCGATGTCGACGACCTCGGTGACCGTCTCGTTCATCGCCTGCTGGAGGCGGACGGCCGCCTCGTGGCCGTGCAGCCTGGCGTAGCGGTCGCGGCCCGCGATCCCGTTGTAGAGCCAGCCGCCGTTGCGGCCCGAGGCGCCGTAACCGCAGAACTTCTGCTCCAGGACCGTGATGCGCAGGAAGGGCGCGGCCTTCTTCAGGTAGTACGCCGTCCACAGGCCCGTGTAGCCGCCGCCGACGATCACGACATCGGCGCTCGCGTCGCCGGACAGGGGCTCGCGGCCGTCGGGAATGCCGTCGTCCGCGTACCAGAACGATATGCCGCCGTTGGCTGTATGCCCGCCGTTCCCGCTGTTCACGCTGCTCATGCGGCGGGACGCTATCGCACGCGGGTGACGGCTGCCCAGGCTCTGTCTCAGGTCCTGGCGCCGGATCCGGCGCGGATCCGGCGCAGGGCCGCCGACGGGCTCCAGCCGGTGCCGGGCCGGTTGCGGGTCAGCGGGAAGCAGGCCAGGCCGATCAGGACCGAGGCGAAGTGGCCCAGGTCGGTGAAGCTGCGGCCGGTGATCAGCGGGGCGCCGTAGACGACGAGGACCCCGGCCGCGTACCCGTACCGCCAGGGCCGCGCGAAGCGGTACGTGAGGACGGCGACGACGCCCGCGAGTGCGTAACTCACGCCCACGTCCAGGGTGTTGACCATCGATACGGGGGCGTGGCCGTGCCGGATCGCCCACAGCAGGGCGCCCTCGCTGATGTAGGTGGCGCCGACGTGCGCGGTGCCGAGCACGAGCAGCCAGCGGGCGGTGCCCAGCCAGCGTTCGGCGGGCGCGTGGAAGAGCGTGTAGAGGACCGCGTACGGGAGCCAGCTGCTGCCGTCGATCCACAGCGCGCTCTGGACGAGGACGCGGAAGGGGTGGGTCGACAGGGCGTGGATGTTGGTGGAGCGGGCGCCGAGGAACGCGTCGAGGGTGTCCGGCGCCATCTGGCGCATGACGATCGTGGTGACCAGCAGAATCGTCAGCCAGACGTAGGTGCCGGGGGCGCTGCGGAGCCAACTCCCCACGGCGGTCCGGGCGGTGCCGAGAAAACGGTGCATGGTCGATTCAGGCACGTCGGTAAGGTCGGGCGGGTGATCGACATTCCGGACGGATTGGTGCAGTCGCAGTTCACCTACGCGGGGGAGGCCGGGCGGGCCTTCATCGCGGCCCTGCCCGGGCGGGTGGAGGAGTTCGCCGAGCGGTGGGGGCTGCGGGTGGACGGGCCCGCGATGCACGGGATGGCGGCCCTTGTGCTGCCGGTGGTGCGGCGGGCCGACGGGCTGCCGGCCGTGGTGAAGTTCCAGGTCCTCGACGAGGAGACGGAGGGTGAGCCGGTCGCGCTGCGCGTGTGGGGCGGGGACGGGGCCGTCCGGCTGCTCGACCACGATCCCGGCACGGGCACGATGCTGCTCGAACGGCTCGACGCCGGGCGGATGTTGAGCGTCGTCGAGGACTCCCGGGAGGCGGTGACCGTCATCGCCGGGCTGCTGGCACGGCTCACGGCCGGGCCCGCGCCGGACGGGATGCGGCGGCTCGCGGACATCGCGGCGCGGATGCTCGCCGAGGTGCCCGGGGCGCTCGGGCGGATCGCCGATCCCGTGCAGCGGGGGGTCGTGGCGGATTGCGCCGCGGCGCTGCGGGAGGTCGTGGCCGACGGGTCCGGGGACCGCCTGCTCCACTGGGACCTGCACTTCGAGAACGTGCTCGCGACGGTCGACGGGCGTGAACCCTGGGTCGCCATCGACCCGAAGCCGCTCGCCGGTGACCCCGGGTTCGATCTGTGGCCCGCGCTCGACAACCGGTTCGAGAGCGATGAGGTCGTCTGGCGGTTCGAGGCGATGACGGGTGCCCTGGGGCTCGATCGGGAGCGGGCTCGGGGGTGGACGCTGGGGCGGGTGGTGCAGAACGCGTTGTGGGATGTCGCGGACGGGCGGGCGCTCGGGGCCGATGACCTGGAGATCGCGCGGAGGTTGTTGGGGAGGTGAGGCGGGGCTCCCGGGGGTTCGTTGCCGGGTGTGGGCCGGTGGCCGCTTCTCGCGCAGTTCCCCGCGCCCCTGAAGGCATGCGCTGCGCACAGCCTTCCCCGCGCGACCGGCCCCCGCCGGAGCCGCGGACGAACGGCGTAATCTGCGCGGATGATCCGTACAGCCACGCCCCACGACATCCCCGTCATCCACGCGATGGTCCGCGAACTCGCCGCGTACGAGAAGGTGCCCGACGAAGCGCGGGCCAGTGAGGAGCAGTTGCGGGAGGCACTGTTCGGGGAGCGGCCGGCGGCCTTCGCGCACATGGCCGAGGACGCCGACGGCGAGGTGGTCGGGTTCGCGTTGTGGTTCCTGAACTTCTCCACCTGGCGGGGAGTCCACGGCATCTACCTGGAGGACCTGTACGTCCGGCCGGAGGCGCGCGGCGGCGGCCACGGCAAGGCGCTGCTCACCGAACTCGCGCGGATCTGCGTCCAGCGCGGCTACGAGCGTCTGGAGTGGTCGGTGCTGAACTGGAACCAGCCCTCGATCGACTTCTACCGCTCCCTCGGCGCGCGGCCGCAGGACGAGTGGACGGTGTACCGGCTGACCGACGAGGCGCTGGCCACCCTCGGCGGCTGACGGTCACGGTTCCAGGACCACCTTGCCCGTCGTGCCCCGGGATTCGAGGGCGCGGTGGGCGGCGGCGGCCCCGGCCAGCGGGAAGCGGCTGACGGCCGGGGTCAGGACGGCGCGGGCCCCCAGGTCGAGGGCGGCGCTTTCCAGGGTGCGCATCGGGTTCGCGCCGCCCGCCCGCCGCAGCATCTCGGGGCCGAGGGTCCGCACCTGCGTGATGCCGCGCCGGGCCCGCTCCGCCTCGTCGAGGAGGACCGGTCCCGCGGTGTCGTCCAGGCCCTGGGCGGACCAGCCGAAGACCAGATGCTGCCCGCCGGGGCCGAGCAGGTCGAGCGCGGCGGCCGTGGTGGCGCCGCCCACCCCGTCGAAGAGGACCGTGACGCGCCGCTCGCCCAGGAACTCCCGTACGCGGGCGGGCCAGTCGGCGTCGGTGTAGTCCACGGCGAGGTCCGCGCCGTTCGCCTCGACGCGGCGGGTCTTGGCGGGACCGCCGGCCAGCCCCACGACGGTGCCGCCCGCGTGCTTCACGTACTGCACGAGGAGCGTGCCGATGCCGCCCGCCGCCGCGGGGACCAGGGCGACGGTGTCCGGGGTGACGGTGGTGAAGCCGAGGATGCCCAGGGCGGTGCGGCCGGTGCCGATCAGGGCCACCGCCCGCGCCGCGTCGAGCCCGGCGGGGATCTCGTGCAGGCGGGCCGCGTCGGTGACGGCGAGTTCGGCGTAGCCGCCGGGGACCATGCCCAGATGGGCGACGACCCGCTTGCCGAGCCAGCCGGGGTCGGTGTCCGCGCCGAGCGACTCGACCGTCCCGGCGACCTCGCGGCCCGGGATCGTGGGCAGCGCGGGAAGCTCGGGGGCCGGGCCCCGGAAGCCCTGCCGGAGGGCGGTGTCGAGCAGGTGCACCCCGGCGGCCTCGACCGCGATGCGGACCTGGCCGGGGCCCGGCTCCGGGTCGTCGGTCTTCTCGTACGTGAGGTGCTCGGCCGGGCCGAAGGCGTGCAGGCGGATGGCGTGCATGGGCGCTCCCGTGGGTGGGCGGCCGCGGTCTGCGGCGCCGGACGGCCAGTCTTCGACCTCAAGTTCTGTTGAGGTCAAGGCTGCCGTCCCGTTGTCAGTGGGGGAGTGCAGCATGGGGGCATGGCGACGGAACGGCGTGGTGCGGCGGCGAAGGTGAAGAGGGCGCGACGGCCGGAGGTGCGGCTGCCTCCGCTCGTGCCGTGGGAGGGCGCGGGCCTGGAGCCGGACGGGGACTACGACGGCGTGGAGTTCCGGGGCGTGGACTTCGCCGGGCAGGAGGGGATCGGGGCGCGGTTCATGGACTGCGCGGTGGAGGGGTGCGCCTTCGACGAGGCCGGGCTCGCGCGGGCCCGGATCATCGACTCGACGCTGACCGGGATCAGAGGCGTCGGCACCGATCTGGCGGAGGCGACGCTGCGGGACGTCGAGGTGGTGGACGCGCGGCTCGGCGGGGTGCAGCTGCACGGGTCCGTGCTGGAGCGGGTGGTGATCCGCGGCGGCAAGATCGACTACCTGAACCTGCGCAAGGCCCGCCTGAAGGACGTCGTCTTCGACGGATGCGTGCTGGTGGAGCCGGACTTCGGGGGAGCGCGGCTCGAGCGGGTGGAGTTCACCGGGTGCGTGCTGAAGGAGGCGGACCTGACGGGCGTGACGCTGGTCGACGTCGACCTGCGGGAGGCCGCCGAGCTGGGCATCGCGCGCGGGGTCGACCGGCTGGGCGGGGCCGTGATCTCGCACGGGCAGCTGTTCGACCTGGCGGGGGCGTTCGCGGCGCAGCTGGGGGTGCGCGTGGTCTGAGGTCGCTACGGCAGCCGGGGGAAGCGGCCCTGGAGGTCCCAGATCGCCGGGTTGTCCGCCAGGTCCTCGTGCATGTCGGTGAGGTCGGCGATCAGGTCGTGCAGGAAGTCCCGGGCCTCGCGGCGCAGCGCGGAGTGGGAGAAGGTCAGCGGGGGCTCGTGGCCCTCCACCCAGTCGGCCTCGATGTCGACCCAGCCGAAGCGGCGCTCGAAGAGCATCCGGTCGGTGGACTCGGTGAAGTCCAGGTCCGCGTACTGGGGGGTCGCCGAGCGGCTGCCGCGCGGGTCCTTGTCGAGCTGCTCCACGATGTCGCAGAGCGCCCAGGCGAAGTCCAGGACCGGCACCCATCCCCAGGCTGTGGACAGTTCCCGGTCGGCCTTGGTGTCGGCCAGGTACACGTCGCCGCAGAACAGGTCGTGGCGCAGCGCGTGGACGTCCGCGCGGCGGTAGTCCGTCTGCGGGGGGTCCGGGAAGCGGCGGGAGAGGGCGTAGCCGATGTCGAGCACGGGGTCGATGGTGTCATGCCCGCTCACGGCAGCAGACGCTGCTCCTTCGCGACCGCCACGGCGCCGGCCCGGGTATCGACGCCGAGTTTGTCGTAGATCCGGCCCAGGTGGGTCTTGACCGTGGCCTCGCTGATGAACAGGGCCTTGGCGATCTCGCGGTTGCCCAGGCCGTGGGCGAGCTGGGCGAGGATGTCGCGTTCGCGGTCGGTGAGGGTGGGGCGCGGCTTGCGCATGTTCGCCATCACGCGGGACGCCACCGGTGCCGAGAGGGCCGTGCGGCCTTGTGCCGCCGCCTGGATCGCCGCGAAGAGTTCCTCCGGGCGCTCGGCCTTGAGGAGGTAGCCCGTCGCGCCGGCCTCGATGGCGCGGGTGATGTCGGCGTCGGTGTCGTAGGTGGTCAGGACCAGGACGTGGGGGGTGGGGGCCGGGGCCGTGGTGAGGCGGCGGGTGGTTTCCACTCCGTCGATGCCCGGGCCCAGCTGGAGGTCCATCAGGACGACGTCGGGGTGGAGTTTCGCCGTCAGCGCGATGGCTTCCTCACCGGTGCCCGCCTCGCCGATCACCTCGATGTTCTCGGCGCTGTCGAGGAGGGCGAGGAGGCCCGCTCTGACGACCACGTGGTCGTCGCAGAGCAGGAGTCGGACCGGGGGTGTCATATGGGGGCTCCTGGGGGTGGTGGTCGGGTGCGGGTGCGTGGGGGCTGGTCGCGCAGTTCCCCGCGCCCCTGTGGGGTTGTTCTTCGGGTGCGGGCCGGTGGCCGCTTCTCGCGCAGTTCCCCGCGCCCCTGGGGTGCCTTCGGCATCCAGGGGCGACCGGCCGCACTCAAGGTGCGCTCGACAGCGGGATCGAGGCGGAGAGGACGGTGCCCTCGGTGGGGGTGGATTCGATGGTCAGGGTGCCGCCCAGCTGGGTCACCCGGGCCCGCATGGCCGCCAGACCGTGCCCCCGCACCCCGGGCACCACATCCGCCCCGGCATCGAACCCGCACCCGTCGTCGGCGACATCCAGCACCACCTGATCGTCCAGCAGCGTGAGCGTGACGGCCGCGCCGGAGGCCCCGGCATGCTCCCGTACGTTGGCCAGCGCGCCCTGCGCGATACGCAGCAGCGCCGCCTCGACCCGGTCGGGAAGCCGCCCGAGCCCGGCGCGCTCGCCGGCGTCGATGTGGACCCGGACCGCCAGCCGCTCCCCGGACTCCCGGGCGGCCACCGCGCGCAGCCCCTGCTCCAGGCCGTGGGCCAGGTCGCCGGGGGCCAGATCGTGCACGAAGCGACGGGCCTCGGTGAGGTTGTGGTCGGCGATGGACGCGGCGGTGTGCACATGGGTGCGGGCCTTGCCGGGGTCGGAGGCCCAGACCCGTTCGGCGGCCTGGAGCAGCATCTGCTGGCTGGACAGGCCCTGCGCGAGGGTGTCGTGGATCTCCATGGACAGCCGCTCCCGCTCGGCGAGCGTGCCCGCCCGGCGTTCGGCGGCGGCCAGCTCGCGGCGGGTGCGGATCAGGTCGTCGATGAGGGCGCGCTGCCGGGCCGTCTGCCACTGCATCTGGAGGAAGACCCCGGCGGCGAGCACGGCCACGACCGGCGGGCCGAGCACCAGGTCCGGGTCCCAGCGCCCGGCGAGCCGCACCTGGGAGGCGATGACGAGACCGGTCACCAGCGTCACGAGGATGAGCGCCGCGCGGGTCGGCAGGGTGCGCAGGCCGGTGTAGAAGAGCGGGATCCCGACCCAGGCGAAGCTCGGGGCGAGGACGACGAGCACCACGACCACGGCGACCACGAGGGACAGCCACAGCCGCTGCCGGGCGGGGGAGCGGCGCGGGTCCTCCCGGGCGGGTCCGACCACGTAGAGCACGGTGAGGACGACGCTGAGGGCGATGATCCAGGGGACCCGGGCGCCGCCGGGGTGCCGCAGCAGGAACCGGGCGAGGGCGACCGCGAGCAGCAGGAAGAACGCGGCGTGCACGACGACGGCCAGCCACCGGCTGTCCGCTGCCCCGGCCTCCGCCCCGGCATCGTCGTCGGACTCCCTCATGGCCGCCTCCCGCGCCGCTCCGAACTGGGCAAACACTCCCATTGTCGGGTGCGGTCCCGCCCCCGGGGTCAACCGATCGGATGACCCCGGGGTCAGCCGCCCGGCAGCCGCCGAGCAGCCGGAACGCCGACGGGAGCGGGCCGGTTCCGGACCCAGCATGGAGTGCAGAAGGAACGCACGCCCCGCCCTCCAGGAGTTGAATCGCATGGCCTCCCTGAAGAACATGTCCCGCCGCGCCCGCATCGCCACCGGCGGTGCCGTCCTCGCCGCCGTCGCCGCCGGCACCCTCGGCACGGTCTCCGCGAACGCCTCGGCCCCGGCCGCCGCGCCCGCCGCCAACGTGAAGAGCGCGACCACCACCACCTCCACGCACCTCACGGCCGAGGCCGCGAACAAGGCCGCGCTGGCCGCGCTGCACGCCGCCGAGAAGGAGAACCAGAAGGTCTCCGTCGCCGTCGTCGACCGCAACGGCAACACGATCCTGACCCTGCGCGGCGACGGCGCCGGCCCGCAGTCCTACGAGTCCGCCGAGAAGAAGGCGTACACCGCCGTCTCCTGGAACGCGCCCACCTCCGAGCTGGCCAAGCGCCTGGAGAGCACGCCGAACCTGAAGGACATCCCCGGCACCCTGTTCCTCGCGGGCGGCGCCCCCGTCACCGCCAAGAACGCCCCGATCGCCGGCATCGGCGTGGCCGGTGCCCCCTCGGGCGACCAGGACGAGAAGTTCGCCCAGGCCGGCGTCGCCGCGCTCCGCTAGACCCGGAAGGGGGCGCACCTTCAAGATCACGAGGAAGGTGCGCCCCGCCAGGGGCGCGGGGAACTGCGCGACCGGCCACGACGAGCCGCGCACCCCGGCACGGAAGAGAAGCCAGGCAGATGAGGACCCGCCCCATGAAGAACGACGACGCCACCCTGCTGACCGCCGCGGCCCAGGGCGACACCGACACCGTCCGCACCGCGCTGGCGGCCGGCGCCGGCCCCGACGTCCGCGACGCCCACCGCCGCACCCCCCTCCTCCTCGCCGCGCTGCACGACCACGTGCCCACGGCGGAGGCACTCGTCGCG
This sequence comes from Streptomyces sp. NPDC001904, assembly GCF_040297005.1. Taxonomy (NCBI): domain Bacteria; kingdom Bacillati; phylum Actinomycetota; class Actinomycetes; order Kitasatosporales; family Streptomycetaceae; genus Streptomyces; species Streptomyces sp. NPDC001904. Next base: position 45,646 of record NZ_JBEOYI010000019.1, on the reverse strand, counting down.
GCGGGCGCCGACCCGAACGCGCAGGACGACCGGTCCGACAGCCCGTGGCTGGTCACCGGCGTCACCGGCTCGGTCGCCATGATGCGCGCGCTGCTGCCCGCGGGCCCCGACCTGAAGGTCACCAACCGCTTCGGCGGCATCTCCCTCATCCCGGCCTCCGAACGCGGTCACGTCGACTACGTACGGGCCCTGCTCCGCGAGACCGACATCGACGTCGACCACGTCAACCGGCTCGGCTGGACGGCCCTGCTGGAGGCGGTGATCCTCGGTGACGGCGGCCGTGCCCACCAGGAGATCGTGGAGCTGCTGATCACGGCGGGCGCCACCCCCGACCTCCCCGACGGCGACGGCGTGACGCCCCTGGAGCACGCCGAGCGGCGCGGGTTCACCCGGATCGCCGGTCTGCTGAGGGCCGTACGGTGAAACGCCTCGCGCTCGCCGCGGCGGCCGTCGCCGTGCTGGTGACGGGCTGCGCGACCCAGACCCCCGACACCCCGAGCACCAGCGCCAGTACGAGTAGGAGCGCGAGCGCCCAGCCGGACCGCGCGCCGCGCGGTACCCCGGCCGGCACCCTCCTCGTCGCCGACTTCGGCGCCGACACCGTCAGCTTCGTCGACCCCCGCGAAGGGGTCACCGACACGGTGACCGTGGGCCGCGCGCCCTACGGCCTCGTCGTCGGCGACGACGGCCGGGCCTGGGTGGCCACCGCCGAGGGCGTCGCCGTCGTCGACACCGCGGCGCGCGAGCGCGTTGCGCTGATCCCGTACGAGACGGAGCACCTCGGCCCGGTCACCGGCGGCGAGTACCGCGGCGGCGGCATGGGCATCGCGCTGGCCCCCGACGGCCGGCACGTGTACGTCGGGGTCAACGTCCCCGACGGCAACGGCACGTTGGAGACCGTCGACACCCGCACGCTCCGCGTCACCGGCACCGCCGATGTCGGCCGGCGCCCCTTCGACGTGGACGTCTCGCGCGACGGCCGCGAGGTGTACGCGACGGACCACGACTCCTTCGACGTCACCGTCCTCGACACCGGCAGCGGCGCCACCCGCCGCATCGAGGTCGCGCCCTACGGCACCGAAGGCGGCCTCGGCTCCTGGCTGAAGCCGCACTACACCGCCGTACGCCCCTCGGACGGGAAGCTGCTGCTGCCCTTCGAGGGCGAGAAGCTGGTCGTCGTCGACCCGGAGACGGGCCGGTCCCGCATCGAGCGGATGACGGCGAACACGCACCAGCACGGTGTCACCGTCACCCCCGACGGCACCCTGTTCGTCGTCGGCACGGGCCCCATCGACCCGGCCGAGGACGCGGGCCCTTCCCTGACCGTCCGCACGAAGGACGGCCGGGAGAAGGTGATCCCCCTCGACGGCCCGCACGAGGACGTCGCCGTCTCCGCCGACGGCCGCACGGCGTACGTCACCGGCGGCTTCACCCGCGACGGCTACTGGAACGGGATCACCGCTGTCGACGTCGACAGCGGCGACACGCACCGACTGGCGGCCGGGGAGCGGCCGTTGGGCATCGCCGTCCTCTGACGGCCGTACCCGAGCCGCACCGGCAGCCGTGCGGACATAAAGGGCAATAGGGTGTGGGGGTGCGCAGACGCCCCCGCTCCCTCGCCCTCGTCGCCGCCCTGCTCTCCGTCGCGGCCTGCGGCGGCGGGGTCGACGGGTCGCCCGGCGCCTCGGGCCTGCGCGACCCGTACTTCCCGAAGCTGGGCAACGGCGGCTACGACGTCACCCACTACTCCCTGAACCTCGCCTACGACCCGGACGGCCACCGCCTCACCGGCACCGCCACCCTCACCGCGACGGCCCTCCAGGACCTCAGCGCCTTCAACCTCGACCTGCACGGGCTCGCGGTCGCCGGTGTCACCGTCGACAAGAAGCGGGCGAGGAGCCAGCGCGCCGGGAACGAGCTGACGATCCGCCCGTTCGACGAACTGCCCGAGGGCCACACCTTCCGTACGGTCGTGCGCTACTCCGGCGAGCCCGCCACCATCACCGACCCCGACGGCTCCGAGGAGGGCTGGCTGCGCACCGACGACGGGGCGCTCGGCCTCGGCGAACCGACCGGCTCGATGGCCTGGTTCCCCGGCAACCACCACCCCTCCGACAAGGCGACGTACACCATCGCGGTCAGCGTCCCCACGGGCGTACAGGCCGTCTCCAACGGCGAGTTGACGGGCACCAAGCGGTCCGCGTACGGCAAGACCGTCACCTACACCTGGCGCGTCACCCAGCCCATGGCGAGCTACGTGGCCACGGTCGCCATCGGGAAGTTCGAGACGCACACGTCCCGGACGCCGGCCGGCATCCCCGTGTACACCGCGGTCGACCCCGAGCAGGCGGCGGCGAGCGCGAAGGTCCTCGCCCGGCTCCCCGAGGTCGTCGACTGGGAGACGCGGACGTTCGGCGCGTACCCGTTCTCCTCCACCGGCGCGATCGTCGAGCGCGAGGGCGACGCCGGGTACGCGCTGGAGACGCAGAACCGGCCCGTCTTCCCCGGCGCCCCCGACGTGGGCCTGCTCGTCCACGAGATGGCCCACCAGTGGTACGGCGACTCGGTCACCCCGAAGACCTGGCGCGACATGTGGCTCAACGAGGGCTTCGCCACCTACGCCGAGTGGCTGTGGGAGGAGCAGCGCGCCGACGATCCCGTCAGCGCCCAGGAGTCCTTCGACGCGGCGTACGACCACGCGCCGGACTCCGCCGTCTGGGCCTTCCCGCCCGCCGACCCGCCGAGCGCCGCGCACATCTCCGACTCGCCCGTCTACCAGCGCGGCGCGATGGTCCTCCACCGCATCCGGAAGACCATCGGCGACGCCAAGTTCTTCGCCCTGCTCAAGAGCTGGCCGGCCGACCACAAGTACGGCAACGCCGACACCCACGACTTCACGGCCTACGTGGAGCGCGCGAACCCCACCGAGAAGGACGCGCTCGCCAAGGTCTGGAAGGACTGGCTCTACGGCAAGGGCAAGCCGGACGCCCCGGACGACCCGGACGACCGAGACGACCCGGACGAGTCCTGAGGGGCGGGGGCCAGCGGCTTGCGCAGTACCCGGCAGGGGCGGCCGAGCTGACGGTCCCGGCGGCGGTCGATCTCCCGGTAGCCGAGGGCGGTCCAGAAGGCGAGGCCGTCGGGGTTGTTGTCGAGCACGGCGAGCCGGACGGCGGTGCGGCCCGCCCGCCGGAAGCGCTCCTCGACGGCGTCCGCCAGCCGCCGTCCGTGGCCGGTGCGCCGGTGCCGGGCGTCGACGAGCAGCAGGCCGATCCACGGGTCCGGGTCGGCCGGGTCGGGATGGCGGGCGAGGGTCAGCGCGATCCCGACGAGCCGCCCCTCGGTGTCCCGGGCGAGCAGCGTCTCGGCGCCGGGCGCGGCACGTTCCTCGGCGAGGGTGGCGGCGACCTGCTCCGCGGTGATCGCGTCGGGGTCGGGGAAGTCGCCGCTGAGCGCGAAGAAGTCCCGGTTGGAGGCGTACAGGGCGGTCAGCTCGGCGAGCAGGGCGCGGTCGGGCGGCTGGGTGAGTCGGCTGATGTCCACGGGGGAGAGCGTAGGGCGGCGCACGGGAACGGGCCCCGGAAGGATCCGGGGCCCGTGCACCTCAGGAACTCTGGAACGCGGCTGCGTCAGACGTTCACACCGAAGTCCTGGGCGATGCCGACCAGGCCCGAGGCGTAGCCCTGGCCGACCGCGCGGAACTTCCACTCGGCGCCGTTGCGGTAGAGCTCGCCGAAGACCATCGCCGTCTCCGTCGCCGCGTCCTCGGAGAGGTCGTAGCGGGCGATCTCGGCGCCGCCGGCCTGGTTGAGGATGCGGATGTACGCGTTGCGCACCTGGCCGAAGTTCTGCGAGCGGTTCTCCGCGTCGTAGATCGAGACCGGGAAGACGATCTTGTCGACGTCGGCGGGCAGGCCCGCCAGGTTGACGTTGATCGCCTCGTCGTCGCCGTCGCCCTCGCCGGTGCGGTTGTCACCGGTGTGCACGATCGTCTGGTCCGGCGTCTGCTTGTTGTTGAAGAAGACGAAGTGGCCGTCCGAGTAGACCTTGCCCTGCGTGTTCACCGCGATCGCGGAGGCGTCCAGGTCGAAGTCGGTACCGGTGGTGGTGCGGACGTCCCAGCCGAGGCCCACGGTGACGGCGGTCAGGCCCGGAGCCTCCTTGGTGAGCGAGACGTTGCCACCCTTGGACAGGCTTACAGCCATGGTTCGGGAGTCCCTTCCCTCGTTAAGTGCGTGCGCGTACGGGTGTACGTGCGTAGCCGAAGCTACTCGTACCCGTATGAACGCGATGCGGGGTGGAGAAGGTTCCAGGTCTCTTTACTTTCTTTACCCGTGTTCCCGTCAGGGGGAAATCCGGGTGACGGGGCGCGTCCTGACGCGCGACCATGGACCCATGTCCGGTCCTTATCCCATCCGCGGTTCGGTCGTCCTTCCGGAGGCCGAGCTGGTCTGGCGTTTCTCGCGGTCGTCCGGGCCGGGCGGGCAGCACGTCAACACTTCCGACTCGAAGGTGGAGCTGTCCTTCGACCTGGCGAACACCCGGGCGCTGCCCGAGGTGTGGAAGGCGCGGGCGCTGGAGCGGCTCGGGTCGCGTCTGGTGGGCGGGGTGGTGACCGTACGGGCGTCCGAGCACCGTTCGCAGTGGCGCAATCGGGAGACGGCTGCCGTGCGGCTCGCCGCGCTGCTCGCCGAGGCGTCCGCCCCGCCGCCGAAGCCTCGCCGGGCCACCAAGATTCCGCGGGGCATAAATGAGCGCCGCCTCCGCGAGAAGAAGGCCCGCTCCGAAACCAAGCGCGGCCGCACCGGCCGCGACTGGTAGCCCCACCGGCCGTCAGCCGAACCGCGAGGTCACCCCAGCCCCCGGTACCGCCCCCGGAAATACATCAGGGGCCCGCCGTCGGCGCCGGGCAGGGCGGCGCCCAGGACGCGGCCGATGTACAGGGTGTGGTCACCGGCGGGCACCACCTGCTCCGTCCGGCACTCCAGCGTCGCCAGCGCCCCGCCCACCAGCGGGGCGTCCGTGTGCTCACCGCGTACGTACGGGACGTCCTCGAAGAGCAGCCGGTCGCTGATGCGGCCCTTCATCGCGAAGAGCCCGGCGATCCGGCTCTGCGACTCCGAGAGCAGGGACACCGCCCACAGGGGCTGCTCCTCCAGCAGGTCGTCCATGCGCGAGCCGTTGCGCAGGGAGACCATCACCAGCGGCGGATCCAGGGACACCGACATGAACGCCGTGGCCGTCATGCCCGCGTCCTCGCCAGGGGGCGCCCCGGCGTCGTCGGGGTCGAGCGAGGGCTCGCGGGCGGTCAGCAGCACGACTCCCGCGGCGAGGCGGGACAGTGCGGCGCGGAACTGGTCGTTGCTCACCCCCTCAGCATGCCCGGGGGAACGTGGGGCAGGGGTGACGGGAGCAGCAGGGGAAGTCTTCAGCACGCCCTCGACGCTAACCGGGCGGTACGGTGCCCCACATCGGGCCGAGGGCCGAGGAGGGACCTAGGTCCCTCGGCGTACCTTCAAGAGAAAAAGCTCCGGCTCTGGGAGGAAATGACCTGTTCTGGCCTGGTTACCGTGTTCGGGAAACGCACAGAATGCATCTGGACATGCCCCTCAATCCTTCATGTATTGCTGTGACTTGAGTCACAGGAGCCCTTTTTTGTTGACCCTGTGTACCGAGTGAGCAGCGCGCTGTGATTCAGTGGCGGTCGACACTGCGAGATGAACGTGCTGCTGCACGTGCGCGGGGAAAGAGCCGATCAGAGTACTGGAGTGCTGTCGAGGTCTCGGGGAGAGCTGAGCATGGAGACCGAGTCGGAGCCCTACGTCCGTCTTGCGACTCTGCGGCAGCTGCACCACGTGATGGCGGACATGAACGCGGCCCGCAGTCTGGCCGACACCCTCCAGACCGTCGCCGACGGAGTCGTCAACGGGCTGGGTTACGAGCTGGCGTGCGTCAACCTCGTACGCCCCGACGGCGATCTCGTGGTCGCCGCCTTCTCCGGGAACTCCGCCGCCGAGGCCCTCATCACCGGCCGGGTCGGCTCCCGCGCCGCCTGGGACCGCCGGCTCACCATGGGCGAGCGCTGGGGCGAGCTGTGCTTCATACCGCACACCGAGGGCTGGGTCCTGGACGAGGACGACGTGCCGCAGTGGTTCACCGACGGGCCGCCGCCCCGCTTCGAGGACGAGTGGCACCCCTCCGACCGCCTCTTCGCCCCGATGTACGCGACCGGCGCGGCCGGCGGCGAGCTGATCGGCGTCATATCGGTGGACCGCCCGCGCAACGGCCGGATACCCGGCGCCTGGGGCCGCGAGGCCCTGCAGATGTACGCCTTCCAGGCCGCCATCGCCATCAGCAACGCCCGGCTGCGGGCCAACATGCAGCGCGCCCTGGTCCGCCTGGAGCGTGAGCAGCAGGCCCTGCGCGCCAGCGAGGAGAGCTTCCGGCAGGCCTTCGAGTACGCGCCCTCCGGCATGGCCATCGCCGAGCTGGGCGGCGACGACCGCGGCCGGATCCTGCGGACCAACGACGCGCTGTGCCGCCTCCTGGGCCGCCCCGCCTCCGCGATGCGCCGCTACTCCTTCTCCGACCTCGTGCACCCCGAGGACATCGGCACCCTGCTGCGCACCTCCGCCGAGGGCGGCCGGGCCGAGCTGCGGCTCGGGCGGCGCGACGGCACCTACGTCTGGGTCTCGCTGCGCAACTCGGTGGTGGCCGACGCCGCCGACGGGCCGCGCTTCCTGCTCACCCACGTCGAGGACATCGAGGAGCGCAAGCGCCGCGAGCTGCACCTCGCCCACCGCGCCTCGCACGACTCCCTGACCGGCCTGCCGAACTCGGCGGAGCTGCGCTCCCGGCTCGGGGCCCGGCTCTGCCGCCGCCCCCAGGAGCAGCTGCCCAGCGCCGTCGACTCCCTCGACGCGGCCTACGGCGACCCCATCGGGCACGACTTCGACTACGGCCCGGCCGCCCTGCACCGCACCGGGCACGCCGCGGGCGGCCTCTACGAGGGCTTCGACCACCATGTGCACGTCTCGGCGCCGGGCGGCGACGAGACGACCGACGACGGCACCAAGGGCCTCGCCGTGCTCTTCTGCGACCTCGACGGCTTCAAGTCGATCAACGACCGGTTCGGGCACAACGCGGGCGACGCCGTCCTCATCGAGGTGGCCCGCCGGCTGACCAGCGGGGTGCGGGACGGGGACACGGTGGCCCGGCTCGGCGGTGACGAGTTCGTGGTGCTCGCCGACGGGCTCGGCCGCGCCGATGCACAGGACCTCGCCGTCAGGCTGCGCAATGCCATCATTCCGCCGATTCGGGTGGACGGCCGCGCGGTCCGGGTGGGGGCCAGTTTCGGCATCGGCTGGGCGCACTGCGGGATGACGGCAGAGGAAGTGCTGCAATCCGCTGACCAGCGGATGTACGTGGAGAAAAGATCACGTGCCAAGCAGCACCGGCGAGCGGGCTGAGCCGCAGGACGCCCGGATTCTCCTGCGGCTGTGAGGTCAAGGCCACTCCTTGGGGTCACTCGCAGCGGGTACGCTCGCCCGGGTAAGCAAACGTGTAGGGGAGTGATCAGGGATGGCGCCCGGCAACAATGGCGCGAGCACCACGCCCGAGGACGACGATCCGTTCGGCTATCTGTACGCCGACGGGCAGGCGGCCGGGGCGACCCCGCCGAACGGCGGGGGCGGCGGCTACGGCTACCCGAACTCCCGCTCCTTCAACCAGGTCCGCACGGTCGGTGAGCGTCAGTACGGGCAGCAGCAGGTGCCGCCGCAGCAGACCCAGGCGTACCACCAGCCGAACGCCCACTACCAGGCACCGGAGACGGTGCCCGGTGGCGGTCCTCCCACGCAGCCGGTGTCGTCGCGCTCCTCGCGCGGCGGCGGTGGCGGCCGCGGTCCCAACACCAAGGCGCTGCTGATCGGCGCGGTCGCCGTCGTCGCAGCCGTGGTGATCGGCATCTCCGTCGCCATGCTCAGCAACGGCTCGGACGACGACAAGAACGCCGACGCGGGCGCCAAGCCCTCCGGCGACTCGCAGTCGGTGCGCCCGAGCGAGACGGCGTCGCAGTCGGCGGATGCCTCCGCCGAGCCGGCGGACCTGCCGAAGACCGACGCAAAGTCGCTGACGCTGGGCGGCCCCGCGGCCACCGCTGCCGACGTGAAGGGCGCGAAGGCGGGCACATACGTGACGTTCAACAAGGCTGGCGCGAGCCTGACCTGGACCGTCAACAACATCCCGAAGGATGCCGCGTACAGCCTGCACGTGACGTACAGCGTGCCCGGCGAGGACGACAACGCCACAATGACGGTGAACGGCACCGAGCAGTCGCGCCTTCTGAGCATGAAGAACTACGCGCACGCCGACAAGGGCGACTGGGAGAAGGGCTGGACGGACACCTGGGGCGTCGTCCAGCTCACCAAGGGGACGAACGCGATCACGATCTCCTGCGAGCAGGGCAACCAGTGCAACGCGCTCGTCGACCAGATGTGGCTGGTCGAGGGCACCAAGGGCTGATCCGGGGGGGGCTCACGCCCCGCCCCGTGAGCCGGTGCCGGTCAGGACATCCAGTTGGTGCAGGAGTTCATCAGGCTGTCGCCCTCGAAGCGCGCCACCTGGACGCCCCAGTCGTGGATGCCGGAGCTGTCGATGGCGTATGTGCTCAGGCTGACGGTCTCGTTGTTGCCGACGGCCGAGTGCCACGCCCAGTTCTTGCGCGTGCCGTTGGCGTTCTTGGTGATCAGGCGGGCGCGGGCGTGGTGGCCGTCGCCCAGTGTGTCCCCGATGGTCATGTCGAAGTCGAGCCGGCTGCTGGCTCCGTAGTACTCGGCGATGATCCGTCCCCAGGCCCCCGTGGTGGAACACTCGGCGGAGTAGTAGCCGGACGCGGCGGCCGAGGATGGGGAGGCGAGAGTCAGCGTCAGGGCCAGAGCACCGACGGTGCCGCCCGCGAGCTGGACGGATCGCTTTTTCAGAATGTTCTTCGTCTTTGACATGGTCACGATGTTAACGAGTAGTGATCAATGGCGCATTCCTATAAGGAAGTTGTGCCTGACGACCGCAGCGATTGCTCCTGCTCGGTGACCACCACCTGCTGGAACAGGTCCTCGTACGTCTTCCGGTCGAACTCGCCGGCCACCGGGGACACCACCGTCGCCGCCGACAGCGCCACCGCGCGGGCCAGGCGCTGCGGCCACGGCAGTTGTTCGACCTGGGCCGAGAGCAGGCCCGCCACCGCCGAGTCGCCCGCGCCCGTGGGGTTGCCGGAGAGGCGGTCGGGGGCCGGGGCGCGCCAGGAGCCGTCCGGGGTGAGGGCGCACAGGCCCTCGGCGCCCAGGGAGGCGACCACGGCGTGGGCACCGCGTCTGCGGGTGTCCTTCATCGCCTGCAACGGCTCGTGGGAGCCGGTGAGTTCGGCCAGCTCGTCCGCGTTCGGCTTGACGACGTCGGGGCGGGCCGCGATGCCCCGGCGCAGCGGTTCACCGCTGGTGTCCAGCAGGACCGGGACGGAGGCGGACCGCGCGGCCCGGATCAGCGTCGCGTAGGCACCCACCGGGACGCCCGGCGGCAGGCTGCCGCACAGGGCCACCGCCGAGGCGGAGCCGAGCAGATCCCCGTACGCCTCCTGGAAGGCCGCCCACTCGGCGGAGGCGATCAGCGGGCCCGGTTCGTTCAGCTGCGTCGTGTCGCCCGTCGCCGCGTCCACCACGGCGACCGTGCGACGGGTCGAACCGTGGACGGGCACCAGGGCGTCGGAAATCCCGTCCGAGCACCGGAGTTGGTCCTGGAGGGCCGCCCCCGTCGCGCCGCCCACGAAGCCCGTGACGGTCACCTCGTGGCCGAGGGCGGCCAGCACCCGCGCCACGTTCAGCCCCTTGCCGCCGGGGCGTTCGGTGACCTCGGTGATGCGGTGCGAGGCGTGCGGGCGCAGGGACGGCACCCGGTAGGTGATGTCGAGTGCGGTGTTCAGTGTGACCGTGAGGATCACAGGACCTCACCCCCCGATGCGAGCGCGTACGTACTTTCAGTAACGGGGGTCGATCATGCCAAAGTCAAGGCGGTTGGCCCAGACCTCAAGCCAACCGCCGTGCTCGCACGATGAGTTACGGGGCGACCAGCCACTCGCCCTTGCGCATCACGCCCTTGACCTCGAACTCCTCGTCCAGGACCACGAGGTCGGCGTCCTTGCCGGGCTCCAGCGAGCCGACGGTGTCGAACACGCCGAGCAGCCGCGCCGGGTTGGCGGAGATGGCCCGTACGACGTCCTCGACCGGCAGCCCGTCGACGGTGACGGCCCGCTTGAACGCGCGGTCCAGGGTGAGCGTCGAGCCCGCGATGGAGCCGCCCTCCACCAGACGCGCCACGGAGTCCTTCACCTCGACCTCCATCGGGCCGAGCATGTAGCGGCCGTCGCCGAACCCGGCGGCGTCCATCGCGTCGGTGATGAACGCGACCTTCCCGGCGCCCTTGTGGTGGAAGGCGAGTTCGAGGGCGGCCGGGTGCAGGTGCGTGCCGTCGTTGATCAGCTCGACCGTGATGCGCTCGTCCTCCAGGAGGGCGGCGATCGGGCCGGGGGCGCGGTGGCCGAGCGTCGGCATCGCGTTGAACAGGTGGGTGGCGACCGTGGCGCCCGCGTCGATCGCCTCGACGGTCTGCTCGTACGTGGCGTCGGTGTGGCCGATCGCGGCGATCACCCCGTGCTCGGCGAGCAGCCGTACGGAGTCGATGCCGCCGGGCAGTTCGGTGGCGAGCGTGACCATCTTGGCCCGGCCGCGCGCGGCGTCGATCAGCTTGCGCACGTCTGCCGGGTCGGGGTCGCGCAGCAGCGTCTCGTCGTGGGCGCCCTTGCGGCACGGCGAGATGAACGGGCCCTCGAAGTGGATGCCCGCGATCTCGCCCTGCTCGGCGAGCTCGGAGAGCAGGCCCGCGCGCTGGACGAGGAAGTCCATGTCGCCGGTGACGAACGACGGCACGACGGTCGTGGTGCCGTGCTGCCGGTGGGTGTGGATGCCCTTGAGGATCTCGTCGACGGTGCCGGACGTGAAGGACGCGCCGCCGCCGCCGTGGTTGTGCATGTCGACGAAGCCGGGCACCACCCAGTGGCCGGCGAGGTCGACGGTCTCGGCGTTCGCGGGAGCGCTCCCGGCGATCTGCGTGCCGTCGACGATGACGCGGCCGTCGGTGACGGTCCCGGTGGGCAGTACCACCCGGGCACCGGCGAGCACCTTTGCTGTGGCCATCAGGCGGTTACCTCCGAGGATCCAGTGGCTGCGGTGTGGTCGAGCAGGTCCCAGGCGAGCAGTCCCGCGCCCAGGCACCCGGCGCTGTCCCCGAGGACGGCCGGGACGATTCGGGGCAGCGACTGGAACGTCACGCGCTCGGCGACGGCCGCCCGCAGGGGTGTGAACAAGGTTTCCCCGGCCTCGGCCAGACCGCCACCGATGATCAGGGTGCGCGGGTCCAGCAGAGTGAGCGCCATGACCAGGCCGTCGGCGAGCGCGTCCACCGCGTCCTGCCAGACCCGCACGGCCCGGGGGTCCCCGGCGTCGACGGCCTTGGCGCAGTCCGCGGCGGTCGCCGTGGTGTCGCCGCAGGCGTCCTGCCAGGCGAGGGTGACGGCGCTCGCGGACGCGTACCGCTCCAGGCAGCCGCGCTGGCCGCAGCCGCAGTCGATGCCGCCGGGCCGCACGACCACATGGCCGATCTCGCCCGCCGAGCCGTGCGCGCCGGGCTCGATGCGCCCGTCGATGCCGATGGCGCCGGCGATCCCGGTGCCCAGCGGCAGGAACAGGAAGCGGTCGGCGTCCTTGCCCGCGCCGAGCCGGCCCTCGCCGAGCCCGCCGGTGCGCACGTCGTGGCCGAGGGCGACGGGGACCGTGCCGAGCCGCTCGCTGAGCAGCGCCCGCATCGGCACGTCGCGCCAGCCCAGGTTGGCGGCGAACAGCGCGATGCCGGCCGCCTCGTCGACGACGCCCGGGACGGCGACCCCGGCGGCCACGGCGGGCTCCCCGAGGTGCTCCTCGCCCCAGGCCCGCAGCTCGGCGGCGAAGTCGAGGATCGATGCGACGACCGCGTCGGCACCCCGCTCGCGCTCCGTCGCCCGGCGCGCCTGATGCAGCAGGGTGCCGTCCGCCCCGACCAGGGCGGCCTTCATTCCGGTGCCGCCCACGTCCAGGGCGATGACATGTCTCACGGAGCACAGTGTCGCGCGTCGACCCGCAACAGGTCTAGTCCACTTGCAGGGATCTTGTGACCCTGAACCCTTCTGGCCCCCCTGACCGGCCTCGTTGCCGATACGAGATCTAGGTGGTGTAGACCTTGTGTCCGACTAGCGGATTCCCGAGTGCGAGGGTGGGACACACGGTGCAGCGGCACATCACCGGTCTGATCGCGGCTGCGGCCGCACTGGGCATGGCGGGCACGCTCACCGCCTGCGGGGGCACAGGTTCGGACGACGTCACCCTCAAGCTGGTCGCGGCCGACTACGGCGACTCCGCGGCCAACAGCTCGCAGAAGTACTGGGACGAGCTGGCCGGCGCGTACGAGAAGGACCACCCGGGTGTCACGGTGGACGTCGACGTCTACAACTGGAAGGTCGTCGACGCCAAGGTCAAGAAGCTGGTCGACTCCGGACACGCCCCCGACATGGCCCAGATAGGCGCCTACTCCGACTACGCGGCGGCCGGGAAGCTCTACCCGGTCGGCAAGCTGCTCAACGTGCCCACCCAGGCCGACTTCCTGCCGCAGCTGTCCGACGCCGGGCAGGTCAACAACGTGCAGTACGGCATGCCGTTCGCCGCATCCACGCGCCTGCTCTTCTACAACAAGAAGCTCTTCAAGGACGCCGGTCTCACCCCGCCCGCCACCTGGAGCGAGCTGGCCGCCGACGCGAGCGCGCTCAAGGCCAAGGGCGTGAAGATCCCCTACGCGCTGCCGCTCGGCCGTGAAGAGGCGCAGGCCGAGACCATGATCTGGATGCTGAGCGGCGGCGACGGCTACACCGACGACGTCGGCTCCTACACCCTCGACTCCAAGCAGAACATCGCGACGTTCGACTGGCTCCGCGACGACCTCGTCGGCAAGGGCCTGACCGGCTCCACCGCGCCCGCCGGGCTCAACCGCGCCGACGCGTTCGCCGCCTTCGCCAAGGGCGAGGTCGGCATGCTCAACGGCCACCCGACGCTGATGCAGATGGCCGCCGCCAAGGGCGTCGACTACGGCACCGTGCCGCTGCCGGGACCCAATGGACCCGCCAAGTCCACGATGGGCGTCGCCGACTGGATGATGGCGTTCAAGCAGAACGGCCACGCCAAGGAGACCGGCGACTTCCTCAACTACGTCTACAGCGAGCAGAACGTCCTCGACTTCTCCCGCGAGTACGACCTGCTGCCGGTCACCAGCAGCGCTTCGGGCACCATGGCGTCGGCGGGCGAGGACAAGAAGCTCTGGCCGTTCCTCAAGAGCCTCGGCGACTCCGAGTTGTATCCCGTCGGCAACACGTCCTGGGCGAGCGTCAGCGAGGGCATCAAGCAGCAGATCGGCTCCGCCGTCTCCCCGCACGGCAGCCCGGCCGCCGTGCTCGGCCGGCTCCAGAGCGAGGCGGCGGCCGCCGAGTCCGCCGAGTAGCGTGGCGGGCATGGACGAGCAGCCCGCCCTCGGTGACCGTGAACGTGCCGTGCTCGCCTTCGAGGGGCGCTCCTTCGCCTCACCGGGCGCCAAGGAGCGGGCCGTCCGCGAGGAGCTGGACATGGCGCCCGTGCGCTACTTCCAGCTCCTGAACGCCCTGATCGACGATCCCCGGGCGCTGGCGGCCGCGCCGGTCACCGTGAACCGCCTGCGCCGCGTGCGGGAGGCCAAGCGCCGGGAGCGCTGAGATGGCTAAGGTCGGTTCATGGACGCCATCAGGACCGCCGCCGGCCGTGACGGAATCGCCGCGATAGTCGCCCGGCCCTCCCGGGCCGTGATCGCCCTCGACTTCGACGGGACGCTCGCCCCGATCGTGCCCGACCCCGAACAGGCCCGGGCCCAGCCCGGTGCCGTACCGGCGCTCGCCGCGCTCGCGCCGCGCGTCGCCTCGGTCGCCGTCGTCACCGGGCGGCCCGCCGGGGTGGCCGTCCGGCTCGGGGACTTCGCCGGGGTGCCCGGGCTCGAACACCTCGTCGTTCTCGGGCACTACGGCGCCGAGCGCTGGGACGCCGTCACCGGCACCGTGCACGCGCCCGCGCCGCATCCCGGGGTCGCCGCCGTGCGCTCCGCGGTGCCCGGGGTGCTCGCCGAGGCGGGGCTGTGGCACGACACGTACGTCGAGGAGAAGGGGCGTGCCGTCGCCGTGCACACCCGGCGTGCCTCCGACCCCCAGGGCGCCTTCGAGGCGCTGAAGGGGCCGCTGTCCGATCTCGCCGCCCGGCACGGGCTGGTGGTCGAGCCCGGGCGGATGGTTCTGGAGCTGCGGCCGCCCGGGGTCGACAAGGGGGTGGCGCTCACCGAGTACGTCCGTGAGGTGGGGGCCGAGTCCGTCCTCTACGCCGGGGACGATCTCGGGGATCTCCCGGCGTTCGCCGCCGTCGAGAAGCTCCGCTCGGACGGGATGCCGGGTCTCCTGGTGTGCAGCGGCACCGAGGTCCCGGACCTCGCCACCCGCGCCGACCTGACGGTCCCCGGCCCGGCCGAACTGGTCACCTTCCTGACCGACCTGTCCCGCACCTTGCCCACCACCTGACGGAAACTCAGTCGCGGAGGGCGTGCAGCTGGTCCAGGAACCAGGTGCCGGGCGGCAATGCGGTGGCCGCTGCCGACAGGCGCTTGGTGCGTTCGGCGCGCTCGTCGGCCGGCATGGCCAACGCGTCGGCCAGCGCCGAAGCCGTGGCCGAGACGTCGTACGGGTTCACCACCAGCGCGTCCTCGCCCAGCTCCTCGAACGCCCCGGCCTCCCGCGACAGCACCAGCGCACACCCGTCGTCGGAGACCACCGGCACCTCCTTCGCGACGAGGTTCATGCCGTCACGGATCGGGTTGACCAGGGCCACGTCGGCGAGCCGGTACGCGGCCAGCGAGCGCGCGAAGTCGTCCTTCACGTGCAGGACGACCGGGGTCCACCCCTCGGTGCCGAAGCGCGCGTTGACGGCGTCGGCGACCCGCGAGACCTCCGCGGTGTAGTCGCGGTACACGGCCAGGTCCTGACGCGAGGGATAGGCGAACGCGACGTGGACGACCTTCTCCCGCCACTCGGGATGCGTCTCCAGGAACAGCTCGTACGCGTGCAGGCCGCGCACGATGTTCTTGGACAGCTCGGTGCGGTCCACCCGGACCACGGTCTTGCGGCCGGGCCCGATCTGCTCGCGCAGGGCGGCGAGCCGCTCCTCGACGTCGGGCCGGTGCGAGCGTTCGCGCAGGAAGTCGGCGTCGGCGCCGAGCCCGTGCACCCCGACCCGGGTGCCCGACGTGCCCCCGATGATCCGCGTACAGCACTCGGTGAACGCGTCCGCCCAGCGGCGGGTCAGGAAGGCCAGCCGGTCCGCGCCGAGCATCCCGCGCAGCAACTGCTCGGCGATGTCGTCGGGCAGCATCCGGAAGTAGTCCACGGGCGCCCACGGCGTGTGCGAGAAGTGCCCGATGCGCAGGTCGTCACGGAGTTCGCGGAGCATCCCGGGGACCAGGGCCAGGTGGTAGTCCTGGACGACGACGGTGGCGCCCGGCGCGGCCTCCTCGGCCAGCGCCTCGGCGAAGGCCCGGTTGTACTCCTCGTAGGAGGCCCACCGGCGGCGGAACTCCGGGCCGAACGACGGCTCCAGAGGCGTCTGGTAGAGCATGTGGTGCACGAACCACAGCACCGAGTTCGCGATCCCGTTGTACGCGTCGGCGTGCACGTCGGCGTCGATGTCGAGCATCCGCACGCCCGGCTCGGTGACGCCCCGGCGCACCGCCGCCCGGTCGCCGTCGTCGAGCGCCGCGCAGACCCAGAGTTTGTCCTCGACGACGCTGAGCGCGGAGACCAGTCCGCCACCCCCGCGCTTCGTCTCGACCGAGCCGTCGTCCCCGACGACGTACGAGACCGGGCCGCGGTTGGACGCGACGAGAACCTCAGCAGCACCATGCGTGGAAGCCATAAGGCGAAACTAGCCCGCCCCCCGGACCCTCAAACGTACGGCCGGGTCCCGACGGGGACCCGGCCGTATACAACTCCTCCGGCGCAGGTCAGTCCTTGCGGCGGCGGACCGCCGAGAGGACCAGCGCGCCGAGCCCGCACAGCGACAGGGCCAGCCCGCCGTAGAGCAGGACGGGGACGTCCGCGCCGGTCGCCGCCAGCTCGGGTTCCTGCGGCCTGGGTCGCGGCGGCGTGGGCCTGGCCTGGACGCGGCCCACGGTGAAGGTGATCGTGCACCGCGGGCCGGTGCCCGCCGCGCAGTTGCTGTTCGGGACCGTCAGATGGCGTACGACCTTCGCGCCCGGGGTGTTCGGGACCTTCACCCGCAGCGGGACCTTCACCTGGCCGTGCGCCGGGACCGTGATGCCGTGGACGGTGCCGTCCTCGTCCGTGATCTCCGTCTTCTGCGGGACGGAGGCCGGGTTGCGGATGACGACGGGGACGACGGTGTCGCCCGGCGGCGGGCTGTCCGGCAGGTCGGGGAGGGTGACGACCAGCTGCGGCGGCGCCGGCGGCGGCTCCTCGATGGTGGGGGCGGCGCCGCAGTTCGGGTCGGTCGAGGTGTCGTCGCAGTTGGTGCGCGGGGTGTCGGCGGTGACGTTGTTGGTGAGCTTGCCGTCACCGCCGACCGGGTCGTCGACGGTAACGCTGTAGGTGATCGTCGCCGTCTTCCCCTCTGGCACGGTGCCGGTCCAGTTCAGCCGGGGCCGGTCGTAGGTGACGGTGCCGGTGCTCGCCTTCGCGTCGTTGTTGTACGTCGCGTCGTCGAGCAGGTCGGACAGGTCGTCGGCGAACTTGGCGCCGGGGTAGTCGACGCCGCCGATGTTCTTGGCGGTGACCGTGTACGTCACCTTGCCGCCGGGCCTGACCTTCTTCGGCGACGCGGTCTTCCTGACCTCCAGGTCGGGCACCGGCACCGAGAACGCCAGCGCCGACGGCACGTAGGTGTCGCCCCGCGTGCGGAAGGTCAGGTTCGCGGAGGTCGAGCCCTCCGGGATGACGCTGGAGGGGATCGTCGCGGTCTTCGCGTCGATGCTGAAGTTGTTGCCCTCGCACGGGTCGAGGCAGCCCTCGGCGCGGCTGTTGAAGAAGTTGGTGGCGGCGCCGCCGCTGTCCGGGTCGGCGATCTGTGTGCCGTTGACCAGGAACGCGTCACCGGCCACGTTCGCGTCGCCCTCGTAGGCGGTCACGCTCGCCCGCACGTCCTTGTTGCCCGCGCGGTAGAAGCCGTCGATGCCGATCGTGGTGTCCGGGTCCTTGGACTGCTGCACCACGTGGCCGCCGTAGATGTAGACGTTGCGGCGGGAGGGCGCGTACTGCTCGTTGGGCCCGTCGTACTTGTAGACGACGGTCAGCGACCAGCCGCCGACGCAGCCCTTGCCGGTCGGCGCCCAGATGTCGCCGACCGCGACCGGCACCGGGGTGCCGGTGGTGACGCCCGCGAACAGCGCGGTGACGTCGGACTCCGCGGTGTAGTAGTGCGGGCCGCCGACCGCGGCCGGGGTGCGCACCGCGTTCTGCACGGTGGCCCGGGTCGCGGTGCCGCCGCCGACCCTGACCAGCGGCTGCTGCGTGAGCGGGTCACCGGCGGGCGAGGTGGCGAGGCCCGCGGTGTCGCAGCGCGTGATCTGGTTGTTCCCCAGCTTGTACGTGCCGTCGTTGCCGCCCCAGAACAGGCGGGCGTAGGCGACGGTGGCGCCGGGCGGGACGGTGACCTGCCCGGTCGAGGAGTTGGTCACGGAGGTGCCGAACCCGGCGGTGTCCGTGTACTGCATGTCGAACTGGTTGTTGTTCTCCGAGGTCGTCCCGGCCTGCGCCGCCCGGCAGCGCGTCGCGTCGTCGGCGGGCGTGGACGGACACTGCATCACCGTGTTGCCCAGCGTGATGAAGTCGCCGTAGACGGCCTCGTCGTAGCGCTGGGCGAACGGCTCGACCACGACCGCGGACGCGGGAGCGGCCGCGGCGACGAGGGTCGCGGCGGCCGCTGCTGTGGCGGCAAGCGCCGCCAAGGTGCTCTGTACCTGTCTCAGCCACATACGGAGCAATGTAGGGAAAAGACCGTATTATCCCGTGATTAAGCGACGCGACGCTCCGCATACTCACTGATTTCGGTCATCGGCGGCCGCTCCTCGGTGTCCACGGAGTGCACCCGCGGCTCGAAGCCGTCCGCGCCCCGCTCGAACTGGGTCAGCACCGGCCGCACCAGGTGCCCGCGCGCGAGCCGCAGCTGGGCCGTGCGGTAGATCGCCGCCGCCATCCGGCCGAGCGCCTGCCCGTCCTGGTGCCGGTGCTTCCTGACACCGACGTCGACCTGGGCGAGCGCGTCCAGGCCCACGGTGTGCAGCGCGTCGACCAGCAGCCCCAGCTCCACCCCGTAGCCGACCGGGAACGGCAGCCGCTCCAGCAGGCTCCGGCGGGCCGCGTACTCGCCGCCCAGCGGCTGGACGAATCCGGCCAGCTGGGGCCAGTGCAGATTGAGCACCGGCCGGGCCATCAGCTCGGTGACCCGGCCGCCCTGTCCGGCCGCCTCGCCCAGCGGGCGGTCGTACATGGCCTTCACGAAGTCCACGTCCGGGTCGGTGAGGAGCGGGCCGACGATGCCGGAGACGAAGTCCGCCGAGAACTCCTTCAGATCGGCGTCGACGAAGCACACGATGTCACCGGACGTGACGAGCAGCGAGCGCCACAGCACCTCGCCCTTCCCGGGGCGGGCCGGGATCCGCGGCAGGATCGTGTCCCGGTGCTCGACGCGCGCCCCGGCCGCCGCCGCGACCTCGGAGGTGCGGTCCGTGGAGCCGGAGTCGACGACCACGATCTCGTCGACCAGCGGCACCGCCTCCGTCATCAGCTCGCGCCGGATCACCGAGACGATCTCCCCGACCGTCTCCTCCTCGTTCAGCGCGGGCAGGACGACGCTCACCGTCCGGCCCGACGCCCGCTTCGCGGCGATCAGCCGGGCCATGGGGCGGTCGGCCACGGACCAGGAGCGCCGCTTGAGCCAGCCCTCGACTTCTTCCAGCACGGCCAAGGCCCTCCCGTTTGTGATCCATCTCGCGGTTCGGACGACTATCTCAAGGGTCCACCCCTTCAGTTACAGTCTTGAACAGGGTCCGTGACCATCGCATGTCGGGGTCGACGAGCCCGTACAACTCCATCCACACAATCGAATACCGCTCATCCAGAGGGGCAGAGGGATACGGCCCGTTGAAGCCCCGGCAACCCTCCCGCCGACCGACGAGGTCACGGTGGGGACGGTGCCAATTCCGTCTCGCGGCGAGATGCGTCGCGAGGAAGATGAGGAGAAAGGGCCTCGCCTCTCATGGCTGTACAGACTGTCGCGACCGGAACCACCGCTTCGACGAACGCCGCCGTCGACCTCGGACCCGCTTCGGGCCTCTCCTGCCGCGAGTGCGGCGCCACCGTCCCGCTCGGTCCGGTCTTCGCCTGCGTCGAGTGTTTCGGGCCTCTGGAAGTCGCCTACGACCTGCCGGCCGGCGATCCCGAGGCGCTCCGCAAGCAGATCGAGGCCGGCCCCGCCAACATCTGGCGCTACGCCCCCCTCCTGCCCGTCCCGGCCGACGTCGCCGAGAAGCCGAACCTGAACCCCGGCTGGACCAAGCTGGTCAAGGCCGACAACCTCGCCCGCGAACTCGGCGTCGAGCAGGGCAAGCTGTTCGTCAAGGACGACTCCGGCAACCCGACGCACTCCTTCAAGGACCGGGTCGTCGCGCAGGCCATCGAGGCCGCGCGCGCCTTCGGCTTCACCACCCTGTCCTGCTCCTCCACCGGCAACCTGGCGGGTGCCGTCGGCGCCGCCGCCGCCCGCGCCGGCTTCCGCTCCTGCGTCTTCATCCCGCACGACCTGGAGCAGGGCAAGGTCGTCATGGCCGGTGTCTACGGCGGTGACCTCGTCGCCATCGAGGGCAACTACGACGACGTGAACCGCTTCTGCTCCGAGCTCATCGGCGACCCGCTGGGCGAGGGCTGGGGCTTCGTCAACGTCAACCTGCGCCCGTACTACGGCGAGGGCTCCAAGACGCTCGCCTACGAGATCTGCGAGCAGCTGGGCTGGCGGCTCCCGGACCAGCTGGTCATCCCGATCGCGTCCGGCTCGCAGTTCACGAAGATCGACAAGGGTCTGAAGGAGCTGATCGCGCTCGGCCTCGTCGAGGACAAGCCGTACAAGCTCTTCGGCGCCCAGGCCGAGGGCTGCTCCCCGGTCTCGGTCGCGTACAAGGGCGGCCACGACGTGGTGCGGCCGCAGAAGCCGAACACGATCGCCAAGTCGCTCGCGATCGGCAACCCGGCCGACGGGCCGTACGTCCTCGACATCGCGCGCCGCACCGGTGGCGCCGTGGAGGACGTCGACGACGAGCAGGTCGTCGAAGCGATCAAGCTGCTCGCGCAGACCGAGGGCATCTTCGCGGAGACCGCGGGCGGCGTGACCGTCGGCGTCACCAAGAAGCTCATCGAGGCCGGGCTGATCGACCCGTCGCTCACCACCGTCGTGCTGAACACCGGTGACGGGCTCAAGACCCTGGACGCCGTCGCCGAGTCGTCGCAGGCCACCGCGACCATCCGGCCGTCTCTGGAGGCGTTCCGCGCCGCCGGGCTCGCCGCCGAGTAGATCCGCCCCTTCCCGTAGCCGGGGGCTCCGCCCCCGGACCCCGCTCCTCAAACGCCGGAGGGGCTGAAAAGACCGAGGTGAACCCATGAGCGTTTCCGTCCGGATCCCCACCATCCTCCGCACCTACACCGGCGGTCAGGCCGAGGTCAGCGCCGAGGGCGCCACGCTCGCCGACGTCATCGCCGACCTGGAGAAGAACCACACCGGGATCGCCGCCCGCGTCCTCGACGACCAGGGCAAGCTGCGCCGGTTCGTCAACGTGTACGTGAACGACGACGACGTCCGCTTCGAGCAGGGCCTCGACACCGCCACGCCCGACGGCGCCGGAGTTTCGATCATTCCCGCCGTCGCCGGCGGCTGACACACACAGAGTCATCCGAATTGCCCCCTCCGCGAGGAAAGCGGAGGGGGCAATTCTGCATGGTTGAGCGCGGTACAGTTGGGGAAGCTGGTTCGATTCCGAACGTGATGCCATGACGGGCGCATATGAGTTCCCGCCCGAAGCGCGACAAGAAGCAGCCAATGTGTCCCGCCCATTCAGGCCTTTTATGGCATTTGTGCGGCCCGACTTGCCCTGGGATCCATGCAGTTGGCCCGGTTTCCGCGATCATGCGTGCCCAGAATTCTCGTCCGACTGACCTGTTGCAGACGGCAGTTGGGCAGATACATTCAGCCGCGGTCGACGCGTTCCGGCGCACACCCCCAAACCCTTTGGGGCGTGAGGTCTGACCCGGGTCCGCGAAGTGCGGACTCGCGCAAGGGCCAGTAATAGGGGAGTTAGGCATGGCTCAGGGCACCGTCAAGTGGTTCAACGCGGAGAAGGGGTACGGCTTCATCGCGGTCGACGGTGGTGCGGATGTTTTCGTCCACTACAGCGCGATTCAGATGGACGGCTACCGCACCCTCGAAGAGGGTCAGCGAGTTGAATTCGAGATCTCGCAGGGCCAGAAGGGGCCGCAGGCCGACATGGTCCGCCTGGCCGCCGGCTGAGCGATCGACCGACTGCAGCACACAAGCTTCGTACGGTCCATGAAGGGCCCGCTCCCGGTTCGCCGGGGCGGGCCCTTCGTGCTGCCGTGCGCGGGCGCGCACCACCGCCCGATCTGTGATAGCCGCTTGCACTCGCATGGGCCGAGTGCTAATCATTGGGCTTAGCACTCTCCGAGTGAGAGTGACAGAACTTGGATCGGGTCGGTGAGGTCCGGGAGCCGGGTGGGGCAAGGAACCACAAGGCTCAAGGGCCGTCCGTCGCGGGCACCAGCACGGTCCGTTTGCGTTTCCACCCCGTCCGGGAGGACCACTTCACATGGCCAAGATCATCGCGTTCGACGAGGAGGCACGGCGCGGCCTCGAGCGCGGCATGAACCAGCTCGCCGACGCCGTCAAGGTGACCCTGGGCCCCAAGGGTCGCAACGTCGTCCTCGAGAAGAAGTGGGGCGCCCCCACGATCACCAACGATGGTGTGTCCATCGCCAAGGAGATCGAGCTCGAGGACCCGTACGAGAAGATCGGCGCCGAGCTGGTCAAGGAGGTCGCGAAGAAGACGGACGACGTCGCCGGTGACGGCACGACGACCGCGACCGTCCTGGCCCAGGCCCTGGTGCGCGAGGGTCTGCGCAACGTGGCCGCCGGTGCCAACCCGATGGCCCTCAAGCGCGGCATCGAGAAGGCCGTCGAGGCCGTCTCCGGTGCGCTGCTCGAGCAGGCCAAGGAGGTCGAGACCAAGGAGCAGATCGCTTCGACGGCCTCCATCTCCGCCGCCGACACCCAGATCGGCGAGCTCATCGCCGAGGCGATGGACAAGGTCGGCAAGGAAGGCGTCATCACCGTCGAGGAGTCGCAGACCTTCGGTCTCGAGCTTGAGCTCACCGAGGGCATGCGCTTCGACAAGGGCTACATCTCGGCGTACTTCGCCACCGACATGGAGCGTATGGAGGCCTCGCTGGAGGACCCGTACATCCTGATCGTCAACTCGAAGATCGGCAACGTGAAGGACCTCCTTCCGCTGCTCGAGAAGGTCATGCAGTCGGGCAAGCCCCTGCTGATCATCGCCGAGGACGTCGAGGGCGAGGCCCTGTCGACCCTGGTCGTCAACAAGATCCGTGGCACCTTCAAGTCCGTCGCCGTCAAGGCCCCGGGCTTCGGTGACCGCCGCAAGGCCATGCTCGGCGACATCGCCATCCTCACCGGTGGCACCGTCATCTCCGAGGAGGTCGGCCTCAAGCTGGAGAACGCCGGTCTCGACCTGCTCGGCCGCGCCCGCAAGGTCGTCATCACCAAGGACGAGACGACGATCGTCGACGGCTCCGGTGACAGCGACCAGGTCCAGGGCCGCGTCAACCAGATCCGTGCCGAGATCGAGAACTCGGACAGCGACTACGACCGCGAGAAGCTGCAGGAGCGCCTGGCGAAGCTCGCCGGCGGTGTTGCGGTCATCAAGGCCGGTGCCGCGACCGAGGTCGAGCTCAAGGAGCGCAAGCACCGCATCGAGGACGCCGTTCGCAACGCGAAGGCGGCCGTCGAAGAGGGCATCGTCGCCGGTGGTGGCGTGGCCCTCCTCCAGGCCTCCGCGGTCTTCGAGAAGCTGGAGCTGCAGGGTGACGAGGCGACCGGCGCCAACGCCGTGAAGCTCGCCCTGGAGGCCCCGCTCAAGCAGATCGCCGTCAACGGCGGCCTTGAGGGTGGCGTCGTCGTGGAGAAGGTTCGGAACCTGGCCGTCGGCCACGGTCTGAACGCCGCCACGGGCGAGTACGTCGACATGATCGCCGAGGGCATCCTCGACCCGGCCAAGGTGACGCGCTCCGCGCTGCAGAACGCCGCGTCGATCGCCGCGCTGTTCCTCACCACCGAGGCCGTCATCGCCGACAAGCCGGAGAAGGCGGGTGCCGCTCCCGCTGGTGGTGGCATGCCGGGCGGTGACATGGACTTCTGAGCCTGACGGTTCAGCCTGTCCTTCGGCGAGGGCGGTATCCCTTCGGGGGTGCCGCCCTCGTTTTTTTGCTTTCCCGCTGTCGGGGCTGGTCGCGCCCCTTACGGGGCGCTAATGTCCGTCTGCGATTTGATCAATGACGGGGTGGGGGACATGGAAGAGAAGCCGGTCAATGCGTGGGGGCAGGCGATAGCGGCCTTCGCGGTCGTGGGGGCGCTCGGCCTCGGGTTCTGGGTGCAGAACGAGCAGGCGGACGGTGGGACGAGTCCTGCCGAGAAAGCCGCCGTGTGTTCCGGCGGGGCCGCCGAGAAGGGGGACCGGGCGGCCGGGCGGGTGTACGGGGCCCAGTTGTGCAAGGCGCTGAACCAGCCCGAGCTGGCGACGTGGCTCGGCACACCCGGTGAACTGCCCAAGAGCGCGAGCGGCAGCGGCGACGGGTCGCTCGGCTCGGGCCTGGTGAAGACCCCGTACCGGTCGGCGCGGATCGAGTTCGACACGTACACGGTGACGATCGCGGCGTCCTACGACAAGATGCCGGTGGCCGGGTCCGAGAGCTACCTGGGGTCCGACGCGCACCCGCAGAAGGTGCTGCGGCGCCCCGCGGTGTTCTACTCCACGCAGACCATGGGCATCAGCTTCCGCCTGGACGGCAAGGACGCCAAGAGCACGCAGGGCGTGCCCGCGGAGGCCGTGGTCGTGGCGCTCGACCCGAAGGACCGCGGCGGCTCCTACGAACTGGCGGTCTGGCGCAACCACGGCGGGTACCCCGACCGGACGGTGCTCCTGGACATCGCCACGCACGTGCTCCCGGTGGTCCCGGGCTTCGACTCAGGGTCGACGCTGCCTCAGGACGCGCCCTCTTCGTAGCTGTCCCAGGCGTCCCGGCCGGCCCGGCCCGCGCTCGTCGCCGCCGTCTGGGCGTGGCGGAGGGCGCGCTGGGCCAGTTCGGCGGGCGGCACCTCCCAGCTGCCGGTCCAGGAGCGGCCCGCGCGGGCCAGCTCGTAGACCAGGACGCCGACGCCCGCGGCGGCGACGAGCATGCCGGCGCCGGTCAGGCCCGCGCCGACGGTGAGCCGCCGCTGGTCGGGACGGAACTCGGTCCAGGAGATCTTGGAAAAGGTGCTGTCAGCCATGGGGCCAGGATGCGGCGAAGCGCGCGGGGCCGCATGTCGAGCGGCTCCGCGCGCTGCACCGTCCTGCCTCGTCAGACCAGCTCTTCGGCCGGGGCCTCCTCGACGCTGTGGGAGTCGGTGAGGCTCGCGGCGCCGACGGCCGCGATCACACCGACCACGACGGCGAGCACGGCGTAGGTGATCCGCTCGCCGTGGAAGAAGGAGGCGACGAGGTCGCTGCTCCAGACGCCGCTGGGCAGGGTGGTGGTGACCAGGGCGGCGATCAGCGTGCCGACCATGGCGGTGCCGACGCTGGTGCCGACCTCCTGCGCGGTGTCGTTGAGCGCGGCGGCGATGGAGGTGCGGTTGGCGGGCATGGCGTCGACGAGCGCGACGGCGCAGATCGTCATGACGGTCCGCAGTCCCACGGTCATCAGGACCATGCAGGCGGCGATGACCGCGTAGCCGTGCTCGACGCCCCAGGACAGGCCCGCCAGGGAACCGGCCAGGCAGGCCGCGCCCACCAGGCACGCGATCCGGTGGCCGAAGCGGCGGCCGAGCCATTCGGACAGCGGGGTCGCGACGAGCATGGTGACGATGATCGGCAGGTTGGCGAGACCGGCCCGCACCGGGCTCCAGCCGTAGGCGTACTGGAAGTGCAGGATCAGCCCGAACATCACGCTGGCCATCGCGATCGAGGTGCCGATCTGGGCGAGGGCGGCGCCGCGCACGGTGCCGCTGCGGAACACGTTCAGGTCGAGCATCGGGGCGCTGGTGCGGCGCTCGCGGACGACGAAGGCGACGGCGGCGACGACGGCTCCGGCGATCGAGGCGAGGGTGGCCGCGGAGAGCCAGCCGTGCTCGACGCCGCTGGTCAGCGAGTAGCAGGCGAGGCCGATGGTGGCGACGCTCAGGACGGCGCCCGGCACGTCGAGGCGGTCCTTGGTCAGGTCCTCGGGGCGGTCGGCGGGGACGCCGAGCCGGACGCCGATGCAGGCGATCAGGGCGATCGGGGCGTTGACGACGAGCAGCCACTCCCAGCGCACGTGGGCCAGGGCGGTGCCGCCGAGCAGCGGGCCGAGGACGAAGCCGGACATGCCGACGACGATCATCACGGTCATGGCGCGCATGCGCAGCGCCTTGTCGTCGAAGAGCCGGAAGACCAGGGAGTTCGTGATCGGGGCCATGGCCGCGGCGGCGATGCCGAGCGCGGCGCGCAGGGCGATCAGCTGGCCGGCGGTGGTGACCCAGACGACGCACAGGCTGAGCGCGCCGAACACGGCGAGGCCGATCAGCAGCACTCTGCGGCGGCCGAGCCGGTCGGCCATGGAGCCCGCGGTGAGCAGCAGGCCGCCGAAGGTCAGGGAGTAGGCGCCGGTGACCCACTGCAGCGCGGTGGTCCCGCTGCCGAGGTCCCGGCCGATGGTGGGCAGCGCGATCGACAGCAGCGTGTTGTCGACCATCTCGACGAAGAAGGCCAGGCAGAGCGCTGCCAGGGGGATCCACGCCGCGCGCAGCGACGGATAAGTGCGAGTAGTCATGGCAGCGGTCCTTTCTGTCCCGTTTCCGAAGGAGGTATCGAACGCCGATCGGTCATCGAACCGCGTTCGATAAGCTACGATAGAACAGCGTTCGATAGAATGCAAAACCGAAGGTAGAAGTGAGGAGCCGACACCATGCCGCGCACGCAGAACCGCTCAGCCGGGGGACGCCGGCGGGCTTCGCACTCGATGGAGTCGGTGCTCGCCGAGACGGTGGCGCTGCTCGACGAGGCGGGGCCGTCGGCGCTGACGTTCCGGGCGCTCGCACAGCGGCTCGGCGGCGGTGTCGCCAGCATCTACTGGTACGTGGCGAGCAAGGACGAACTGCTCGACCGCGCCACGGACCACGTGATGGGCGCGATCCTCGCCGACATCGAGGCGCTGCCGGAGCAGGACGACCCGATCGACGCGCTGCGCGCGATGGCCCTGACGCTGTTCGACGCGATCGTGGAGCGCCCCTGGCTGGGCTCGTACTTCATGCGCAACACCGACATCCAGAACAACTCCCTGCGGCTGTGGGAGAAGCTGGGCCAGCAGTCCCTGCGCCTGGACCTCACCGCCCGCCAGCGCTTCCACGCCGTGTCGGCGGTCGTCGGTGTCGTCGTCGGTTCGGCCGTCGACCTGGGCCAGGAGCCGCCGGCGGAGGTCCTCGGCGGCGCCGTGAGCCGGGACGACTTCCTCGGCCGGTTCGTGGCCACCTGGCGGGAGCTGCCCGCCGACGAGTTCCCGTTCGTGCACGAGATCGCCGACGAGTTCGACGGCCACGACGACGTCGACCAGTTCCGCTCCGCGCTCGACCTCACGCTGGCGGGGCTGCGCCTCCAGGCCGGGGGCTGAGCGGGACCGCGGGCCCGGCGCCGGTGACGCGCAGGGCGAGCAGGGCGATGTCGTCGTGGGCGTCGGGTCCCGCGACGTGGTCGGCGAGCCGGTCGAGGAGGCCGGGGAGCGGGTCGTGGCGGTGGTCGGCGAGGAAGCGGCCGGCCTGGTCCGCGGCGGTGTCGATGTCGCCGCGCCGCTCCTCGACGAGCCCGTCGGTGTAGAGCAGCAGGAGGCTGCCCGGTGCCAGGCGCAGGGTGTGGTCGGCGCGGACGGCCCTGGCGGGCAGCCCGGGGAAGACGAGGGGCCCGTGGTGGTCCAGGCGGCGCACGGTGCCGTCGGGGCCGACGACGAGCGGGGCGGGGTGCCCGGCGTTGGTGTACGTGAGTTCCCAGGTGCCGGTGCCGGTGCCGGTGCCGGTGCCGGTGTCGGGGCAGGGGCGCAGGTGGGCGTGGACCAGGGTGCCGCTGACGTCGAGACCGAGGTGCTGGTTGGCGTGCTCGAAGGCGGTCACCGAGCGGGCCGGGCCCTGGTCGGCATGGTCCAGGTCGGCCTGGCGGAGCATGCTGCGGGCCTGCCCCATGAGGGTGGCGGCGCCCAGGTTGTGGCCGGTGATGTCACCGACCGAGACGGCCAGGGTGGCGCCCTCGGCGGGGTCCGCGTCCCCGGCGGCCGCGGGCAGGCGGTAGGCGTCGTACCAGTCGCCGCCCACCAGCTCGCCGTCGGACGCGGGGCGGTAGAGGGCGGCCAGCTCCAGTCCGGGGACGGCGGGCAGGTCGGTGAGCAGGGCTTCCTGCATCTGCCGTGCCGCCTCGATGCGGCTGTCGACGAACAGGGCGCGCTCGACGGCACGGGCGGTGTACCCGGCCAGGGAGGCGAGCAGGGCCTGTTCCACGATGTCGATCTCGTGCGCCTGGTCCCAGCCGAGCGTGAGGGTGCCCAGCGGGATGACGGTGCCCGGCAGGGGGACGCACACCGCGCTGCTCAGGCCCAGGCTCGTGAACGCCGCCACGGCGTCGGCACCGTAGTCGCGCGCCAGCTGGTCGATGTCGTGGATGGTGATCGTGCGGTTCTCGCGTGCGGCACGGGCCGTCGGCCAGGCGTCGCCGAGCCGGTAGTTCTCGAACCGCTCCTCCATCGGCGCACTGCCCGTGGCGTCGACCAGGCGGCGCAGCCGGTCGTCGCCGTCCACCAGGACCAGCCCCACGTACACCGGCTTCAGGTCGCTGGTGACCAGGTCGCGGATCTGCTGGCGCACCTCGGCCAGGCCGGTGGTGTCGGCGAGCGCGTCGGCGGCCCGCAGCAGCAGCTGCGAGCGTTCCAGGGCGATGCGCAGCCTGCCCGCCAGTTCGCCCGCCTCGGTGCGGGCGGCCTCGCGCTGGCGTGAGGCCACGCGCAGGCGCAGCTCCGCCGAGCAGGCCGCCGCCAGGTCCTCCAGGGCGCGCAGCTCGCGCTCCGTCCACCGGCGGGGGCGGTTGTCGATCGCGCACAGCGCGCCCAGCACCTGTCCGTCGGCCGTGGTCAGCGGCATGCCCGCGTACCCGTCGACGCCCAGGTCCTCGATGGCCGGGCTGTCCTGGGTACGGGGATCGGCGCGGGTGTCGTCGACGACGAACGGTGCCGCGTCGGCCACCACGTGGCGGCACAGCGAGTGCGACAGCGGGGTGCGCCGGGCCGTCGCCCACGGTTCGGCCAGGCCGATCATGCCGGGGAAGAACTGCCCCTCGTCGGTCACCATCGACACCAGGGCCACGGGGACGTTCAGCAGCTCGGCGACCAGCCGGGCGAAGCGGTCCATGCCCGCGTCCGCCGTCGCCGAGAGGCCGGTCTCGTGCACCGCGGCGACCCGCTCCGCACGGCGGTCCTCCGCCGGCTCCGCACCCGGTGCGTGCGACTCCGCCGCGCCCGAACCACTCACAGCCTCTCCCGAATACGTCGCGCTCGCAGGGCGCCAGAAGAGTTGACGCGCGGCAACAATAGTGCCTTCGGATGTGGCGTGGTCCGGCCGGTGTCCCGCCGCTGACACCCGTACGGGGCGATCTGTGCGAAACCTTCTCCGGCGGCTCAGGACGTGTGTGCGGGCAGGGCGAGCGTGGCGATCACCTGTTTGCCGGGACCCGTGGAGCGGACGGTGAGGGTGTCGGCGAGGAGGGCGACGATCTCCAGGCCGTGCTGCCCGATCCGGTGCGGGTCCGCCGCGTGCACCAGGGGCTGTGCCGGGCCGCTGTCCCCCACCTGGATCCGCAGGCCGGTGCCGTCGATGCGCAGTTCCAGCAGACCGGCGCCGGGGGCGTACTTGACGACGTTGGTGACGAGCTCGCTGACCACCAGCTGAGCGTTCTCCACCATCGCCTCGGGCACGGCCAGGTGGT
Organism: Streptomyces sp. NPDC001904; assembly: GCF_040297005.1. Lineage (NCBI taxonomy): Bacteria > Bacillati > Actinomycetota > Actinomycetes > Kitasatosporales > Streptomycetaceae > Streptomyces > Streptomyces sp. NPDC001904. The sequence goes on along the minus strand of NZ_JBEOYI010000019.1, from coordinate 16,099 downwards.
ACTCGTCGCGGGCCTCGACCAGGAACCGGCGGGCCGCGGCGCGCGCCTCGGATATGCAGCCGCTGTCGCCGTCGAGGGCGATCACGTGCGGGGCGGGACCGGGCCGGGCTGGTGGCATGCGTGGCCCCTCGGAACGGTGGCGGGTGGCTGGCGGGGGCGGTGGTGCGTACCGGGTACCCCGTAGACGCTACCCGCACCACGCGCACGCGGCTCGGTTCGTCCGCCGCGGAGGCAGGGCCCGGCCCGCGCCATTCGGCGATGCCCTAGATTCAGCGGCCATGAAGCAGCGCAGACGGAAGAAGCTCTCCCGCGATCTCTTCGGCGCGATCCTGTCGGGCGACGCCGTCCGGGCGCGGGCCGTGGTGCGCCGCGGGGTGGGTCCGCGGTGGCGGTTCGACGACGGCGCGACGCCGCTGTACCTCGCCGCCGTACAGGGCGAGGCGGAGGTGGCCGGGGTGCTCCTGGAGGCCGGGGCGGCGCCCGACACGGAGAGCGCGGGGCCCGGCTCGGAGGGCACGCCGCTCTGCGCGGCGGCGTGCTGGGGCCACACGGAGACGGTCCGCCGGCTCCTCGCCCACGGCGCCGATCCCGGACTCCGCGAGGACCGGGGCACGGGCAGGACGCCACTGGAATGGGCGGCGGCCGGTCCCCATGCCGAGACGGCCGAAGTGCTGCGGGAAGCGGGGGCATGACCGAGGAGTGCGCCCGCTGCGCCGGCGGCCGGTGCCGGTGCGGAGCGGGCGTCGTGACCGTGCACGCGGTGGGCTCCGCCAACTTCCGGCGCTTCTGGTTCGGCCAGACCCTCTCCCAGTTCGGCACCCGCATCGGCACGCTCGGCCTGTCCGTGACCGCGGTGGAGCTGCTCCACGCGGACAGCGGACAGGTCGGCATCCTCGCCGCCGCCTCGACGGTCTGCTATCTGCTGATCGGTCTGCCCGCGGGCGCCTGGGTGGACCGGATGCTCAAGCGCCGGACCATGATGGTCGCGGCCCTCGTACGCTCCCTGACGGTCCTCGCCGTCCCCGTCCTGTGGCTCGTCGGCGGGCTGCGGATCGAGGTGCTGTACGCCGTCGCGCTCGTCGTCGGCGTGGTGTCCGTGTTCTTCGACGTCGCCTACCAGTCGTACGTGCCGGTCCTGGTGCCCGACGACGACGTCCCCACCGCCAACGCCCGCCTGGAAGCCAGTGCCCAGGTGTCCACGCTCGGCGGTCCGGCCCTGGCGGGCCTCCTGATGCGGATCATCAGCGCTCCCGTGGTGCTGCTGGTCGACGCTCTCGCCTACCTCGTCAGCTTCCTGTGCCTCGCGGCGACCAGGGACGGCGAGCAGCGGACCGCTCCGGTGCCGCGGACCAGGGGCCGGCTCGCCGCGGACATCGCCGAGGGGCTGCGCTTCGTACGGGACCAGCCGGTGATCCGCCGGCTCGCCCTCGCCATGGGCGTCTCCAACTTCTTCGCCACCATGGTGGCGACGCTGGTGCCGATCCTCGTCATGCGCACCCTCGGATTCGACTCGTTCATGCTCGGCCTCGTCATGACCTGCGGTGCCGTCGGCGGTGTGCTCGGAGCGCTGCTCGCCCCGCGGGCCCGGCGGCGGTTCAGTGTCGGGGCGGTGATGTCCTGCGGTCTGCTGACGGCCGCCTTCTTCACCGTGTCCAGTCCGCTGGCGGCGTGGGTGGCCCCGCACAGCCGCTTCCTCGCGGGAGCGGTCCTGCTGGTCGGCGAGTTCGGCCTCACCGTCGGAGCGCTGCTCTTCAACGTGACCCAGGTGAGTCTGCGGCAGAGCCTGTGTCCCAAGCATCTCCTCGGGCGGATGAACGCCTCCATTCGCTTCGTGGTCTGGGGCAGCATGCCGCCGGCCTCGCTCCTCGCGGGCTGGCTCGGTTCGGCTCTGGGCGTGGTGCCGACGCTGTGGATCGGGGTGGTCGGCAGCGTGGCCACGGTGCTGCCGATCCTCACCGTCGACCGGCTCGTGCCCGCGCCCGCGACCCCGTCGCAGGCCGCAGCTTCTGGACGAAGGAGTTCGCCTCCGGCTCGCCCAGCCGGGCCAGGAGTTCCGTTCTCTGATCCGGGGTGACGGCGATCCACAGCGATGTGCCGGTGGCGTCACTGTCCCACGGGCCAGGGTTTCCTGTGTGTTCCGCGCGGGTCGTACGGGGCCCGGCTGCGGGGCGGGACGGTCGGGGTCTCCGCGCGCATCGCCGTGCGGATCTGTGCCGCCCGGGTGTGCACCGCGTCGGCCGTGAGGGTGGGCGGGAGCGCGGGGTTCGCCGGCGGGCGGGTCGTGCCCCGGCACATCCCGCAGCGGCCCGCCCTGATGCCCTCCGGGCGGCCCGGGTCGCCGCACGTCGCGCACTCCACCACGCGCAGCGGCGGGCGTGGTGCCGGTTCCGGCGGGAGTTTGCCGGTCAGGCGGCTGCGCACCAGTGCCGCCGGGCTGTGGACGGGAGTCGGCAGGCCCGTCGTCAGGGCGTGGACGATCGCCGATTCGTCGGCGCCCCTCGCGAACCAGGCTTCCGTCAGCGGGCTCAGCTCCGTGCACTCCCTCGCCGACAGCGCCAGCGTCGGCGCCGTCCGGCCCAGCGCCGCCAGCAGGATGAACGCCCTGCTGCGGGTGGGGCCCTGTGCCCGCGGGGGTTCGTCGTCCGGCACGTCGCCGCGCAGGAACTTCGTCCACCATCCGTCGTCCCGCGCCGTCCGCGAGAACCACGTCCGCGTCACCCAGCGCGCGCTCCCCGAGCCCACCACGTGCTCCCTGCCGCGCCGCAGGTGGCCCGCCGCCTGGAGGTTGTTCAGGGCTGTGCGCATGGCCTGCTGGCCGTACGGGAGACAGGACGCGAGCAGCTTCACCGAGATGTCGGCGCCGTCGTGCAGCCGGTCGATGAAGGCGGCGATGTGCGCTTCGCGGGGCGGGAGGTGGGTGAAGTCGGCGTTCGTGCGCGGGGCTTGGTCCGGCGCGGAGCGTTTGCCGTAGCCGGGGCTGGCGGCGGGATGCGCCGGAATGCGTGCAGCACTAGAGTAGGCGTCAGCCATGGATCGACCTCTGATTCGATCTCGATGGATAGGCCCTCGTTCGGTGTTGGCGCACCGGCGGGGGCCGTTCGTTATTCGGGGACGTTAGACGGCCGTCACCCTGCGTGGCAAGTCGGCCCCGGAAAGTCGCCGAGCTGCCAACTCGCCGGGTGGGAGGGTGGGTTGAGACCCACCCCCCGATCCGTAGAAGCACGGCTCGGTGCTCGGGGCTTGAGCTTCGGGCGGGTGGTCAGACGGTGCGGCGCAGGTCGTCGACGAACGCCGACCAGGCTGCCGCCCGGAGCACGAGCTTCGGGCCGTCGGGGTTCTTCGAGTCGCGGACCGGGACCAGCCCGGGGTGGTCGTGGCTGACTTCGAGACATTCGCCGCCGCTACCGCCGCTGTAGCTGGACTTGTGCCAAGCGGCCGAGGTCAGGTCAGGCTCCGGAAGCGTGATCTTCATGCGCGTAATCCTCCGCCACTGATGAGATCAGGGCCAGGGATTGCTTGGGGGTGAGTGCGTCGGCCCTGAGCAGATCGTAGGACAGCTGATGGCGGGAGACTGTGCCGGGATCGTCCATCAACTGCCCGGTTCCGGACGCGTCTACGAAGGACAGCGGGGGCGCGTCCTTGAAGTACATGAGCTTGAGCGGCCCGTCGAGGCAGGCGTGTGCCCCTGCGGAGAACGGCACCACCTGGACGATCACTCGCCGCCTTCTTGCCATGGTGGCCACGTACCGCAGTGCCTCGGCCATGACCGTCCGGCCTCCGACCGGGCGGCGCAGTGCTGCCTCGTCCAGAACCTCCCACAACAAGGGCGTTGTTGGATCGTCGAGGAGGCGCATGCGCTCCATTCGGGCGGCCACCAGCTTGTCGATGACCTCCTCCGGGGCTGTGGGCTGGTACGCCAGAAAGACCGCACGTGCGTAAGCCGGTGTCTGGAGAAGCCCGGGGATCAGCAACGGCTCGTACTGCCGGATCTCCATCGCGAGTGTTTCCGCCTCGGCCGCTTCCGCGAAGTGGGCCGGATGCTTGGACTCGTTCGCCTTCGTGCAGTGCCGCACGAAGAACCCCCCAGTACTCAGGGCGTCGTCCAACCGCTGCGCCATGTCCGGCAGGATCCGCCGCGTCCCCGCCTCCATCTGCCCCACGTACGAACCGCTCACGAACAGCAGCTCGCCGAGGGCCTGCTGGGTCAGGTCGGCCCGCTCCCGGGCGTGCCGGAGTTCTTCGCCGACGAGGTCCTTCGGTCCGGACATGCGCATCAACTCCCGCTGGCAGCAATGCCCTTTGTTGGGCCGTCGCTCTGGAAAGCGTAGAGCCGATGCGGTCACGCTGGGTGAGGAATCCGGAACACTCGGTGCGAGAAGGGTGCTGGTCGGCATGGTCGTGCGGGACGCGGAGCGGTTGAGGGCGGTCGAGGAGGCCATCGCGCAACTCAGGGCGGAACTCCTGGCGTTGGGGGTGCTGCTGCCGTCGCTGCGGGTGGATCCGGTGTCGGCGGCGGGGGAGTCGCCGTATCCGCTGGTGGATCTGGGGTGCGTGAACCTGGACACGGCGATGCGGCTGACGGCCGTACTGCACGAGGTGCGTCGGTGAGCGTGATCGGGGAGTACGTGGTCGACGTGCGGGACGGGCGGGTCGGCCAGGTGATGGCGACCGAAGGCGGATGCGTGCAGCTGAGGCCGCCGGGCGGGGGAGTCGAGTGGGACTGCCCGCCGGAGTCCGTGGCGCCCGCGCCGGTGTCGGAGGAGCTGCGGGCACGGGTGCGGGAGGTCAACCGGGAGGGGCGGCTGCCCTAGGCCGCTCCGGGACGCCGCCCTTTGGGGCGGGTGCGGGGTGCGGGGCGGCTCGGGCTGCTGTCCCGCAACTCCTGCGGGATTCGGCCGAATCGGTGGCTGGACAAGGGCTCCGGGGTGGTGGATCGGGACTACGCTGGGTTGCGTACCGTGAGTTGCCTGGCCGGGTGGATCCGGTTGCAGGGGCGGCTCGGATGGTTGATCAGGATTCGAGGCGATTGCCGGAGCGTTCCGTCAGCGGGCACGACGCGGCTGCTTTCAGCCGAGCCCCTTTGAACGGTGGCCTCTTCGTGCGAGTGGGGGAGGCGACGGAACGGACCTCTGCGATGTCTGCCGCACCACGTGATCTTCTTCTTGCCCGAGCCGTGCTCGACCTGGCCTCCCGCCCCGACGGGCTCGACCCGCTGGAACTGCTGCACGACCTGACCGACTACGCCGTACGCCTCGCCCGGGTGCAGTCGGCCGGTGTCACCGTCCTCGACGAGACCGGCCACGTCGACTACCTGACCGCGTCCGACACGGTGTGCGCCCGCCTGGAAGAGGCGCAACTCGACCTGGACGAAGGCCCCTGCGTGGACAGCGCGCGCACCGGCAGTGTCCTCCGGCCCGTCCTGCTGCACCCGGCCGACGCCGCCTTCGAGCGCTGGCCACGGTTCACCCCGTGGGCGCTGGCCGCGGGGTACAGCAGCGTCGCCGCCGTGCCGCTGCGGATCCGGGAGGACAGCCTGGGCTCCCTGAACCTGTTGCAGACGGGCGCCCGCACCATCTCCTCCGTGGACCTGCACAGCGCCCAGTTGCTGGCCGACGCCGCCGGTTCCCGGCTGAACCACCAGCAGACCCTGCTGGACAGGGACGAGGTCATCACCCAGCTGACCAGCGCCCTGGAGTCGCGCATCGTGATCGAGCAGGCGAAAGGCATGATGGCCGCGCGGCTCGGCATCGACGTCGACGACGCCTTCAGGAGAATGCGCGCGCTCGCCCGCTCCCGGCAGCAGAAACTCATCGACCTGGCCCGCCAGATCACGCAGGGGAGCATCCCCGCCGACGCCGACAGGACGCCCTGAGATGTTCGGTGACACAGGAGACACCGGCGCCCGCGGTGTCCCTCCTCCCGACGACGTGCTGGCCGGTCTGCTGGCCCGCGCGCACCGAGCGGTCCGCGCCGGGGACGGACCGGCCCGCGCCCTGCCCCCCGACACCGTCGGCCTGTTCGGGCTCGACGCACTCACGCTGAGCGCCCTCACCCGGGACGGCCGGCCCGAACTGCTCTGGGCGGACCCGCCGCGTGGTCTGGGCGTCGAGCTCGACGCGTTGCAGTACGCCATCGGCGACGGCCCCGTCTGGCAGGCCGCCCACGAGGGCCGGACCGTGAACGAGGCGGACCTGGACACCGTCGACACGGCCCGCTGGCCGCTGTTCCTGCCCGTCGTCGTCGACGCGCGGGCCCGGGCCCGCGCGGTCGTGGCCCTCCCCCTGAACATCGGGAGCGCCACCATCGGAGTCCTCACCGGCTACCGCGTCACCCCCGGCCCGCTCACCCCCGACCGGCTCGCGTCCCTGCACCATCTGGCGCGGATCCTGCTGCTCGCACTGGTCACCCAGCTCGCCGTCCCGGCCGACGGCACCACGGCGGAGGGCGGCCTGCGCGTGCACCATGCCGAGGTCCACCAGGCCACCGGCTACCTCGCGAGCGCACTCGACATCCCGCTGAGCCAGGCCCTGCTGCGGCTGCGCGCGCACGCCGCCGGTGACGGACCGATCACCGAGCTCGCCCGCGCCTTCCTCACCCACCGGCTGTCGCCCGACACCCTCCAGCGGTGAACCGCCTACACGTCCGGTGTCCTGCGCGCCCGGTACCCGGCCATCTTGGAGCGTGCCCCGCACACGTCCATCGAGCACCAGCGGCGGCGGCCCGGCCGGCTGATGTCGACGAAGAGCAGGGTGCAGTCCGGGGCGGCGCACTCGCGGATGCGATGACTGTGGCGGCCCGTGAGCAGGTCGACGCCGTCGCGGGCGATCAGGGTCAGGAGATCGCCGGTGAGGTGGAGTTGAGGGCGCAGCAGAGCCGGGGCGTCGTCCGCCGTCGTGGTGAGGCGGGGGCCCGGCAGGGACCGTGCCGACCAGGTGCTGATGGTGTCGAGATCGTCCTGGGCGGGCTTCGCCGCGTGCAGGAACGTCCGGTGCAGGGCCTCGCGCAACTGGTGGGCCTGGGCGAGCGCCCGGGGGGTCGCGTCGGGGAGCGGGGCGTCCGACAGGCGTGCGGCGCGGGACCAGCGGGAGAGATCGGCGGGGGTGCGCAGTTGTTCCACGGTGTCCGGGACGTGGCCGGTGAGGGTGGCCGTGAAGTCGACCGAGATCCGACCGCCGTACCAGCGGAAGGCGTGGGGGTCGGTGCGCGTGTCCACCATGCCCGGCACGCTAGCAGTCTTCGCCCGCGGCCCTGGGTCGTTCGCCGGGTGCGGGCCGGTGGCCGCTTCCCGCGCAGTTCCCCGCGCCCCTGAGGCGAGTTGCGCTCGCCCAGGGGCGCGGAGGGGCTCAGCTCCGGTGTGCGGCTGCCGTCAGGGACTCCGGGGTGTCCGGCACCGCCGGGGTCACAGGGGACTCGCCCGCGTCGACGTCGGCGTTCAGGTCCAGGAGCATCTGCTTGCTGAAGCCGAAGAAGTACGTGGCGACGAAGCCGACGACGTAGCCGATCAGCAGGCCGCCGCCGTACACCAGCGCCGTGGTGCCCCAGCCGTGGTTGCCGTCGAGCAGCGGGAACAGCGCCCAGCCGGACGGGCCGATCGCCGTCGAGCCGACCTTGTCGCCCAGCATCGAGAACAGGCCGACGAACGCGCCGCCCGCCGCACCGCCGACGCACGCCGTGATGAACGGACGGCCCAGCGGCAGCGAGACACCGTAGATGAGCGGTTCGCCCACGCCCAGGAAGCCCGCGGGGAGCGCCGACTTGATCGTGTTGCGGATCGACCTGTTGTGCTTGAGCCGCTTGAACACCGCGATCGCACAGCCGACCTGGCCCGCGCCCGCCATCGCCAGGATGGGGAGCAGGACCGTGTAGCCCTGCTGCTCGATGAGGGTGGTGTGGATCGGGATGAGGGCCTGGTGCAGGCCGAGCATGACCAGCGGGAGGAACAGTCCGCCGAGGACGAGGCCCGCGAAGGCGCCGGTGTTGTCCAGCAGCCAGTTCGCCGCCGTACCGATACCGGTGGAGATCTCACCGGCCACGTACATCAGGCCGAAGATGGTGACCAGGCCGGAGACCAGGACCGTGACGGTCGGCGTGACGAGGACGTCCACCGCCTCCGGGACCCACTTGCGGCACCACTTCTCCACGTACACCGCGAGGACCGCCGCGCCGAGCGCGCCGAGCACACCGCCCTGGCCGGGGGAGAGCTTCTGGCCGAACGCCTCGATGTTGGCGACGCCCGCGTACACGATGATCGCCGCGACCGCGCCGCCCAGGATCGGGGTGCCGCCGAACTCCTTCGCCGTGTTGTAGCCGACGAACACCGCGATCAGCGACATGAAGCCGGAGGCGATGGCCGCGAGGGCGGGGGTGACGGAGGGCAGCCACTCCAGGTTGATCAGCAGGCCGTTGATGCCCGCGACGATGCCGCAGCCGATCAGGGCCGGGATCAGCGGCACGAAGATGTTGGCGATCCTGCGGAGGAAGAGCTTGAACGGGGTGGCGTTCTTCTCCTTCCGCGCCGCCCTCAACTCCGCTCCCTGCGCCGCCAGTTCCTCGGCGGTCGCCGGGTGCGGAGCCGCCGCCTTCGCCGGAGCGGCCGCACGGCCCTCCTCGACGAGCGCCTCGAACTCGGGCGTCACCCGGGCGACCTTCCCCGGGCCGAGGACGATCTGGTACGTCTCGTCCTCGACCACGCCCATGACGTCGGGCAGCGCCTTCAGCGCCTCGTCCTGGACCAGCGAACGGTCGGCCAGCCCCAGCCGGAGCCGGGTCATGCAGTGGACTACCGAGGTGACGTTCTCCGGCCCGCCGACGAGCGGGAGGATCGAGGCCGCCACGTCGCGGTTCTTGTTCTCAGCCATGGTGCGTGCTGCCTTGCTGTGCGGGTGGTGCTGGGGGTGTACGGGGGTCAGGGGGTGGCGGTCGGGGCCGCGGCGAGTGCGGCGCGCAGGTGGCCGTCCGAGTCGGCCAGCAGGCGGGCGGCCGTGGGGCCGTCGACCTCGCCGAGGACGACGAGGATCGCGTTCTTCACCTCGCCGTCGGTCGCGGCGAGCGCGGCCTCGATGACGGAGTCCTCGGCGCCGGTGGCGAGGGAGACGATGCGGCGGGAGCGGGCCCGCAGCTTCTCGTTCGACGCGCGGACGTCGACCATGAGGTTTCCGTACGTCTTGCCGAGCCGGATCATGGTGATCGTCGACAGCATGTTCAGGACGAGCTTCTGCGCCGTGCCCGCCTTCAGCCGGGTCGAGCCGGTGAGCAGCTCGGGGCCGACGACGACCTCGATGCCGTGGTCCGCGGCCGCCGCCAGGGCGCTGTCCGCGTTGCAGGACAGGCCGATGGTCAGCGCGCCGTACGTCTTCCTCGCGTGCTCGACGGCGCCGATCGCGTACGGGGTGCGGCCCGAGGCCGAGATGCCGACCACGACGTCGTTCTCCGTCAGGTTCAGCGCGGCCAGGTCCTCGGCGGCCAGGTCCTTGGAGTCCTCGGCGCCCTCGACCGCGGTGACCATCGCGGAGGGGCCGCCCGCGATCAGGCCGATCACCTCGGAGGGGTCGGTGTTGAAGGTGGGCGGGCACTCGGAGGCGTCCAGCACACCGAGGCGGCCGGCCGTGCCCGCGCCCGCGTAGATCAGGCGGCCGCCGCGGGCCATGCGGGCGGCGGTGCCGTCGATCGCCGCCGCGATCCGGGGGAGCTGGGCCGCCACGGCGCCGGGGACCGTGGCGTCCTCGCCGTTCATGATCATGGCGATCTCGTGGGTGGGGAGCTGGTCGATCTCGGCGAGTTCCGGGCGGAAGGCCTCTGTGGTGAGGGTGGCCAGCTGGGCGCGGAGTTCGGTGTACGTGGCGTCGGTGGACATCGTCGTCTCGGGGGCTTTCTGTGCGGGTGGGGTGGCGTCTGCCTGGTGCTGGTTACGTCGTCGGCTGCCGGCCGGTGGGGCTTCTCGCGCAGTTCCCCGCGCCCCTGAGGCATGCGCTGCGCGCAGCCTCCCCTGGGCCGCGCCTCATGACCGGGTTCCCCGCGGAGTGGCGCGATGGCGGTGGGCCAGGGCCTCGTAGGAGGCGGAGAGGGCCGGGGCGGCGGTCTCGTAGTTGCGCTGGGCGACCCCCACGAAGAGGCAGTCGACCACCAGGAGCTGGCTGGTCCGGGACGACATGGCCGCGGGACGCAGCTCGCTCTCGCGGGCGATCGACGTGGTGAGGATGTGGTCCGCGTACTGGGAGACCGGCGCGTCCGGACGGCCCGTGATGGCGATCGTCGTGGCTCCGTGCTCGAAGGCCACGCGCAGCGGCTCGATGACGTCGCTGGTGGCGCCGGAGTGCGTGATGGCGACGGCGACGTCCCCGGAGCGCAGGCTGACGGCGTTGGTCACCGCCAGGTGCGGGTCCGAGTGCGCGTACGCGACGTGACCGATGCGGAGCAGCTTCTGCGCCAGGTCCTGGGCGACGAGCCCGGACGCGGCCATGCCGTAGATCTCGACGCGCGGCGCCGCCGCGAGCGCGCCCACGGCGGCGCCCAGCTGCACGGTGTCGAGCCCGGCGGCGGTGTCGGCGAGGGTCTGCTGCTCGTCGTAGGCCAGCTTGGCGACCACGTCGGCGATCGGGTCGTCGACCGCGATGTCGGCGGTGACGGCGGGCGCCCGGCCCGACTGCTGCTGGGCGGCGAGCCCGGCGAGGGCCAGGCGCAGGTCGCGGTAGCCGGGGTAGCCGAGGAGGCGGGCGGTGCGGACCACCGTCGCCTCGCTCGTGCCGGTGAGCTCGGCGAGGCCGGTGACGGTCAGGGCGGCGCAGCCGGCGGGGTCACCGGCGACCGCCTCCGCGACCCGCTGCATGGACCGCGTCATCGACGGAGCCAGCGTCCGCACCTTCGCCGCGAGGGCGGCCGGGGCGGGCGGCGCGTCGTTCGCGAAACTTTCCTTCACGTCATTGCTCACATCATGAAAGATATTTTCGCGACGGGTAGGGGTCAAGAGTCGAACGACCGGGACCTGCGTCACATCCGCGCCGCGCGGAACACGGCTCGCGGGACAATGGGGGGATGAACACCATCAGCCCCCTGGAACAGGCACTGCACGCGGCCCGCGCACTGATCCTCGCGGACCTGAAGGCCGTCGACGTCGCCGACGCGGACGTGGTCTCGCTCGTCGAGGAGTCGATCACGCAGCGCCGCTGGTGGGTGGAGCAGTGGCCGGAGGGCGTCGAGTTCGTCACCGGTCTCGTGGCGCAGGACGTGCAGGACGGCATCCTGGAGCGGCACGGGCGCTGGCCGGTGTGCCCGGTGTGCGGACCCGGCTCGGGCACGGACGGCCCGCACGCGCTCGACGTCGAGCCGGAGCTGGGCGCCGACCCGCACTGGGTGTGCTCGGAGGCCGGGGTGGTCGTGGCGCCGGTCGGCTCCCTGGGAGCCGTGGCCGGGTGACCGTCTACATCGACCCGCCGACCTGGCCCGGCCACGGCCGCCTCTGGTCCCACCTCGTGAGCGACGTGTCCTTCGACGAACTGCACGTGTTCGCCGGGCGGTTGGGGGTGCCGGAGCGGGCCTTCGAGCGCGACCACTACGACATCCCGGCGCACCGCTACGAGGACGCGGTGCGGGCCGGGGCCGTGACGATCGGCTCGAAGGAACTGGTGCGCAGGCTCACGGACGCCGGGCTGCGGCGTCCGAAGGGACGGCCTGCGGCGTAGCCGCGCTGCCGGTGACGACCCGGGACGGCGCGGTGCGCCGGTGCAGCCGCAGCGACACCGCCGTCAGGCCCAGGGCGAGCACCGTCATCGCGCCGCCCGCCCAGGCGACCGCCGGATAGCCGAGACCGGCGTCGATGACCGTACCGCCGAGCCAGGGGCCGCCCGTGTTGCCGAGGTTGAAGGCCGCCGTCGTGGTGGCGCCCGCCAGGGTGGGGGCCGCTCCCGCCACGTTGAACATCCGGGCGTTGAGCGCCGGAGCCGTGTAGAACGCGGACAGGCCGAGCAGGAACGCCAGGGCCACCGCCGCGACCTCCAGGTGCCCGAGCAGGGCCAGCGCGGCCAGGAAGACGGTGGACAGCGCGGTGCCGGTCAGCAGCACCCCGAAGAGGTGCGCGTCCGCGACCCGGCCGCCGACCGTCGTGCCGACCAGCGCGCCGACGCCGAACAGCGCGAGCACCGCCGGGACCCAGCTCTCGTCCAGGCCCGCGACGTCCGTCAGGAACGGGGACAGATAGCTGAACGCGCAGAAGACACCGCCCGCCGCCAGCGCCGTCACCGCGATCGACAGCCACACCTGCCGGTCCGCGTAGATCGACAACTCGCGCTTCAGGCGGGGGCGTTCGGCCGGGCGCGGGATGTGCGGGACGAGCGTGACGATGCCGACCAGCGCGATCGCCGAGGCCGCGCCGACCGCCCAGAACGCGGAGCGCCAGCCGAGCCCGTCCCCCAGGAAGGCACCGGCCGGGACGCCCAGCACGTTCGCGATCGACAGGCCGCCGATCATCACCGCCATCGCGCGGGCCCGCTGGTTCACCGGCACCATCGCGATGGCGACGGCCGCGCCGACCGCCCAGAATCCGGCGCAGGCCAGCGCGGAGACCACGCGGGAGGCGAAGAGGATCCCGTACGAGGGGGCGAGGGCGCCCGCGACCTGGCCCAGGCCGAAGGTCGTGATCAGGGCGATGAGGGTGGTGCGGCGGGGCAGGCGCAGGGTCGCCACCGCCAGCAGCGGGGCGCCCACCACCATGCCGATCGCGAACGCCGAGATCAGCAGGCCCGCCTGCGGGATCGTGACGTCCATGTCGTCGGCGACGGCGGGCAGCAGCCCGGAGAGCATGAACTCGCTCGTGCCCAGGGCGAAGACGCTCAGGCCGAGTATGTAGACGGCCAGGGGCATGGTGGTGCGGGTCGTATTCGGCGGCATGTCAGGGGCAACCGGGGGCGGAGGGGACGGCATTCCCGGTTGCCCGGTTCTGATCGACCGCCGCTCCCCGCCGCGGGCCGCTGCCCGCACTCCTATCGGGGCGCCAGCAGGCGCAGTTCCGTCGTCAGGTTGTCCCGGGCCGGGGATTCCCAGTGCCTTTTTCCGTACGGGGTTCTGAACAGGGCGGGCAGGTCGAGGAGCTGGCGCAGGATCGCCGCCCGGCCCTCCCTGAACGCCTCGTCGGGGACGAACGCGTACTCCTCGCGGACCGCTCGCGTGTACGCCGCGTAGGCCGCCGGGTCCGCCGCCAGGATCGCCAGGTCGGCGTCGCACAGGGTCTCGCCGTCGGGGTCGCCGTCGGCCGGGTCGTGGGTGACCGTGAGGCGCACGAGGCGGGCCACGTCGGTGACCTGGGAGCGGGGCAGTCCGGCTTCGGTGAGGGCCCGCTCCGCGAGGGCCGCCGACCGTTCCTCGTTCTCGGAGCGGTCCGGGCGGTAGACCGCGTCGTGGAACCAGGCCGCCAGACGCACCGTGTCGGGGTTCGCCGCGTGCCGCTCCAGGACGTCGATGTGGTCGAGGACGGCGGTGAGGTGGGTCCGGGTGTGGTAGCGCCGGTGGGGTTCCGCCCAGCGGGTGAGCAGGTTGTCGGCGTACGGGTACGGGTCCGTCCCGGGGTTCTCCGTCGCCGCCAGCAACACCCGCACAAATCGCTCACGCAACTCGGTCATGGGGTGACCTTAGCTCCGGTGGCCGGGCGCGCCACCGTCGCGCCCCTGGGCGAGCGGAGCTCGCTTCAGGGGCGCGGGGAACTGCGCGAGAAGCGGCCACCGGGCCGCGGACGAAGGACCAGCCCGACAGAGAAGCGCGGGCCAGAAATGTGTTGGCACCGGAGCGGAGCGGTCACGTACACTCGCCCGTCCTGCCCGCCTCCCCTCACCGGAGCGCGCCACCGTCCGGTCGGAAACCGGCGGCCCGTTTCGTCGTCGTACCGTGAGCCGGAGGCAGTACCCGTGAGTCAGTCAGCGTCGCCGCTCGACCGTGAGCGTGCGCACCTCTCCTCGTCCCGCGCGGCCCTGCGCGCCATGCGCGAGGACGCCGAGGCCCTCGACATCCGCGACGTCACCGCGAACTGGGTGAACGCCGAGGTGCTCCAGCGCCAGATCGAGGAGCGGATCAAGGCACTCGCCGACCTGAGCCACACCCCGCTCTTCTTCGGCCGCCTCGACTACCTGCACGCCCCCGGTGCCGAGCAGGCCGAGGGCGCGGAGGGGGAGCAGTTCTACATCGGGCGGCGCCACGTGCACGACGCCGAGGGCGACCCGATGGTCATCGACTGGCGCGCGCCGGTCTCGCAGCCGTTCTACCGGGCCTCGAAGAAGGACCCGATGGACGTCGCGCTGCGCCGCAGGTTCGGTTACACGGGCGGGGAGCTGACCGCCTACGAGGACGAGAACCTGACCGACCCTGCCGAGGCCGAGCAGACCAGCAAGCTGCTCCAGCAGGAGATCGAGCGCCCGCGCGTCGGCCCGATGCGCGACATCGTGGCCACCATTCAGCCCGAGCAGGACGAGATCGTCAGGAGCGGGCTCGCGGGTTCGGTGTGCGTGCAGGGCGGGCCCGGCACCGGAAAGACCGCCGTCGGCCTGCACCGCGTCGCGTACCTCCTCTACGCGCACCGCGAGCGGCTCGCCCGCACCGGCACCCTCGTCATCGGGCCGAACCGGTCCTTCCTCCACTACATCGAGCAAGTGCTGCCCGCGCTGGGCGAGTTGGAGGTCAAGCAGGCGACCGTCGACGACCTCGTCGCCGGGCCCGTGGAGGTGCGCGGCGCCGACGAGGCACCCGCCGCGCTGATCAAGGGCGACGCCCGCATGGCGGAGGTGCTGCGGCGGGCGCTGCGCTCGCACATCACGCTGCCGAGCGAGGGCATCGTGGTGGTGCGCGGGTCCCGGCGGTGGCGGGTTCCCTCGTACGAGATCGAGGAGATCGTCCGGGAGCTGATGGGCCGCGACATGCGGTACGGGGCCGCGCGCGAAGCGCTGCCCCAGCGGATCGCGCACGCCGTGCTCGTCCAGATGGAGCGGGCGGGGGAGGCCCCGGACGACCGGGTGCAGAACGCCGTCGCGCGCAACACCGCCGTCAAGGCCGCCGTCAAGGAGATCTGGCCGCCCGTCGACCCCGCCAAGCTGGTGCTGCGGCTGCTGTCCGACGCCGACTTCCTCGCCGAGCACGCCGACGGGCTGCTCGACGACCACGAGCAGAAGACCGTGCTCTGGGCCAAGCCGGCGCGCAGCGTCAAGACCGTCAAGTGGTCCGGCGCCGACGCCGTGCTGATCGACGAGGCCACCGATCTCGTCGAGCGGACGCACTCGCTCGGGCACGTCGTGCTCGACGAGGCTCAGGACCTCTCCCCGATGCAGTACCGGGCCGTCGGGCGGCGCGCCTCGACCGGGTCCGTGACCGTGCTCGGCGACCTCGCGCAGGGGACCACTCCGTGGGCCACGCAGAGCTGGGGCGAGGCGCTGGGGCACCTGGGCAAGCCGGATGCCGTGGTGGAGGAGCTGACGGCCGGTTTCCGTGTGCCGACCGACGTCATCACGTACGCCTCCCGGCTCCTTCCGCACATCGCGCCCGGGCTCGCTCCGGTGGCGTCGGTGCGTGAGAATCCCGGGGTGTTCGAGGTGCGGGGGATCTCGGGGGACGCCGAGGTGGTCGCCGCCTGCCGGGAGGCGCTGGAGTACGAGGGGTCGGTCGGGCTGATCGCCGCCGATGCGCGGTGTGCGGTGCTGGGGGAGTTGCTGACCGAGGCGGGGGTGGTGTTTCTCGCGCCGGGTGAGGAGACCACGGCCGAGGCGCGGTTGACGTTGGTGCCGGCGTCGTTGGCCAAGGGGCTCGAGTACGACTACGTGGTCCTTGACGAGCCGGCTGCCGTGGTGAGCGGTGAGCCCGATGAGCGCACCGGGCTGCGCCGCCTGTACGTCGCTCTGACCCGGGCCGTCTCGGGCCTGGTCGTCGTCCACACCGGGCCCCTGCCGGGCGAACTGTCCCTGAGCTGAGGCTCCCTGCTGTTGGGTTGTTCGTCGGGCGCGCCCCGGTGGCCGCTTCTCGCGCAGTTCCCCGCGCCCCTGACAGGCCTGCGGCCTTCAGGGGAGGCTGCGCGCAGCGCATGCCTCAGGGGCGCGGGGGCCGCGGTAGGCGGCCACCCGGCGCGGCAGCG